>JAFSQF010000052.1 GCA_017446745.1 Bacteroidales bacterium
CGAATTGTTTTCGTATTTTTGCAGTGTGGCATGGAAATATTAGGCTTTAAAATTATTTTGCAAAATTACTAATTTTTAGTAATATACACAAGTTTTCATGCCACTTTTTTTTGAAAAATTTTACTCCCGAAACTTGAATCAACTTATTTTTTTATTATCGCATAATTACCAAAACAATTTTTTGTCATTTATTCTGTTAAAAGCAATATATGTTACTACCTATCAACATAGAAGACCTCCTGAACCAAAGGAAAGTGGAATCCACCCGGATTGAATTCAAGAAGGGTTGGAATCCGGTATCCATCTACCATACCATCTGTGCTTTCGCCAACGACTTCGACAATCTCGGCGGTGGCTACATCCTTGTGGGTGTGGAAGAAGAGAATGGCGTGGCGAAGAGACCTGTTACAGGAATTCCGACGAACCAGCTGGACAAAATTCAACGGGAAATGCTCCAATACAACCAGCTGATTGAGCCGTTCTACGCTCCACGAATCTCGGTGGAAGATGTGGATGGTCAGAATGTGTTGGTGATTTGGGTGCCATCCGGTATCAATCGACCATATACTGCACCCTCTGACGTGACAGCCAAATTGAAGAAGCCCGTGTTCTACATCCGTTACGGCACCTCCACCGTCGAGGCCAAAGGCGAGCAATTGGATGAACTTCGGGATATGGCCAACAGAGTTCCTTTCGATGACCGGGGCAATCCTGAAATCAAACTCTCGGACATCTCTCCGCTGCTGCTGAAAGACTATCTGGTCAAGGTGGGCAGCAAACTACAGAACGAGGACTTGGTGAATGACCTTGAAGGCGTATTGGAACAGATGGACCTTTTGGAAGGCCCCACGGAGAAACGTTCAATCAAGAACGTGGCGGCTATGATGTTCTGTGAACATCCCGAAAAATTCTTCAAAACCACCCAAGTGGATATCGTGATATTCCCCGAAGGCCGGGAGAACAACCCTGACAATATCATCGAGCTGCCGACCATCAAAGGCTCCGTACCGATGATGATAAGAGATGCTATGTCATACCTACGGACGAATGTGATAAAGGAGCAAATCAAGAAACAGTCCGATGACGAACATTCAATAAGGTATTTCAACTATCCGTATCAAGCATTGGAGGAAGCTGTAGTGAATGCCTTGTACCATAGAAATTATAACGAGCGAGAACCCGTTGAGATTACAGTCGAGCCCAACCGAATCTCCATCTTGAATCACGGAGGTCCCGACCGCTCCATTCCGTTGGATGTGGTGAGAAAGGCACAAACGCTCCGTTGTCGGAAATACCGTAACCGCCGATTGGGTGAATTCCTGAAAGAACTGGAATTGACGGAAGGTCGAGCCACAGGCATACCTACCATACAGAGGAAACTGAAGGATAACGGTTCTGCATCAGCCACAATCGAGACTGATGAAGACCGTGCTTATTTCCTGATAGATATTCCCTGCCATCCAGACTTTGTCGAGGAAGACTTGTCTAATGTTGTGTCCCAAGTTGATATACCTAACAATGAGCAACTTAAACAAAAATTGTCCTATGTTGTGTCCTATGTTATGTCCTATGTTGATGGAGCAAATCTTGAACATATTTTCAAGGTCTTTGTTGCTCTGCAAAAAGAGACATCATTGACCGAATTGGTTGCAATGTATGGACAAACAAACAGGTCAAGATTCAAACGAACAACTATTGACATCTTGATTCAAACGGGTCTGGCCACCCCTACTATTTTAGACAAACCAAAGTCCCGTAACCAAAAGTATGTGCTGACGGAAGCCGGTCGGAAACTGATTAAGGATTGTGCAGCAAAGTAGAGTGTGTTGTTTCCAAAATGAACATTGTAAACGAAAAAGTGCAAACAGAGGAGAATGTTCCTAATAACGTAAAATACAGAAGATTGAAATGATTTTTGCTTACAGTTTTGTTTGCAGTTTGTTTGCAAAATTCGGTAATCTGCAAACAAAACAAACAGAATAAGGTAATCTGATTTATATGTCCAAAATCCACATAATACCAAGTGAGTTTAACAAAGAACTCGAACTACAACTTGCCTACTCCATCAAGGCGGGATTCCCCTCTCCTGCCGAGGACTACCAGCACGAGACATTAGACTTCAACCGAGACCTAATAAAACACCCAGAGGCAACTTTCTATGGTCGTGTCGACGGGGACAGTATGATTGAAGCCGGTATCAACGACGGAGACATCGCCATCATTGACCGTAGTGTCGAGGCGTCAGATGGGGATGTGATTGTTGCTTTCGTCAATAACGAATTCACCATCAAGTTCCTTGACCTCACTCATAAGTCAGAAGGATACATAGAACTACGTCCTGCAAATAAGAAATACCATCCCATCCGAATCAACGACAGTGATGATTTTGAGGTGTGGGGTGTGGTAGTATGGACCATCCGAAACTGGAAGAAATGACCTATGTACGGCATCATCGACTGTGATAACTGCTACGTCTCGTGTGAGAGGGTTTTCCGTCCTGATTTGAACGGGAAACCTGTCGTCGTACTATCTAACAACGATGGTTGTATAGTTGCACGGTCTAACGAGGCAAAGAAACTTGGTATTAAGGCAGGACTTCCCTATTTCAAACTTCAAGAGCAGTTCCCAGACCAGAAGATTGCTGTCTTCTCGTCCAATTACGAGCTTTATGGAGAATTGACCGGTCGTGTGGTCGAGATTATCCGACAAGAAGCACCCCAATACTTCCGATACAGCATAGACGAGTGTTTCGTCTATCTCGACGGTATGGAACGTATCGACCTAAAACAATGGGGTGAGAACCTCCATAAACGTATCAAGAAGTCCGTTGGAGTTCCTGTCTCTATCGGTCTTGCACCGAACAAGACACTTGCAAAGATGGCCAGCCACTTTGCAAAGAAGTATTCGGGATACCATCACTGCTGCTTGATTGACTCTGATGAGAAGAGAATAAAGGCATTGAAACTCTATCCGGTTGATGAGGTATGGGGCATAGGAAGGAGATATGCCGCCAAACTTGAATCTCTCGGAATACATACTGCATTTGACTTTGCCTCTATTTCGAAAGAGTCTCTAAATGCTACATTCAACAACATAGTGATATATCGAACTTGGGCAGAACTGAATGGAGGAGATTGTGTCCCGAATGAGGCAATGGCAAAGAAAAAGAGCATCTGCACGAGTAGGAGTTTCAACGGTATGATTTCTGATTTGGAGACAATCAAGATACACGTTGCAAACTATGCTGCCCGATGTGCAGAGAAACTCCGGCAGCAGAACACAGTGGCATCCATCGTCGGGGTTTTCCTAAACACAAACTACTTTAGGGACGATTTGCCACAATACTGGCAGTTTAAGGAGGTTTCTCTGCCCACTGCCTCCAATTCCACCATCACCATAGTAAAATCCGCCCAAGGGGTCTTAAATGAGATTTACAAGGAAGGATATCAATACAAGAAAGCAGGTGTGATTGTAATGGGCATTGCTCCGACATCACCCATCCAACTAAATCTCTTCGACATCAACGCCGAAAGATTCGAGAAGTTGAAGTCGTTGGATAAGGTGATTGACCGAATAAACAAAGTGAATGGAACGGAGACGGTGATATTGGCAGCCCAGCAATACCGACAGAAGAACGAGCAAGGCAAAGCAGAGGTGTTTGCAAACTCAATCAAGCACGATTTCCGGAGTAAGAACCCCACTACACGGTGGAGTGATATTATAAGATTGAAATAATTATGACAACATACTACCACGGAACAACAGCATCATTTGGTATGCTTTCTTCGCATACTCTATGAAACTGGTCGTGCCACCGCTGCCAGGGTGAGGATGGTGTGTTTCATAGGTTATCCGTTTGTTTTAATATAATCGTAGATATAATCAGGACTCTGCAGGTAGAGCCCGGTGTTTGTATTGATGAGCTTTTTGTAAATCGGCGAATTGTACACACGGCCGAAGGCTTGGCTGAGTGTCAGCCCTTCGTCGGCCTGCAGATAGGCCACTATCTGCTCCACATCGCTGTTGATGATGAATTGCAGCTGTTCTTCTGTGATGCTCATACGCGTTTCAATTGTTGGATGGCACGCTCGGTGCCAAAGAAATACTGGTTGTTGAGGTGCGAGAAGGTGAGCTCTTTGATTAACGTCTCCATGGTTATCAGCCGTTGCATATACAGGTTCAGCTGGAACACAACCCCGTCGTCGGCCACGGGCCCGACAACGATGTCGTAATCATGTTTGCGGTTGCCATGCGCCATACGATTCATTAATATGAACTCCGCCCACTCCTGACTTACGCCGTCGAATATCTTGACTTTGACCTCCTGGCTGTCAATTATGTGTTCGTCGAACTCGTATTCCTGCACGATGGGGTTTCCCTTTTCCTCGAACTCGCAGCGACGGACAGCCATGGCCTCGGCCTGACTGCGTATGTCTGTCAGGCAGAACCCTTGGCCGAAGTCCTTGTTGGGGCGGCATTTGGCAAGGTCAATCTTGTCGAAGTCGACGTTTGAACCATGATAGAGCCTCATGCCATCGTCCCTCCGTGACGTCGGCAGTAGGTGGCGAGGTCTGACAGCGTGTCGTCGAGCGGCAGCAGATGCTCGGCCTCGTAGTTCCTGACAAGGAAATCAAACCCCTTGTAGGTATTCAGGTAGTTGAACGCCAAAGCCGCCGGCATGCCGTTGCGCTTCCCGAACTCCACAATGCAGAGGTTTATATATCTGATTTTATTCATGCTTTTATAACGCGATGGGACGGGAAATATTGTGTCGGGTGGGGCAGGGGAGAAAAATAAATTTGTGTGAGTCGGAAAAAGTGCGTATCTTTTTGTTGGAGATTTGAAAATTATTATTATTTTTGCAGATTGAATATTGCAACGATATAAAGTCTTGAGCCATGCAAATAATTGACCGTCCGACAGACAGAAAGATCCTGACAGCCATGATGCCGAACTATTTTGGCGACATGGTGAAGGCTGTGGTGGATATTGCGCAAAAAAAGATAGGTGTGGATGCTGAACTGCATGCCGACATAGAGCAGGCACTGCTGACACAGGGTTCGTCGCAGTACGACCTGTGGGGCATCAACCTGTATCCCGAGATGGACGGTGAGGACTTCATTGAGTTTGACTCGATGATTAACATTCGTCCGGGACAAGGCAACCGCAGTCGCGATGTGCAGGATGCCGACACACGGCAGAGGATAATAGACACAGTAAACCATCTGTTGCCATGCTGACGATGGAGTTCCAACACAAGGATTTGGCCAATGGACGGTGGGCGCAGATGTCGCTGGCCGAGCAGATGCTGAACATCGGCAGCGAGGTGTCGCGTGCCAACCGCTGGAAGGCCAAAGGCAACGAGGAACAATGTCACCGTGCCGCCGACCGCGCGTTGGAGCTTGTATCATTGACCATCGATGCCAACAAGAACCGCGCCGGCCTGAAGGAATTGTGTCGTCTCTACGAGGTGATGGCCGATTACTACTACGGTAAGAACGCCTATCAAACTGACCCCAATGCCTTGCAGCGTTATTTTGATGTTTTTTATTCGGATAAAACGAAATAGAATATTTTTTGTATCTTTCCTCTATAAATTAACTATAGAACATTTCCTATCTGCATTGAAGTGATTAGTAAAAAGTGAATAGTGATGAGACGAACGATTAACTTGCTTATTTCGTAATCTTTACAACTAATATAATAGTAAATATATTCTGCACAATTACTTAGCAATAAGTAAAAAAATAAGTTGATACAATCGGGTAGGCGCAAAAAAGTAAAACGATTGTTTTTTTGGAGTCTACGAATTAGCACGAATTAGCACGAATTACATGATTTTCAAGATATGCGACACCGAATATATAACTATATTTTCGCAGGCGAAATGAATTTACACGAATAATAGTTGCATTTTTTACATCACTATCGTTACACCTTATTTTTTACCGCCACTTAACAGTTATTCACAATTCAATAACGTTGGTGCAGGCCACACTCGCGGTGCTCGGGACTCTCCCACCACCACCTGCCGGCGCGGATATCGTCGATGCGGCGTACCGCACGGGTGCAGGGCTCACAGCCTATGCTGGGAAAACCTTTGTCGTGCAGCCGGTTGTAAGGAACACGGTTCGTTTTGATATAATCCCACACCTGCTCTTCCGACCAGCTAATCAAAGGATTGATTTTCAACAATCCGTGCTGTTCATCCCACTCTATCATCTGCATCGCGCTGCGGGTCACCGACTGGGAACTGCGTAAGCCACACACCCAGGCATCAAGATCGCGGAAAGCCCTCAACAGGGGCTCCAGCTTCCGCACCTGACAACAGGCGTGACGTTTTTCGATACTTTCGTAGAAAGGATTGATGCCTTGGGTGGCCACAAAATGCTGAAGAGCCTCAGTCTGAGGGCAAAAGACGCGCAGTTTCACACCGTAATGTTCATTGGTCTGATCAATCAGCTGATAAGTTTCGGGGAAAAGACGTCCGGTGTCGAGGGTGAAGATATGGGCTTGCTTGTCTATTTTGAGCATCATATCGGTGAGCGTCTGGTCTTCGATACTCAGGCTCGACGACAAAGCCAGTCGTAAGCCCATTTTTTCCATAAAATAATGCAGCACCTGCTGGGGAGTGGAATTCTCGAACTGGCGGTTCAGGGCTGCTATTTCCTCTTGGCTGTACATAGGGTTTGATGTTTAGGGGGGGGGGTAGCGTTTAAAGTGTCATCTATTTTCAACAAATCATACCTGCGCAGATGGTTTCGAACGAGGCCGGATCGATGAGTATCAGCGAACCGGTGGTGCGGTTGTCTTGATAGCTGTCGAACACCACAGGATTGGATGTGCGGATCGTGACGCAGGCGATATCGTTCATATTCAGCGTTGTGGTGCCTTCCTCTTTCTGCATTGTGTTGATGTTCAAACAATAGTCGATGTTTTTGACGACAGCCATCGTCTCGGCAGTGGCGGTCTTCAGCAAGTAGCGTGTTCCCAGCCTCAGCGGTTCAGGGTTCAGCCAACAGCACATCATGGAAAGTGTCTGTTCGACTTTCATTTGTCTTCCCGCTGGCGAAGCCATGATGTCTCCACGGCTGATGTCTATGTCATCCTCAAGCAGCAGCGATACAGATTGTGGGGCGTAAGCCTCTTCCAACGACTTTTCGGCTTGCATAATGGCTTTCACTTTCGACCTCAACCTCGAAGGATAGATCTCCACCTCGTCGCCTACGCGCACTTTACCTTCTGTCATTCGACCGGCGTAAGCACGATAGTCAGGAAAACGATCTGATATGGGCCGTATTACGTATTGAACAGGGAACCTCATAGCCTGTTCGTCGCTTCCTGTTTTGTGGGAGATGGGCACCGTCTCGAGCAGATGCATCAATGTGCCGTCGGTATACCAAGGCATATGGGCAGACTCCTTCACCACGTTGTCGCCATGTTTGGCTGAGATGGGAATAAAACGCAGTTGTGAACGTATCAACATACTGTCGGCCATCGAAAGATAACAGGATTTAATCTCTTCAAAACAGCCTTGTTCAAAGTTGACAAGATCCATCTTGTTGACACATATAAATATATATGGAATACCCAACAACGATGCTATGCAGCTGTGACGGACTGTTTGCTCGACCACTCCGTTGCGGGCGTCGACAAGAATGAGAGCCAGGTCGGCAGTAGATGCGCCTGTCACCATATTGCGTGTATACTGTATATGCCCCGGCGTGTCGGCGATGATGAATTTACGCTTAGGTGTTGCGAAATAGCGATAAGCCACATCGATGGTGATGCCCTGTTCGCGCTCGGCACGCAGTCCATCGGTGAGAAGGGCGAGGTTCACCTCCTCGTTGCCGCGGTTTTCCGAAGCCAGTTTCACGGCTTCCAGTTGGTCCTCGAAAATAGACTTGCTGTCATACAGCAGTCTGCCTATCAACGTGCTTTTACCGTCGTCCACACTTCCCGCCGTGGTGAAGCGCAGCAGTTCCATATCCAAATATCCGTTATTCATTGTCTGTTTCTTTCTTTTGTTAAAAATAGCCCTCTTTTTTGCGGTCTTCCATAGCCGTCTCGCTTCGTTTGTCATCTGCGCGGCCTCCTCGTTCGGTCACCCTCGTGGCTGCAATCTCGTCAATGATATCTTCCAGACTGTTTGCCTCGCTGACAGTAAGACCCGTACAGGTTATATCACCGATGGTGCGGCAACGGACCCTTTGTGTGACAACCTCCTCATCAGGACGCAACGACAGACAGGGCTCGGCGGCGAGCCACACGCCGTCACGCAGCACACATCTACGGGTATGTGTGAAATAGAGCGATGGCATCTCAATCTTCTCAGCGTAGATGTATTGCCAAACATCCATTTCTGTCCAGTTGCTGATAGGGAACACGCGGAAATGTTCGCCCATGTTCTTCTTGCCGTTGAAGTTGTTCCACAGTTCCGGACGTTGGTTTTTGGGGTTCCACTGCCCGAATTCGTCGCGATGCGAAAAGAAACGTTCCTTGGCTCTGGCCTTCTCTTCATCACGACGGGCACCACCTATACAAGCATCGAACTTGTATTTCTCTATCGTATCCAACAGTGTGGTGGTCTGCAACCGGTTGCGACTGGCATTGTAGCCTTTTTCCTCCTTCACCCTCCCGCTGTCGATGCTCTCTTGCACCGAACCGACTACCAATCGGGCTCCCAGCTTTTCCACCAGGCGGTCGCGGTAATCAATGGTCTCTTCAAAGTTATGCCCCGTGTCGATATGGAGCAAAGGGAACGGCAGTTTGGCAGGATAGAAAGCCTTGTAAGCCAGATATGTAACCACTATAGAATCCTTGCCACCGGAGAAAAGTATCACAGGACGCTCGAACTGTGCCGCCACCTCGCGCAACACATATATCGACTCGGATTCCAGTTCTTTTAAATGATTAAGTTTCATAAAGTCAGATAATTTTTCAAATTTATCTTACATATAAATCAACTGAACGCTCCAGAAAGATATTTCTGGGTAAGTTCGTTTTGAGGGTTGTTGAACACTTCTGCGGCAGGGCCTGTCTCAATAATCTCGCCGAGATACATAAAGACAACGTTGTCTGCTATGCGGAGGGCCTGTCGAAGGGTATGGGTCACCATGATAATCGAGTACTTGTCCTTAAGTGACACAAAGAGGTCTTCGACTTTCTTGCTCGATATGGGGTCCAGGGCGCTGGTGGCCTCATCGGCAAGGATGTAATCCGGCTGCACGGCCAACGACCGTGCCAGGCAGAGTCGCTGCTGCTGACCTATCGACAGGCGTGCAGCAGGCGAACGCATGCGTCCTTTAATTTCGTCCATAATACCCACGGCACGAAGGCTTTGGCGCACATGATAGACCAACTCCCTGCGTTTTTTGAACATACGGTTTATGCGGCAGCCGTATGCCACATTGTCGAAAATGGACATCGGCAGCGGACACGGACGCTGGCTCACCAATCCTATTCTGCGGCGCAATTCGGTAATCTCAGCACCGCTGCTGATGATATCCGTTCCATCCACCAGAACTTGCCCTTCCAGACGCACCCCTTCGGTAGAATCGATAAGGCGGTTGAGCGTACGCAGCAATGTGCTTTTGCCGCAGCCCGACGGCCCTATGATGCACGTTATCTGCCTCTCGGGAAATTGGAGGTCTATATCCTTCAAAATGTGGTTTTCACCCATATAAACATTCAGCTTTTTAGTCTCTATCATATTGAATTAAGTAATTATTAGATTACAACAGTAACATCATACGCACAAATTTTCGGCTAATATTTATTCCCGTCAGACCTTGTGCCTCGAAAAATGCGATGTAATAAACCGACCTGCTATACTTATCAATAGAACAATGATTGTCAGTACAAGTGCTGCGGCGTATGCGCGGTCGACGACTTCCGGAATAGGGCTGCTGAGTTGGAAAAAGACCGCCAGAGGCAATGTCGCTGCGGGTTGAGAGAGCGATGTCGGAATGCTGTCGGTATAGCCTGCTGTGAACATCACACTGGCCGCGTCACCAATGGCTCGCCCGACAGAAAGTAAGGTGGCAGTGGCTATGCCGGGGGCAATCTGGCGCACCACAACCTTGAGTGTCTCCCAACGTGTTGCACCCAACGACAGACAAGCATCGAGGATTCCTCGCGGGAAATTGCGCGACGCCTCGTCCATTGTGCGCACAAAAATCGGTATGATCAACAGGGTGATGACGATGATACCACCCAGCAACGACGTTCTGAGGCCAAACCAAATCATCAACGTGAAGCCGAAAGCGCCATAGACTATGCTGGGCACCCCGAAGAGGACATCGAAAGCAAGCCTCACAACGTATGCCAGCCGCGACTCCTTGTGCAAATAGACGTTGAGGAACAGCACTACTGGTATCGACACTAATAGGCCTAGCACCGTCGACGCCCCTACAATCATGAGCGAACCCACTATGGCATTCAGGAAACCGCCTTCCTTGCCAATATAGAAGCCTCCTCCGGGCAACTTGCTGACCATTTCCCAGCTCATAGCCTTGGCACCCTTCGAAAACACTGTCCATACCACACTCACCACCAGCACTACAACTATTGCCATCGACAGCCACATAAACAGTTTGGCAACGTTTTCCTTGATTTTTTTATTACGTGATACTTTCATTTGCTATATGATGAATAATTACTGCGAATCATAACCAATCTACTCGTTTTGTTTCTCTATCCGGTATAGCACTACGCGCGACACAAGATTAAAAATCAAAACCACTGCGAACAACATCAGCGCAGCGAACATCAGCGCCGATTCGTAAAGCGGTATCGACAGCATCTCGCCATAATTGTTGGCAATCAAGGCTGGAATAGGATAACAGGCATCCAACAACCCATGAGGCATACCCACCACACAACCACATACCATCAATACTGCTATCGTCTCACCCATGGCGCGCGACACCGCCAACACACTCGAGGCCAAAATACCCGCCAACGATTTTCTCATCACCACTCGAAGTGCCGTCTGCCATCGTGTTGCACCCAAAGAGAGAGAAGCTTCGCGCAGTTCCACAGGCACAGAAGAGAAAACCTCAATAAACAGGCTAACCAACAGTGGCACAACCATCACGCTGAGCACAATACCGGCAGCAAGGACCGTATAGCCTGTCGAGAAATCCACAAAGTGCGGAGCCACACTCTTCGATATCCACGGCACTATCACCAGAACGCCCCACACACCATAAATTACCGACGGCAGTGCTGCCAGTATATCCAGCACCGGAAACACGAATTTCTTGATGATCGGCCGCGCATATTCGGTGAGGAACACCGCCGTGAGAAGCGATATAGGCAACGCAATAGTTATGGAAAGCAATGTCACCCATACCGTACCCATCAGAAATGGCAAGAAACCGAATCTGCCTTTGAGTGGTTTCCATTCCGAACTGAACAGGAGGGTCCACAGAGATTCAGATTCAAGAACAGGTTTCGACTTAAGGTACAGCCCAATGGCGATGGCCGCCACCATAACGATAGACAACAATGTCAAAACCAACATGATGCCTCTCGCTGTCCGATCTTTCAGTATTCTGATGTTCATTTCCTTATCTTTTCAAGGCCTTGCTGTATCTTTTCTTCGCTCATACTGATATAGCCGGCAGGAATATTATGTTTCTGCCCATCGCCCAACACATACTCAAGAAATGCTTTTACAACAGGGTTTTGCGGTACACCGTGACAGACCAGATATAGGTCGCGCGCCGGAGGTGAAGGGTATTTGCCTTCAGCAACAGCGGCAATGAAGTCGTCTTTGGTGTCGTAGAAGTATTCTTGCGCTTCAATCTCACCGCTGTTGTCACCATCCACAGGCATCACCAGCAGTCCGGGATTGGGTTTGCGGCTCTTCTCGTCGTATGCGTAACCGATGTTGTTAAAGCCGATGGCCAGTTTATCGCCTTGAACTGCCGACGCCAAGCCCGGATCGCCAAAGACAGCGGTCCCCAACAGGTCTTCCTGCTTGCGTTCCATCCAAAGGGCAAAAGTTTCGGCTGCGCCACAGGCATCGGAACGCGTGTACACATGTATGGGTGTTTTGTCGTTGGTTCCCAACACTTGTCCCCAGGTTGTATACTGGCCTGTAATCCATATCTTTGTAGCTGTCTCTTTCGTGAAGCCTTTTTTCATCAGCTCTTTGGCGTAGGGGTTGTCAGCGTTGAAAGTGATGACGACAGCATCTTTAGCCGTGGCAATAGGGAGTGCACCCTTTTGCAATTCAGCGTCGTACACTTCACGTGACACCATACCGAGGTCCACTACATCTGCCAGGACGTCTGTCATTCCTTTGCCGGCACCACCTGCCGAAAGGTCAATCCGTACATTGGGATGTATCATTTGGAACTCCTCGGCCCACTTCACTGCCAGAGGATAGAGGGCGAAAGCGCCTGAGATTGAGATGCTGCCCTTCAGTTCGTCACCGTCGTTGGAGGCAGCGGTGCCTTTGCCGGCACACGACACCGTCATGGCAACTATGGCCGACAGTAACGTACATAGTAAGATTTTTGTTTTCATAATTATATTATTATAAAGTTAAACGTTGATATGTTTTCTCTCTTCCGTGTCTCTCGGTGGTCAAAACTTCACTGTCGTCATTGCAGTTAGGCAATGGTCAAAGTTGGATGTGAGCTCGTCTTGGTGTATTCTATAGGCCAGCTGCAAGCGCAGACATTTCTGCGGCCAGCATTCCACACCTGCCCAATAGTACGTCTTCGAGGTGCCATCAGCGGCGTCTCTGGCGTAGTAGTCCCAACGCAGGATGGGTCTAATCTTTGGAACAAACTGTCCATCAGTCGTTTTCTCCATATCGAACCAACGGCTTAAGGTTATGTAACAACCTTGTGACTCAAGATTGTCGAGGAAGTAGCTGTTGGTGATTTCATCCAGCAAGTCCAGGCCTGTCCTACCCCATAGGTATTCTCCCCTCAGCATGATTCGTCCGTCGGCATATTGCGCTCCGACAGCGTAACGCTTTCTCTCACCCTTGGTCTCCCCTGCCGTTGTGGCATTGGGCAGAATATAGTTGCCCCAATAAACCGAAGCCGAGAGGGTTAAGTGCTGCACATAAGGTGTGATGGACAACCTACCGGACAAATCTTTACCCCACCGTGTCGGTGCGACATTGATTCCGCCACCGCCAAAGAGACCTATTTCATATTTGACGATGGAAGTTTCAACACCTTTGATTTCGTCCGAGAAGAGCGTTCCGCTCAGCATCAGTCCAATGTCGCGTCCATTGGCATAGCTGGCAATTCCGGTAACATCTTTGTAACCCGACAATGCACTGATGACTTGTGCGTTATCTGTCAATTCAAGATCCAGAGGCGAAAGGATGTTCTCGAGCGAAAAAGGTATTTTGAACTGTCCCATTTGCAGTGCTATGGCCTTATTGAAACGCATACGGACGTATGCATCAATAAGTTTTGGAGCGGAAGACATATCGGCTTGCAGACGGAAGTCGACCTGTTTCGACAAGTTGCCTTTCACGTCCAGACGTGCACGTCGTACCTGAAACGAGCCATTCGCCTCATCATTGATATTGAGACGATACTGACCGTCAATCCATCCACCAACAATAATTTTGTTGGCATTATTTGATGTCGACTCCTGTGCAGACATCTCCACCTGCCCAATAAGGAACAAAACAATCGCCAAAACGATAAATTTTGATTTCATAAATATTCATGATTTTTTAACGCAAAAATAGTATTTTCCCACGACAGATACTGTCAAAAAAACTCAAAACAATGTAAGAATACGACGCCTTCGATTAAAAATACAGACATGGGCATTGTAGCATATCCCATTTTTCCGACGAGACATTCATTTGATTTTGAAAACTCTTATATCTGTATGATTTATGTCAGAAAAAAACTCGGCTTATTATAGAGCCAAAAGAAACGAATTTTGTCTGAAAAATGTGTAAAAAAACAACACACTGTTCGAATCCTTACACATTCAGGTTATTATTTTTCCAACATTTTGTTTTATTTTTGCACTCCCAAAGAGACATGTCTCGTTAACGAATATCATTATTTATATGGTTCTGACATTATCACTCATAGCTAATCTTGTCCTGCTGTTTCTCTACATCCGCATTCGGCAATCGTATCACCTTCTGATGAAGAAAAACCTCCAGAAAGAAAAGTCCGAGGATATGCTGGTCGAGAAAGTGGCATTCGACAAGGCTGAATACGAGAACAACAAGGAACAGCAGCTATTGCAGAAGCTCAAAGAGCTTATGGAACAGCAACATCTGTATCTTGATGCAGAACTGAATATCCAAAAGTTGGCTAAGGCGGCGGGGACCAACAAAAACGCCATGTCGCATATCATCAACAAGTGCCTCAACCAAAATTTCGCCTCCTTCCTTAACCGCTACCGCGTCCGCGAAGCCATCCGCCTTCTTGAAGATCCCCGCTACAGAAGCTACAAAATCGAGGCAATAGGAGAAATGTGTGGCTTCGGCAACCGCCAGGCTTTCCATTCCGCATTCAAGAAAGAAATGGGTATCACACCTACGCACTTCCGCAACATAAGCAAAAAAACCGACCAGCCTATGTGATTGAAACGGGAGCTGCAGCTGCTGCACGACGCCGGCATCGGCGGCGTGGAGATCAACCCCATCGAGTTTCCTTTTTTGAACTCGGAAACCTGTTTGCACCCCGTGGAACCATAGTCCTTTGAGTTTGCTGCTATAAAATGCAAAAACACTGACAATCTTTTTGATTATCAGTGTTTTCTTTAAGGAAAGTTCCTTTTTCAAGTGGAGCTGGGCGGAGTCGAACCGCCGTCCATACAAGTAACTGATGTGCTTTCTACATGCTTATCTCCTGATTGGTTTTCGAGGCCGGCCCGGACAGGGGCACCCAAAACGACCCTTAGCTCCTAAGAGTTCACCGGAAGTGCGGAGCAAAGCAACCGGCTATCCCGTCTTTACGAGCGCCTCCGGATCAGCAGCCGACGGTCGGGGCGGCTGGGAGACGTCTTGTCCCTGCAACTGTTGCGGGGATTAAGCCTTACCTACTGTGCTTCGGTTAGGCAGCAAGAGCGTAGTTATTTTCGCCAATTAAATTTAGTGCATCGGTTTTCGAGGCTTCTGATGCGTGAGCCTGCATGCTTACAAATCCATTAACCTTGCTGTCAAAACCAGTCAGCCCCGGTTCAACGATTTCTGATCTCAGTGTCAGGAAACGAATTTGCACAAAAAAAGCTCTCTTGTGGAGAGCCTCTCGGTTTGGCGGTCCGGACGAGACTCGAACTCGCGACCCCATGCGTGACAGGCATGTATTCTAACCAAACTGAACTACCGGACCGTTTGCAACATCGTTGTAGAAGACCTCTTTCCTTAATTGCGAGTGCAAAAGTACAACATTTTTCAATACTGACAAATTTTTTTTTGTTTTTTTGATAAAATAATTTATAACTTATTGCTACTCAATAGCACATTTTTTACAACATTAACCATTATTGCACCACAAAAAATCAAACTCTGATGCCATATTCTGCAAAATTAGTACTTTTGCAAAACGAAAAAAGGCAATTTGCATTATATAACAATAAACATCAACGCATTAACTATGTTTCAAGGTATAAAAAACATAATATTCGACTTTGGTGGCGTCATCCACGACATTCGTTACGAGAATGTTGGCGAGGCTTTTGCAAGGATGGGATGCCCTGAGATGACAACCTTCTACACCAAGGATTTGCAGACACCCGAGATGGACCTCTTCGAGAAGGGCCTCCTCTCCCCCACCCAGTTCCGCGACTACATACGCAGCATGACGGGCAAAAGCTTCACCGACGGGCAGGTCGACGAGATTGTCAACGCCATCCTGGTCGACGTGCCGCGCGAACGCGTGGAGCTGCTCCTGCGGCTGCGCCAACGCTACCGCACCTTCCTCTTCAGCAACACCAACCAGATAAACTACCTCTGCTTCACGGCACGCCTGCGGCAGAAATACGGCTTCGACATCTTCGAGCGGTGCTTCGACCGCGCCTATTTCTCGCACCAGATGCACTGCCGCAAACCCGACCCCGACGGCTTCCGCCAAATCCTGGAAGAACAGCGGCTGGTACCTTCCGAGACTCTCTTCATCGACGACATCGCCAAGAACTTGGAAGGTGCTGAAAAAGTGGGAATAACAGGGCTTCACATGGACAGGAAAGATGTCTGCGAACTGTTTGACGCCAACGGAAATATATTATAATCAATACTATAGGAATTTTATTTGGTATATTCAGACAATATTCATACTTTTGCATTTTAAAATGTAGGAGGTCGGGCTTCCCTGCCTGACCAAAACAATGTAGGAGGTCGGGCTTCCCAGCCTGACCAATGCAATATAGGAGGTCGGGCTTCCCAGCCCGACCAATACGACAACCCTAAATAAACAAAACTCATTAAATAAATATACTGATAACTAAATTTCAAGCATCATGAAACAAAATCTACGTTTTTTTTGGATTCTGTCGCTCTGCGCTGTCATGTCGCTCTGCGGCATGGGGCTTAAAGCACAGAGCAACTATGTAGAAATTGCGCCAAACAACCTCGCCATGTTTGGCAGTGACGGCAGGCCAGAATTCCACCAAATGATCTACACCGCGGAGGAGATGGGCAACCAGAGCAGGCAGCTTTACGGTATGGTGCTGCACCGCATTCCTAACTCCACCAACGTCGACACCACCCTGCTCGTCGACATCTACCTCGGCCAAAACTGGTTAAGCAGCTTCTCCAGCACCGCGTTCTGGCAACCATCGATGATGACCCGCGTATTCACCGGCCCCGTTCGCATCAAACCTAATCACCAATGGGACACCATAATCTTCGACAATATCTTCCCATACAATAGTTCATCCAATCTGGTGCTTACCTTCTTCGAACATAGCAACACCATCATACAGAACAATCCCAGTTGGTACGGCCACACTACTAATCAGAATATGTGTCTGCAATACCTGAAAGACGGCGACGACCAGGTGGACATGAACCATGGCGACAACTGGAGCGACGCCAACGGTGCACAATGGAATATGCGCTTCAATGTGCGCTTCATAACCAGCAATTATGGTTTAGGCTCTCCCGAAGCCCCCACCGTGCAGGCCAACTACCAACAAACGTTCTTTGGCGGCGCCGACCAGATTGAGCGCCAATGGAAGACCTACGGCATTAAGGGCTGCTGGTGGGAGTTCCACGGGGCCGACACCGGCGCCATGTGTCACCTCTACCCCACTGCTGGCCAGTCGTGGGGTGAAGGCCTTCTGGTATCGCCGATAGTGGAGCTGGACCCCGACGGCACCTCATTGCTCTCTTTCGAATTCAAGAACGATAACGCCTACAACGGCGACAGCCTTAGTGTGTTCTACTCGACTTCGGACGACGACTACCAATGGCTTTTGCTGAAGGATTACGGCGCCACCCAGGGATTCCAGCAGGCACAGATCCCTCTGCCATCGTGCAGCAAAGTGCGCATTGCCATCGTAGCATTGTTTGGTCCCGGCAGCAACCCCATTCAAGTCAGGAACCTAAGCATCAACCAAGTGCCCGCAGCCACATCAACATCGTCCGACGACTACTATGCTTTCATAAACCACCACAGCTACGGCAGCAACCTGAACCAGAAATTCGTGAAATTCAACATCAACGACCCCACAAGTACCCCGACTACAGTGTCAGACCAATTCATGTATAAAGTATACAGCGCTGAGAAAGTGGGCGACTATATATACTACGTCAGCGGCGAACGTGACAACTACGGCCTCTACCGCACTTCGTTCGACAACGACGACATGGAGGAGGGCGAATTCGTGGCCGAACTGGACTACGCGTCGTATACAATGGTCGACCTGCGCTACCCGGGCGACGGCGATTACCTCTACGGCCTCGAACTGTCGGGCAGCACATCGCGCATAATTGAAATCAACCTTAACTCCGGCGCCACTCAGGTGGCCTCTACAAACTATATACCCGCTGTTGCCATGGCCATAACTCCAAGCAGGGAAACCTACCTGATAAGCGAGAACGGCAAGCTTTATAAAATGGATTCGCCCTACTCAAGCTACAGCCCCAACCTAATAGGCACCAACCCACTACCCAGAACGGAATGGAGCTTAAGAGGAAGCATGATATACGACCAGTCTACAGGCAAGCTGATATGGCTGCATTACGGCACCAACGAAGGCGAGGGTGGTATCTACGGCATCAACCCAAATGACGGCACATGGGAGTTCTACGGCAAGCTGGCCGGCACTAACTGCAACGCCACAAGCCTCTTCTCCGTCCATAACCTGCCCATCGCCGACGTCACCTCCACCATAAACTTCTATGGCATTGACCACACCATCGACCCTTACAGTGACTTATTGGCAACCAAGCTGGTAAGCTTCTCGATGCAGAACCCCTCAGACTTCAACAACATTTGCGATCTAAGCATTGAAACCGACGAAACCATCACTTTGGCAGCCGAAATGATACACGACACCCTGTTCTACCTCACTCTTGAAGTAGACGACAACCCAGAGGCATTTAGCTATGGAACCTACAGACTCTACAAACAGCCCTTCAACGGTCAGGCTCTACAGGGTACACCTACCCAACTGATGGAGGTTGAGGATGACTTGATGATGATTGGCCTTTTCTACAACCCGGCAGACAACAACCTGTACACCACGACAATAGAAATAGATTACGCCTCCGGACAATTCTTGAACAACATGTACAGAATCAACCGCGACAACGGCCAAAGGGAATTCGTAGTGTTGATTGAAGAAATTAGAGGAAGCTACGGCACAGCATTTGCTTACGACCCCGATGGCACGCAATACATGTTGAGAGTCTTGGAATCAGGTTATACATTCCTGACGAAAATAGTAAACTGGACTCAGGTAATCCCAATAGGCTATACAGGCGTTGTGATTGACAGCGAAATGGCTGTCTTATTTAATAATATGTATATGGACCCTAACACCGGAGAGCTGTTCTGGACAACTATGGACTACGACAATGAAACATCCATCATCTACAAGCTTGACACCGAGACCGGCGCAGCCTCACGAGTGGGTTCGCTGGCCACTGAAGAAAACATTTTGAGCTGTATCTTCCTCAACCACTCTACACAAACGCAAGAGAGGATAGAGCTGCCCGCCGATGTCGCCGTCAACATCTATCCCAACCCCACTGCTGAGACCATAAACGTGACCGCAGAAGCCGACATCACGATGCTGCAGCTCTACAGCCTGCAAGGCTCGCTGATGCGCGTCGAAGGCCGCAATTTCGGCTCCAACGCCACCCTCGACATTGACGGCATTGCCGCAGGCACCTACCTGCTCCGCATCGTCACCAGCAAAGGCAACACCGTACAGAAAGTGGTGATCAAATAATCATTTTCGAAGTTTCGAAGTATCTAAATATAGAAAAATAAAGGCTTCCGTAATGCGGAAGCCTTTATTCGTTTTGTCACATTGTCTTCATTAGCATTCAATTGCTGCGGAAATCTCAGCAGCAAGCGACGCCATCTCTTCGGGTGCCATCTTGATATGGTGACTGAAATTCAGGTCGCCGGGTTTGTTGAGGGGCATCAAGTGAATATGCGTGTGCGGCACATCGATGCCAACCACCGCAACGCCCACCTTAATGCAGGGGCAAACCTTCTTAAGAGCCTTTGCCACAGTGCGGCTGAAACGATGCAACTCAACGAAGAGTTCATCATCGAGGTCGAATATATAATCCACCTCCTTCTTAGGAATGCAGAGCACATGACCCTTGACGACGGGGTTGACATCAAGGAAAGCCAAACAATTATCGGTTTCATAGACCTTGTAGCAGGGAATCTCGCCCGCCACTATACGTGAGAAAATACTTGCCATAACAATCAATAATTAGCGTTCGACAGTGAGTATTTCGAAATGCATGGTGCCGGCAGGCACCACCACCTCGACATTGTCGCCGGCCTTCTTGCCAAGAAAAGCCTGTGCGAAAGGCGACGAGACAGAGATGAGACCCTTCTTGAGGTTCGCCTCGCTCTCGGGCACGATAGTATAGACCTGCTTCATGTTGTTCTTGGTATTGCGGATAGTAATCTTCGAGAGGAGAAGTACCTTGGAGGTATCAATCTTCGACTCGTCAAGCAGACGCGCATTGGCAATGAGCTCCTGAAGTTTGGAGATGCGAGCCTCCAGATGACCCTGAGCCTCCTTGGCAGCATCGTATTCGGCATTCTCCGAGAGGTCACCCTTGTCGCGTGCTTCCGCGATGGCCGCGGCAGCAGCGGGACGATCGAAAGCTATGAGTTGATGCAGCTCGTCGCGCAGTTTCTGCAACCCTTCTTCACTATAATATTTAATCTCTGACATAATAATTACGTTTTTGAAATTCATTTAAAAAGTGGGAAAGGTCCATAATAGACCTTTCCCCACTTCATTATCATGTGTCGTTCTAAGTCTTAGAACTTAAATGTAGCTCCCACGGCATGCGTGCCACGCAGGTTGACAGCGGTACGGTAGGAATAGTCGATAGAGAGCTGAGGGCCATCGGTCTTGAAAGGAATGTCGACCGAGGCACCAAGATGCAAACCGCTGTTGGCTGTGGTGCGCTTATCACCGTCGAAAATGTCGGTCTGATAGAGGTAAGCACCACGGACATGGAAGCGGTCGAGCACCGAATATTCGGCACCAACGCCAAAGATGTCGCGCAAGAAAGCGTTAGAGGTGAAGTTGGCGGCAACGGTGAGCTTCTGATTCCACTTCTCGAAGTAGAAGTCATAGCTACCACCGATGTTGAGGCAGGTGGGAAGCTCCATCTCGGCATTGCGGTACTCAACGGTCATATTGTTTCCGGCAGCATTGGTGACGGTGAACGACATACCAGTACCTCCGAAACTAATGGCCGGTCCGATATTTTTCAGAGAGATACCGAACTTCAACTCATCGTTCTCACCAGTCTGGTACTGGATACCGGCATCGATGGCTACGCCCGTAGCGCTGACATTGTCAGTCGATTCAGTAATAACCTTGATGTTACCACCACCATGGATGGCATTGGTGAACGAATAGGCAAAAGCAACGTTCAGGTTCATCAAAGAAGGAGAGAAAGTACCGTTGCTGCCCGGCTCAGGGCTATCAACAGTGGTAATGGGCAAATCGCCCACTCCCATAGCCATGACATAAGCACCAAGCACCGAGGCATCGCCAAGACGGATGGCGAAACCAAACGAATTGATGGAGGCTCCGCTGCGAAGGCCACTACGACCACCGTAGAGCATGGTGTTGGTGTAGACAAACTCCCTTTTCTCGACAAATGACAAACCGGCAATGTTAGAGAAGAAAGCATCAATGCCTCGTGTACAGGCAGTGTTGACACCTCCCCAGCTCGAACTGCGGGCCCACGGGTTGATAAGCAACTCAGTGGCTCCTGCTGTTCCCCTACGATTGTCGTTGCCGGCCTGTGAGTTGTCGACCAACACCGTCATCATGAGGACCATTACAGTCATTATACTTAATATTCTTTTCATTTCTGTCATTGTTTTTAAGGTTCACTAAATTTAGAACTGGAAACCACTCATATCAACAGGACGCATAGTGCCGAACCACTTGACAACACGTTCGCCGATGCCGGGACAGTTGAAATGGATTAGGTACAAACCGCCAGCAATAGGAATACCGGTAGCGTTGTGCAAATCCCAGTCGATGGTAGTAGAGCCTTCGGGCATGCTCAAAGTCCTCACCAGAGTACCGTCAACGGTATAGATAGTGATCTTCGACCTTTCGGGCACATTAATGAAGCGGACTTTGGTCTCGAGCTGGCTCTTGGTTTCATAAGCAGAGTAACTGTAATAGGGGTTAGGAACAACGTAGATGGCCTCGAGGATAGAATCAACAAAACTTTCACGTGCATTTTCGACAGCCTGATTGGTCAGTGTCATCTCATTCTCGGTAAGCTCGAACATATACATCGGGTTGTTGCCGTTGAGAGGCTGTCGTCCCGTGTGGGTAACAGGGTCGTCGAACCTCATAGTGTTGGTGGCATTGTTACCATAGTAATTACCATAACGGTTGTTGACGTTGAGGTCGATGGTAACAGTGGTGGGAATGTCGTAGGCCGGATTGTTGATGGTTTCGCGGGCTATAGGCATATTGACCCAGGAAACAGTAGAGAAGAGGAATGCAGCACTATCGCGGATAGGCACCACGTAGGTACTCGAAGCATGCTTAATCAAGCCCTGGTTGAAATTCTGATAATACTTCTTGACGTCAGCAGGATTAGTATAGGGGCACTCGAAGAAATGGTCAAGCGAGGACAGCATCTTGCGAGCCCACTCACCGCCATCATACGAAGGAGTACGATAGTTGAAGTTGGGGTTGCTGGCACCCTGGGGCTCAACATGGAAGCGGGGGAACATCTGGGTCATGGCATTCAAGATATAAATGTAGTGACGACCTCCGATAACATAATTGCCGGCTCCGACCTGCTCAGTGCTGACAGGATTCCACATCATATCGCGACCGTTGTACTGCACATAGCGCGAATCTTCGCCATAGATGATATTGAGGCGTTCGCCAGTGCTGAGGTTGATGACATAGCCCGGGAACCAACCCATACCATAACTGTTGATGTAGTTCGACTCCGCTGTCGTGGTGTCGCCGAATTTATCAATAGAGTGATGTTTACGAAGCTGGAAACGACGGGCATTGCCCTCGGACTGAGTATAGTCATCGCACATCTCGATAACGGGGCAACGAGTCCACTTCGAGGTATCCTTGGTTATAACGACACGCACACTGGGAAGCTTGGAGAGGTCGTTGAACATAAGCGACTTGTTGGTGCTAAACTCCATAGTGCGACGAACGTTGCCGTAGTAGGAAGCGTCGGTATTGGCAATAAAGCCTGCCGAACGCAGCGAATCAAGGACATTCTGAGGTGTCTGGTAGTAATGGAATGAGAAAGCGGGATGATAGTCGCGGAACGAAGTAAGACCATAGGGAGCCCATGTGCCGCCGAGAACCTTCTCGAACACCTGATATTTGTCGATACCGCCAGTCTCGACACGCGAGGTAGAGGCCTGGTTAGTATCATCAACAATTTCTTTATAGAAGTCCTCATCAAGGTAAGTTTCATCAACGGCAGAGAGGGCTGTGGTGCGGCCTATGAACTCTTCAACTGAATTAGCAGCGAACTGTATACCACTGCGTATCCAGTTGTAGAATGGATAGGCATCATCGTCGTAAATGCCCGACAACCATTGGTGCTCAGGATTCTGGAAGTTCATAGTAGCACTCAGTACAACACCGTCATTCACCAAGCCACCATAGATTTTCTTTTTGGAGGAATGGAAGACGCGATTCGTGGCAACAGCCTTTGGATTGGTTATAGCCACAGCAATGCCAAGGTCGAGGAAGAGCTGCTCGTTATAACGGCTGATAGTGAAATCGGCAGTGTCGGACCACACAGTGTCGGAACCGAAGTCGGTAGTGCGAACAAATAAAGGTTTGGTGGTATCGGCATTTTCGATAACCCATTTGGCATTATCATCATAGCCGTTGAACTTGATGTAGAACTGACCCTGTTTGACGTTCAGCGGGTCGATGACACGAACGTTAATAGGACCGGCATTCTGTTCGTAGCGAGGATTCTGAATGACAGCAGGATTCTGACCCATAGTGGAAAGGTCAAGGCCTCCAATCGATGAATTGAAAACACCACGGTAGGGAGTAGGAGCAACATTTGAATCGCCCATAATGCTGGCAATGGACTCATCCGTTATACGAAGAACAGAACCACCGTTGCCATAACCCTCGATACGGGTAATGTTGGGGCAAAGACCATAGGTGGCCTGAATAATGGTACCGCCATTCTCAGAAGCGGGGTCGTGAGGAACAGCGACAACAGGCGAGATAAGACCACCATATTCGTTCTTACGACCGGCAAGATAAGGCTCTTTCTGGCCATCAAGCTTGGTGGGGTCGGTCTGCGAATACTCTTTATAACGGTTGTGAGCATAAGCCACAGCAATATAATAGTATTCCTTGTTGTTCACCAGAGCGGTGTTGGTACCAGTTGCGAAACGGTCGATATTTACACGCACAACATGCTGGATGCCGGCATTGGCGCCATCAACCATAATCTTGCCAGTAAGAAGACCTGTGCTGGAGTTCTGGGTGTAGTTGACCAATCTTCCAATACCGAGGATAGGATTGTCATTAAAAGTGGTATCATAGCGGAAACCGCCAGTGGGCAGGGCAATGGTGTCGATGCGGGTAATGGCATCGTAATAGTTCTCAACGTCGCACTGGAACACAAGACGAGCCTTGGTCTCATCTCCGATGTCGGCAACAGAGGCATTGGCATCGGCAAGCTGATAGACCTGATAGCCCTCGAACTTATAGTGACGCAAATCATCGGGATAAGACTTCAAGATAGAGGCATCCTCTTCGTCGTACTTCTCACCATAGTTGTTCGAAGCGGGATTTTCATAAGTGATATACAGGAGTACTTCGTTGCTCATCTCCTGAACAACAAGAGTGGGGGCGTCGGGGCCGTCAAGAACCTTGAAGCAGTTCTCGAAAAGAGCCTGGCAGACATCGTCAATTTCGCGAAGCAGACCCACAGACGACCAGGGATTGTTGTCGGTGGCCTGAGCGAAAGGAATACCAACAGTAATGTAGTTAACAGCACCGGGTTTCAGGGTGAAAGGACCGGCAGACTGCATGAAACGGCGGTCGCCAGGAGTAACGTTTGTACCCGAAGTCACCTCGGTCCAGTCGTCGGGGTTCTTGTCGGGAACAACACCATTGGTGCCCCAATGCAAGGGGTCGCTGTCGTCGGGGAACATGAAATCGCAGTCGAGGTCGGTAGTTCCGGCAGAAATGGCGTTACCACCATATTTCATGTGCTGGCCGTTCTTCCAAAATCCTTTCAGATAGTTGTAATAGTCGGTAGCCTTCGACGGCTCTCCGTTGATGGAGTTGGAGCTGTTCTCGTAGTACACGAAACGGCGCATACCAAAACGCTCATCGTCAATAATGTTGTTGCCGAAGTTGACACCATTGATGGCGCAGTTGCCAATAGAGTCGTCTTTCTGGAAATACCAAGCCAGAGGATAGTAAAGGTCGGCATCATCTGTCAGGCTGATAGTATCGTAGTTGACACCGTCGGCAAGGAGATAGTTGGCAAGTTTCTCGGGATAGTGGACACGCATCTTGTCGATGTCGATCTTCGGGTTGTCCTGACCATCAGGATCCATATAGGGGCCCTGGAAGAAGTCAATACCCACAGCAGGAGGCGTACCGCTGAATGAGCCGGTACCGGGGCCATCCTCGCCATCGCCATTGTAGCAATAGCCAAGACCACGCTTCACATCGCAGCCGATGTAGTCATCGTAGCCATAACCTAAGTCCGGGTCGACCCACTGGCTGAAGTAGGTGTTCTTAAGTTCATAGGTCGAACGGTTGATGATTTCGTAGGAATAGAAAGTCATGTTGTTGATCTCGTCGTTGGTGGAGAAGGCGAAAGCCTGAGCACGGATTTCGAGACCAATAGGCTGACCTTTCGACTCGGTATGGGTGTTACCCATATCGTTGAACACCCACCAATTGGTCTGGTCGCCCTTCAGCACCTGGTCAGAAAGCAGACCAGTACCGCGGTTGACGATACCAAGCGAGTCCTCCATGGTACGATAGGGTACGTAATTCTCACCGGGTTTCAGGTTGGCCTTAAGAGTACGGGGACAGAGCTTATTATCAAAATCATAGTAAGGGTAGTCACCATTCTCGGGTTTGTAGGCACCGTCGCCATCAGCATCGAAGAAAGGAGCGAGGTAACGCGACTGGTTGTTGCTGGCCCAATCGATAGGATGTGCCGGCCAATCCTTGATGATGGAAGGAATCACGAGTTCGTCGGCTACGAGAACAGGCTGGTCGCCAGTATAATCGAACTGAGACATGAAGTTGAGCACCTCGGCCTGAGTGATTTTGAAATGGCGGTCGTAGTCGTTGCAGGTCTTTCGTGTCACCTCGGCGGAATTCAGTGCCAGAGGACCCGGCCAGTAGTCGTCGCCATCCTGACCGAAGCGCAAGGCGGCGATACGAAGCTGGTCGTTGACGTCGGTACCACCAATCCACAATGCGGCGCAGTAGAGAGGTGTAGAGGTACCATCTTTAGGAATGTGATACTGCGAGATGCTACCGTCATACCACATGTTGCCATATCCATTAATCAGGGCGCGCACGTTGTTGACGTTCAGCTCCGCAGTACTCTGAGCTCTTTTGCACTCAGCGGCTTTGGACTGCACGGCAGTCTTCGTGGCTGTCGATTTCTTGCACGTGGTGCACTCTCGAGCCACTGCAGTCCCCACTGTTGATGAGAACAGCAAAGCCAATAAGACTGTTTTAATAAATATATTTTTCATCTCTTATTAATTTTTCTCATTAGGATAGGTTAGAATTGGTATGTCAACGTCACACGGATGGTACGCGGGCTCGACCAGTTCCAATAATTATTGTTGAGCATGATAGTGTACATGTCGCGATACGACTGCGGGTCGAGATAGGAGTTGATAACCGACTGGGTCTCGGGGTCGGTGAGGTAACCATTGTCGGAGGGGTTACCGGTAACGCCGAAGACGTTGACCACATTGCGGATATCAAACAGGTTGTTGATAGTGACAGCAGCATTGAGGGCTGTCGGTTTGGTTTTCTTACCTTCACGCTTGATCTCGATAGGCCAGGTCTTGTCGACAACCACATTGAAGTAGAAGCCCCAGGGCAGACGGGCACCGCGGTAGCTACCAACTATGGTGCTCTGCGTGTTGCTGAACTGGCGTGTATAAGGAATACCAGACTGAGCGACAGCAAGGAAGTTGATACCGAAGTTCTCAAAAGGATAGATATCTTTCTTAGTCAGATTGCCATCCTTATCCTTAACGGCACGGGTAATCTTCCATCCCTCGCCCTTGCCAAGACGATAGTCGACATTGGCCTTGAACTCATGACGACGGTCATCACTGATAGGATTCAACATCTTAAGAGTGGTATAACCCTCCTTGATAAGCTCCGACATGGTGGTGGCGGAGAGGTAGGTCTCTTCAGCATACTGAAGGGTATAGTTGGCGTTGATACGTACATTGTTGCTTTGGCGCATATCAAAGGCCAGCGAGAAACCCTTGGTGGTTTTGAAGTCGAGGTTGTCGTAAGAATAGTAGCTGGAGTTGGGGTCAGCACCGGCATACTGGACAAGCTGTATAAGGTCGCGCGTCTCTTTATAGTAGGCCGAAAGGCTGATAGCAGCGGTCTTAGCCTCGTTAAGAGCCTGCTGGAAACCAAGCTCATAGTTGGTGATGCGCTCGGGCTTCAGGTTGGGGTTGTTGATGGCACTGGTCTGCTGGGTCATGAACAGGTAGCTGAAATAGTCGGCCTGCCATCCCGAAGAAGGACGACGCGCAATAATGTCATAGTTGGCCTTGAATTGCGACATGTCGTTGACGGGGAACGAGAAAGCGATACGAGGCTGAACAATAACCTGCGGGTCGTAATCCTTGAAAGCAGACGCCTTGACATAGTTGCCGCTGGAGTTGACCTCCATACTCTCCTTGGTACGATAGGGAGTGGGCTTACCAGACTCACCACTAATGGCGTTAGGTGTAGAGACCTCAACACCACTGGCGTTGTACCATGTGCTACCGTTACGATAGCCACGGACGGTAGGTACGCGAGTGCCATCGTCGCCAGTGCTGTAGTCGTCGACATACACCACCCAGTCGTCACCAACAATCGAGGGGAAGTCGTGACCCGTGGCACCAAAACCGGTATTGTAGTCCGCTCCGTCTTCACCAGACACAAGACGTGCCTTGGTATAAGAATCGTAAAGCAGATAGGGGTCTTTCAGCACCATCTGGTTGCCGTCATAATAGTCGACACGAACACCGACGTTGAAGATAAGGTCGGAAAAATAGAACTTATCCTGCACATATCCGGCAGCATAGATTGGCGAGAAAACCGGGAGGAATTGTTTGGTGGGGTGACCGCTTCCAACAGGATCGAAGAAGTCGTCAAGATTCCACGAATTGGAACGATAACGAGCACCGGTATGGTCATAGCCATAATAGCTTACGTACTGGTTACCATTATTGAAAAGCTCGTCGGCGGAGAACATATTCATGCCACCAAAACGCTCATAATAGTCTTCCGGCGAAATGCCGTCGACGTTAATCCAGGTCTTGTCGCTATAATCGCCAAACACATGGACGCGAAGAGTGGAGTCGAACGTGGTTTGAATACCCGGCAGACGCTCAAAGTCGACATACAGTTCGGAATTGAGGAAGTATTCGCGCAAGGGGGTGGTGGACAGCTGAATGATGTGAGCATTGGCGTTGTTGCGCATCAGCGTCCACAGCGAGTAGGCCGAGAGGCCATAGCTGCGCGAAGTGTACTGGTCGTACTGGAAACCAATCTCCAGGTCGTGTCCCTTGACGGTGGCAGCAGCCTTGGCCGACACATAATAGTAATTATTCTCAGCTTTGGAATAGCTCGACACCTGAGAGCCCACATTGTTGAAAGTGCTATAGATGGGGTCAGGAGCATCACCGTTTCTGAGACCCTTCAATTCAAGGATATTATCAAAGGAAGTCAGATAGCCGGCAAGCTGAGGCTGATTCATCAGCCATGTATTGTAGTTGGCAAGAAGAGGATTGTAGGGCGACGGTTCGAATTTCGACATATCAACGTTCTCAATCCAGCTGTCTTGCACATGTGCCGTTTGTATAGTACCACGATAGTTGTAGTCGTTGACGACAGTGTAGTGGGGCGACTGTGTACGCTCGAAGGTACCTACGTGACCATACTTGAAGACATTGTCGCCGAACTGCTCGTTGTAGTTCTTCTGAGAATAGCGGTTGTACATGGCAGTAATGTTGTACATAACCCTCGAAACCGCTGGCTCTATTTTCTCGTCAGGATTCGTCTCGCTGGTAACCGTCTCTGGGTCGGCAAAACGCTGGGTGAAGTCAGCTGTGATGACGAAATTGTGGGTCTTGTAGACACCGTTTGCCTGATTGTGGAGGTTCAACGGGAAAAAAGAGCGCTGAGTATTGTGACCATAGCTGTAGTCATATTCCGCTGTGAGCACAAGAGAAGTGAGGTCGGTGAAACGGAAGTCAAGAGCCCCTTGGAGGTTGATGGAATAGCTTCCAAAATTAGGTGCATCATGGCTCGTGAAATAGTTGCGGCCATTGGGGCGCTTGATGGTAACGAAGTCCGACTCTCTGAGGTATTCGGCCTCATAGTTGATAGTACCATTAATGGGGTCGTAACGCAGAGGGTTCTCCTCAATATACTTCACCTTGTCGTCGTCGACGACAAGCAGACGACCGTCCTTCGGACGATAGGTGCTCCATTTTGTATAGGCACCGGTACCGGTGAAACGGTAGCCGATGAAAGGGCGCTCACCTGTGACCTCACCCTTATCGTTTTTGATGGGGATTTTCACCAGCGGGCCGGTCAGATAGAGGTCAAGACGATTGTAGAGGCGGTAGTCGAGATAAGTCTCATATTTCGCAATACCGAACATTTTTGTTGAAGGCGGTTTCAAGGTGATAATCTGCGTACCACCGATAGCCTCACCAATGGAAGCCGGTGTACCACCGAGAACCACCTGGATTTCGGCAATGGCCTCCTTGGGAACATTGACACCGGTACGAGTACGCACGTTACCCACCTGGGTAACCATGTTGCCCTCACCACGGGCCGAACCAGTACCGCCATCATCAAATCCGACACCGGCCACGGCGGCCACAATACCCTCGACCGAGTTGGACGGCATACGGCTGATATCGTCAGCCGACAGACGCGTACCCGATTCAGGGGCTCCAATGTCGATGACAGGAACTTTCGTCGCAACCACCTTGACAGCTTCAAGCTGCGTTCCTCCTGCCGACTTACCAAGCGACTGGTTGAAAACAGTGAATCCCGAAGCTTTCACATCAATCTCAGTCCTCACAGTAACATAGCCCATATAGGATACCTCGATGTAATACTTGCCGACCTGTACACCCTTCATGTTGTAACTACCGTTGTAGTCAGTACGGGCGCCGGTAACAAGAGCATTCGTCTCGTGATCCTTAAGGACAACGTTGGCACCAATCAGAGGTTCACCATTCTTCTCGTCGGTGATGTCTCCTCTGACGGACCCTTGTGCTATAGCCGCCACGTGTGCAGCCAATAGCAAGCCGATCGTTAATAGTACCTTTCTAAACATACTTGTTGTTTTTGAGAGAGTTTATGATTTATTTACTTATATTCAAATATTGACACGTTCTAAAATGGTTTGATATATAAAAGCCTGGCGGAGATCGAAATTGCCGGCAAACGCCGGGTGTTGTACTTCTTGCACAGCAGTCTCTGGCATTCCATGCTCTTCGACAGCGACGGGTTCCGAGGGGTTCTCCACCTCGTCGGCATCAAGCGTCTCGTAACTGAAATATTGATTGCTTTCTTCATCGGCGGGCGCGGCGGCTTGCTGCTCCTCGCCGAAAAAGTCAGCCCACGTCTCATCAGTCTCCACGTCACCATACTGGTCAGCGGCAGGCTCGTCGGCAGGCACGTCAGCGGCAACATCGCGTGGCGAAGCCTTCTTACCGAATTTCTTGCCTCCGGTAAGAAGACTCCCCACACTCAGTATGGCTATGACTGCTATGAGCTCTATCAAATCCATTTCGATGTCCGTTAGCTATTATGCCTGTGCCTCCTCACCAAACTTTTTCTTGCTCACTTCATACACCAGCGGCGAGGCAAGACACACGGAAGAGAACATACCACATACAATGCCTATCAACAAGGCAAAGATGAAACCACGGATAACCTCACCACCGAAGATGAACATCATAAGCAAGGTGAAGAATGTGGTTCCCGAGGTGTTGATGGTACGTGCCAACGTGGCGTTGATGGCATCGTTCATATTCTGCATGAAGCTGCGCTTGGGATAGAGATTGCGGTTCTCGCGCACACGGTCGAAGATAACCACCGTAGCGTTGATAGAGTAACCGATGATGGTCAACACTGCAGCAATGAACGACTGGTCGACATCAAGGCTGAAAGGCAGAAGTCCACGCAGCAGAGCGAAGAGACCGATAATCATGATGGTGTCGTGTGCCAAAGCGACGACACTTCCGATACCGAAACGCCAGCTCTTGAAGCGGATACCTATGTAGGCGAAAATCACGAGCAGACCGCCGAGGACAGCGAGGATGGAAGAACGCTTCATGTCGGTGGCCATGGTGGCCTCGACCTGCTCTGACTGTATAATACCATAGGGATAGACATCGGCGCTGGCGAACTGCTGCATGGTAATCTCCTTGCCATTCTCGGTGACACCGAAATAAGCCTTGGTGCCTTCGAACAGCTTCTCGTTGATGACCATCTCATCGGTAATGGTGTCGTTAGCACCGAGCTGATGTGCGGCGCGGTACTCGTCGTAGTAGTCTTCGGCCACGATATTCGTGGTTATCTTCACCTGATTGCTGGGTCCATAGCTCTTGACTTCAGGAGCATCCTCGAATTCCTTCGCCAGGCTTGCACGAACGTCAACCACGTTGACATCCTTGTCGAAGCGTACCACATAGGTGCGGCCGCCAGTGAAATCAATACCCATTCCCAATCCGCGGGCTATGATACCGATAAGGGCTATGGCTATGGCACAGCAGCCTATGATGTAGAAGACCTTACGCTTGCCAATGAAGTCAACATTGGCATTACGCATGAAGTTCTCAGTGAAACTGAACGAGAACGAGAGTTTCTTCTTATGGTTGAGCATCCAGTCGATGACCAGACGTGTAATGAAGATACTGGTGAAAAGTGAGGTGACAATACCGATACACAGCGTGACGGCAAAGCCCTGGATGGTGCCCGAACCGAACATAATCAGCACAAGACCCAGCAAGAAAGTGGTGACCTGACCGTCGATAATGGCCGACATAGCGTTCTTAAAGCCTTCGTCGATAGCATTCGCCATGCTCTTGCCGGCACGAAGCTCTTCCTTTATACGCTCGTAGATGATAACGTTACCGTCGACAGCCATAGCCATGGTAAGCACGATACCAGCAATACCGGGCAACGTAAGCACCGACCCTATGGAGGCAAGCACTCCCATCAGCAGGAAGACGTTGGTGATAAGAGCCACTACCGAGACCCAACCGCCGCGATTGTAGAACACCACCATATATATAAGTACAATAATAAATGCAAGGATGAACGACACGAGTCCTTTGTGGATGGATTCCTGTCCCAGCGAGGGGCCAACGACAGCTTCCTGAACTATACGTGCCGGCGCGGGGAGCTTACCAGACTTGAGGACGTTGGCAAGGTCCTTGGCCTCCTCGAGCGAGAACTGACCGGTGATAGAAGAACGTCCGCCGGCAATCTCGCCATTGACACGCGGAGCCGAGTAGACCTGGTCGTCGAGGACGATGGCCACGCACTTGCCAACATTATCGTGGGTGATATTCTTCCAGGCATGGGCACCATCAGAGTTCATGGTCATCGAAATCTCGTTGCCCTCTGTGTTGCTGAAGTCCTGGCGGGCATCGGTGATGACGCTACCATCGAGCTTGGCTTTCGGCAGGTTGGTGTTGCGGTCGAAATCTTCAATCTTAATGGCGTATAGCTCGAAGATATTGGAGCCTTCCTCGATGGGCTTGACCGACCACAGGTATTTCACCTCGCGGGCGTTGACCTTACCGGCCTTGACGCCCTCAGCAATCATGCGGTTGACGGCGGCGGTGTCGGCCTCGGTGGCGCGGAACACCACCGGCGGGAACGGTGCATAGCCATTGCCGTTCTGGTCGCGAACCGGGACATAGAGCGACATCAGCGGGTGGGCGGCCTTGTAGGCCTCGCTCTGCGGGTCTTCGGCATTGCTGGCCACGGGGAGGCTGTCATTATTCGATGCCACAGAATCCACATCGGCGGCAGTGCTGTCGGCAGCGGTTTCTTCATTATTATTACTACGCGAAGCAAGGAACTCGTCGGTGGCGGTGAGATAGCCATACACACGCTGGTATTCGCCAGCCAAACGAGGATCGTTCATGTCGCCACTATAGGTGGCCCAGAACTCAAGCTGAGCGGTACCCTTCAGAAGCTTGCGGACACGCTGGGGGTCCTTCACTCCAGGAAGCTCGACAAGGATACGCTCGGAAGCCTGAAGACGCTGAATGGTGGGCTGAGCCACTCCGAACTTGTCGATACGCTTACGCAGAATTTCATAAGTACGGTCGTATGCGCTGCTGGTCTCCTCGCGAAGCTTGGCAAGGATTGTAGCGTTGTCGTCGTTGAGGGTGGTGCCCGAGAGCTGGCTGCTGAAATAGCCTGCCAGACGCACATCGGGCTTGATGGAGGTGATGGCCTCGTAGAAAAGGTTGACGAAATTCTCGTTGACCGATTTCTTTTGCTTCTCCAAAGCCATCTCGATAGCCTTGTTGAAAGTCTCGTCGTTGGTGTAGTTGGCCAAAGCCTTGACCACATCAACCGTGGAGACCTCAAGCATGACGTTCATACCGCCCTTCAGGTCGAGGCCAAGATTGATTTCGCGAGCCTGACATTTCTTGTAGGTAAAACCCATCCAGACTTTCTCATTAGCCATGGAATCAAGGAAGTAGGTCTCTTTAGCAGCACGCAACGAGTCCGTAACAATAGCGGTCAAGTTTTTCAATTCTGCAGCACTTAAATTGTTGGCAGCTTGCCTCTTCAGGCAAGCATCAACATCTGTTTTGCCCTGCGTGCTTTCCAAATACCTTGTGGCATTTGCCTTTGCCTTATTTTCTATGTTCCTTGTCACAAAAGAAAAGGACAATTGGAACAAACAAACAAGCACAAAAGAATATGCCAAAAATCTGATAAGTCCTTTATTCTGCATATCTTACGTGTTAAAGTTTTTTTTGGTTTCTGTACATTTTGAATATGCAAAAATAAGAAAAAAAATTCACACTACAACATATTTCATCAAAAAAACACATTTTTAAACGTATTACTATAATAATATACTATAAATCAACATTTGCGAGGCATTCAAAAAAAAATAGTATTTTTGCACCAAATTTCAACAGTTATGACACAATTCGATAACCCCGAAAAGAAAGGCACGGGAGCGGTACCCAACAGTCATGGAACAAGCAACTTCACCATCAAAAACATGGCCGACGAGGACAAGCCACGCGAGAAACTGATGCTGAAGGGGAAAAAAGAACTGTCGAACGCCGAACTGCTTGCTATTCTGATTGGTAGCGGAACAGTAGGGCAGAGTGCAGTAAAACTTGCAATGCAAATACTCGAAAGCTGCGGCAACGACCTCGCTATGCTCTCGCGAATGGGCATAAAAGACTTGACGAAAGATTATAAAGGAATGGGCGAAGCCAAAGCAATAACAATAATAGCGGCCATGGAGTTGGGCTACAGAATGCTGAACGACGCAAGCAATAGGAAAGAATATTATATCACAAGCAGCATGGACCTGTTCAACTACATAGGTGATTCGTTGGTGAATTTACCACACGAGGAATTCTGGGCCGTTTTTATGAACATCAAGCGGAAAGCGCTATACAAACAACGCATATCGGTGGGCGGGCTGAACGACACTGCCGTCGACATCCGACGTATTTTCGCTACAGCACTCGAGAAAAACGCTGTTTGCATTGCCGTGGCACACAACCACCCGTCGGGGGTGGTAAAGCCCAGCAAACAAGACGTGGAGCTCACAAAAAGAATCGCAGAGGCCGGAAAAGTGATGAACATCCCTCTGCGCGACCATCTGGTGGTAGGCATCAACGACGACAACAAGGCCACTTACTTCAGCTTCTTCGACCAAGGCATGATTTAAACATCATGGAATAAGACCACTATAATCGAAAAAGCCCGCTCATTGGCGGGCTTTTTCGATAGTGAGGCTAACACTGGATATTTTGCCCCCTAATGGAGGATTAAGTTTTGAAACCTTGACTCTTACAAGTCTCAAATCGTGAAATTCCTCAAGCACCGATTCTGCTATTCGGTCGGCTACGTGCTCAAGCAGATGTGACGGCTGCATCATCTGCTCTTTAACGACACCGTAAACCGAAAGATAGTTCACGGTATCAGCTATGTTATCAGACTTCTGCGCCTTGGAGGTGTCGACATCCATACGCAAATCGACCTTGAAATAAGTACCTATCTTCGACTCCTCGTCGAAGCAGCCGTGAAAGGCATAGAACTCCATACCTTCAATCTCTATAACTGACATGGTAAGAATTGTTTAATCACTATTGGCAAGTCAACGCATTAACCGGATGACAAAGGTAAGTGCCGGCAGGTTTACACTAAGGCATCGAACTGGCGGAGGAAACGCAGGTCGTTCTCAAAATAGAGGCGTAGGTCGCGAATCTGATATTTCAGCATAGCCATACGTTCCACGCCCATGCCGAGAGCAAAGCCGCTATATTCCTTGCTATCAATACCACAAGCCTCGAGGACATTGGGGTCGACCATGCCGCAGCCCAAAATCTCAAGCCAGCCTGTACCCTTGCAGATATTGCATCCCTTACCTCCGCAGATGTTGCACGAGATATCCATCTCGGCCGAAGGCTCGGTGAAGGGGAAATAACTGGGACGCAGCCGTATCTGGGTCTGTTCGCCAAACATCTCCTTGGCAAAATAAAGCAAAGTCTGTTTCAGGTCGGCGAAAGAGACCTTCTTGTCGACATAGAGTGCCTCTACTTGATGGAAGATACAGTGAGCACGTGCCGAGATAGCCTCGTTGCGGAACACTCGTCCCGGGGCAATGATGCGGATCGGTGGTTTGTTATGCTCCATCACACGCACCTGGACCGACGATGTGTGGGTGCGCAAAGCCACCTCCTGCTTGCCTTCCTCTTTTTCCACAAAGAATGTGTCCTGCATATCGCGTGCCGGATGGTCGTGGGGAAAATTGAGGGCAGAGAAAAGATGCCAGTCATCCTCTATCTCCACCGACTCGGCAACCGTGAACCCTATTCTCGAAAAGATGTCAATAATCTCGTTCATGACAACAGAGAGGACATGGCGGCTACCCACAGTGCTATAGTCAGTAGGCATAGTAAGGTCGATGGCACCAGCCTGCTGCTCGGTCTCTTCTATGCTGTTCTTAAACTCCTCTATTTTATTTATGACGGTCGTTTTAAGCATATTGAGGGCTTGTCCCATCTCGCGTTTCTCTTCCGACGGTACAGTCTTAAACTGTTCGAAGAGCTCGCTGACTATGCCTTTACGGCCTAAATATTTGATACGGAATTGTTCTATGAAGGCGTTACGGTCTGCCTGTCTTTCAAGTGATGCTATTTGAATATCCTTTATGATATCGTCAATTTGTTTTTTTTGCATTGAAATATAGAATTAACAAATAAAAATCATGTTATCAGTGGAATAGTACTACTTCTCGATTACCGTCATCTTCATCGTAACATCGTCGATAGGACGGTCGCCAGGAGCGGTACGGACAGCAGCAATCTTGTCAATCACATCCAAGCCATCAACGACCTGACCGAAGACGGTATAGTCACCATCCAGATGCGGTGTGCCGCCAACGGTGGTATAAACTTCAATCTGTTCCTTCGACAGTGTCTTGCCCATTTGAGCCGACATCATCTGTAGGCGGTCGAGCGGCCACACATTGCCCTGCACGATATAGAACTGGCAAGCCGAGGAAGCTTTGGTGGGATTGACATTATCGCCCTGACGGGCAGCGGCAAGAGCACCTTTGCGGTGAAAGAGGTTACTACGGAATTCGGCAGGGATGGTATAACCCAGGTTGCCATTACCCAACATCTGTCCAGGCTTGGCATCTCGTGAGTTGGGGTCGCCGCCCTGAATCATGAAATTGGATATCACACGATGGAAAAGAAGTCCGTCATAAAAGCCCTCATTTACCAACTTTAAGAAATTATCACGGTGATTTGGGGTCTCATTATAGAGCTCTACAGTCATATTACCCATCGATGTCTCGATAAGAACATAGTACTTCTTTTGGGGTTCAGCAGACTTGTTATCAACAGTTTGCGAATTGCACGAAGTAAGAGCTACAAAAAAAAGAAATAAAAAAGTCAGTTTTTTCACTTTCATAACATATAAAATTATTAATTTTGCAGTGCAAAAATAGTCAAAAAAAACGATATAGAACGAAAATAAAACACATTTTATGAAGAAAAAAATTCTTGCTTTAGCTTGCCTCCTTTTAATGGGCGGATTATCAGTTTTTTTCTTTGCCGCCTGCGACAAAGACACCAACAGTTATGTAGAGATTACGGTGGTTGATGAGCTAACAGGGAGGCCCATTCCCCGAGTTTTTGTGAAAATTGACAGCAACGAATCGGACTATGGCGACACCACGACAAGCAGTGCCGTGAATGCCACGGGATTCACCGACATCACGGGAACATTCAAGGCTCAGTTCTCGGCCCCTGCAATCTTCAATGTCTATGCGGTTTATGAGGCTGATACCATGTACAATGAACAGTACGACAGAGTGAATTTCTACTGCTATCGCGACGGCAAAGGGACCATACGCCTTCGCGAAGGAGAAACGGTGAAGAACACCATAATACTCATGTCGAAAGTAAACCGCGGAACAAGATATTAACCAACAGCCCATCACAATGCCAACATTTTCGAAAGAAGACTTGCAACAAATTGCAAGTATGGGCCTTACGCCCGAAGATGTAGAGAAGCAGATTGAGAATTTCCGCAACGGTTTCCCCAAGACACGTCTTGTTGATGCCGCCACTGTCGACAATGGCGGCATAGTACGCATGAGCGACAAGGAGATAAACCGTTACGCCGACAGCTATGAAAAACTATCCCAAGGCAAAAAAATACTGAAATTCGTGCCAGCCTCTGGAGCCGCAACACGCATGTTCAAAGACCTTTACGCCTTCAGCTCCACCTATTTTGGCGTGGCCAACAACTTCGAGAAAGAATTCCCGTCGGTGAAAGAGTTCCTACAGAATATCCGCCGTTTCGCTTTTTTCGAGGATCTTCAGGCCTGCATGAAAAAATCAGACTTGGATTTCGGCGACTATATGGACCGCGGCGACTTCACCACCATCATCAACTACCTACTTAAAGAACAATATCTTGGATATGGCAGCCTGCCCAAGGGATTGCTAAAATTTCATCGCTACGGAGAAATAAGCCGCACACCATTGGAGGAGCACATCGTGGAAGGCGCCAACTATGCTTGCAGCAGCGACAACGTGGTACGTCTCCATTTCACCGTATCGCCCGAGCACAAAGCCCTGTTCAAGAAAAAAATTGCAGAAGTGAAACGATTCTACGAATCGAACTTCAACATTACGTTGAACATATCCTTCTCGGAACAAAAGCATTACACCGATACCATAGCAGTTGATGAATATAATGAACCCATACGTGACGACAACGGTCGCCTGGTGTTCCGCCCTGCCGGACATGGTGCTCTGATTGAAAACCTTAACGAATGCCGTGCTGACATCATCTTCGTCAAGAACATCGACAATGTCGTCCCCGACTGGATGAAACACACCACCATTATATACAAAAAAGTGATAGCCGGATTATTGCTGGAACTGCAACAACAAAATTTCGCCTACCTACAGCAACTAAGTCAAAAGCCCGAAAAAAAAGATATACAGAAGATTGCACGTTTTGCAAAGGAAAAACTGCACATCACTTTACCCACCGACTTCAACAAACAGGAGCAAAAGGAACAGATTGCATTGCTGCAACAGAAGATGAACCGCCCGATGCGAGTGTGCGGCATGGTCAAGAATCAAGGCGAGCCGGGTGGAGGCCCTTTTTTTACAGAGAACAGTCATGGAATCAAAAGCTTGCAAGTGGTAGAAACAGCACAAATCAATCGTAAAGACCCCGTACAGGAAGCCATCCTGGCCTCGGCCACCCACTTCAATCCCGTCGACCTGGTGTGCAGCACCAAAGACTATCGCGGACGCTATTTCGACCTTCGCAATTATGTTGACCCCGCCACCGGATTCATCAGCAAAAAAACCAAAGGAGCCGTCACCCTGAAGTCGCAAGAGCTTCCTGGCCTCTGGAACGGTGCCATGGCGGAATGGATAACCATATTTGTAGAAGTTCCATTGGCCACTTTCAACCCTGTGAAGACGGTGAACGACCTGCTTCGCAAAGAACACCTTGAAAACTAACAACTTGCAAAGTTATCAACAATATTTTGCACAAAAATTTGTCCAGTTCATTAATTTGATTTATCTTTGCAAAACATTTCGGTGAGTGCATAATACGCTTATCAGAATGATAACCAAAGAAATAAACAATAAAAATATAGAGTATTATGGGTATTAATGCTAACAAAAAAGTCAAGAGAAGAAAAGTCAGAGTTCAGGGCAACAAGAACTCCACCAACAACTGGGGGCTGAATGCAGCAGGCTGGAACGCAGTTCACAAAGCCATCATCAACGCTGAATAACCCTTTTTCTTCTCAGCAATTAAAAAGCAGGCCTAAAGCCTGCTTTTTTTTGTTGACACTGATGAACTAAAGAGGAAACGGCTTCCCGTCGAGCTTGGCTGAGACAAGCTCGTCGCCGCGATAGACCAGTTTGAGAGAGAAAAATGGCTGGGAGGCATCCATGATAAGACGCAGAAAAATACGGTCGCCCGGCCAAAGAGTGAGATTAAAAAGCTGCTCTTTATCAATCCATTGCAGCACACCCTCATTACAGTCAATCAATTCCTGGCCGTCCATAGCAGGCGGGACGCCAACATAACAGCCTGTCGCTGGCGATACACACGCCTCACTATCTGTCGCAGGCGGGACGACAGCCCCGCTATCTGTCGCAGGCGGGACGCCCGCGTACCAGTGATCGGCGGTGAAGAGATGCATATATTCGCATGGCCAGACGTCAGAGATAAAAGTTACAATGCCTCGGTAGCGCCACGATGTTACCGTAAAGCCCGTCTCCTCTCTCACCTCGCGCAGCATACATTCGTCGGGACTTTCATCAGCTTCGCACTTCCCTCCCACCCCGATCCATTTGTCGTGGCTGGCATCGTTTTCCTTTTTTACACGGTGGAGCATCAGGTATTGTCCACCATGCTCAAGATAGCATAACGTGGTTTGTTTCATTATAAGTGCATTATAAAGGCCGCCCTCATCTCGGGCGGCCTTTTTTTGGTTGCAACGGTGTTGCAACACACGGAACTCGTAGCAACGGTGTTGCAACACACGGAACTGGCAGCAACGGTGTTGCAACATGCTGAACAGGAGCAATATTAGATGGTTTGGACGGGTTCGATAAGGGTCTTTCCAATCTCGATGGCCTCCTCATTTTGCGGAATGAGGTTCCAGTGACGCTGCGGGAGGGAGTGCTCCAAGCCTTCGTGAATATATTGCTTGTCGACAATCGGTTTCAGCTTGAGGAAACCGCCGAGGACCACCATATTGAACACCTTGCTGATGCCCAGCTCCTGAGCCTTGGCAGTAGCGGCAATCTTATAGATATTGATATCCTTACGAGTGGGCTCGTGGGTAATGCCGTTGGGGTCATAGATAAGGAGGCCACCGGGTTTCACGCTATGCTCGAATTTGTCGAGCGACTGCTGGTTGAGGATGATGGCCGTGTCGAACTGGTTGATGATGGGCGAGCTGATGCGCTCGTCGCTGATGATGACGGAGACGTTGGCCGTGCCGCCGCGCATCTCGGGGCCGTAGCTGGGCATCCAGCTGACCTCTTTGTCCTGCATGACGCCGGAATAGGCAAGAATCTTACCCATGGAGAGGACACCCTGTCCACCAAAACCGGCTATGATGATTTCTTCAGTCATTGTTTTACTTTTTTTTGTTGTTTTCAGTTCCAGTAATGCTGCGAAAAGGCGACATTACCAGTTTAAAATTTATTGCATAACCGTGAGGGGGTGGTCAAGGACCAGACGTTCGGCAGTGATACCCTCGCAAATCTTGCCGTCAACCTTGATGTCGCCGATGGGATAGTTGGGCATCATATTGTCTTCCATCCACTTGTTAGCAGCCACAGGGGTCATTTTCCAGCCGCTGTTGCAGTTGGAGAGGATCTCGACGAAGCTGAGGCCCTTTTTCAGTTTCTGGTTTTCGAAAGCCTTACGGATAGCGGCTTTTGCCTTACGGACAGCGGCGGGGTTCTGCACACTCTGGCGGGTCACGTAGTAGGTGCCGGGCAGGGTGGAGAGCAGTTCGGTCATACGCAGGGGGAAGCCGTTGAGGTCAACGCGACGGCCATAAGGTGTGGTGGCACTCTTCATGCCGACGAGGGTTGTGGGGGCCATCTGGCCACCGGTCATACCGTAGATACCGTTGTTGACGAAAATCATGGTGATGTTCTCGCCGCGGTTGGCGGCATGGATGGTCTCGGCGGTACCGATAGCAGCGAGGTCGCCGTCGCCCTGATAGGTGAATACGAAAGTGTCGGGGTTGAGACGTTTCACTGCGGTGGCCACAGCGGGAGCGCGACCATGGGCAGCCTCTTGGAAATCGACATCGAAATAGTTGTAGGCCAACACGGAGCATCCCACGGGCGAGACGCCTACCACATTGTCCTGAATGCCCATCTCGTCGATAACCTCGGCGATAAGGCGGTGCGTGGTGCCATGGCCGCAGCCCGGGCAGTAGTGCATGACAGCGTCAGTCAGCACCTTGGTCTTGGTATAGACCTCTTGGTATCCCTGATTAAGCAGCTCTTGTCTGCGAGCTTCCATATCTTTATTCATATTATTTCTTTTCTTTAGGGGTGATTGGTGTCAAGCAGTATGGGGGAGCGAAAGCATCGTTTCCATTCCGCTCTACACTGTTCACTGATTTACTTTATAATTTTGTTTTCAAGAGCTTCCAAGACCTCGCCTGGGGTGGGGATGATACCACCGAAGCGGCCGAAATGCTCAGTCTTGACGCCGCAAGAGGTAGCCAGGCGGACATCCTCGATCATCTGGCCGGCGCTCATCTCAACGCAGAGGATACCTTTAACCTTCTTGGCAATCTCGGCAAGCTGTTTGGTCGGGAAGGGGAAGAGGGTGATGAGGCGGAACAGGCCGACCTTGATGCCTTTCTCGCGAGCCATCTGCATGGCTTTCATGGCAATACGGCTGGAGGAGCCATAAGCCACGATGATGTATTCGGCATCATCGCAGTTAAGAGCCTCGAAGCGGACTTCTTTTTCCTTCATCTCAGCGTACTTCTTCTGGAGCTTCAGGTTGAAGACCTCCTGACGAGCGCTGTCGAGTTCAAGGCTGGTGATGATATTGTGGTCGCGTGTGGCGGGTTTGCCCCATGTGCCCCACGGAGCATTGGCGCGGCGTTCCTCTTCAGTCCAGCGAGGCACATAGTCGCGGGTGTAGAGTTTTTCCATGCACTGTCCGATAGCACCGTCGGAGAGAATGAGGACGGGGTTGCGATACTTGAAGGCAATATCCCAGGCGTCGAAGACGAAGTCGTACATTTCCTGGACGCTTGCGGGGGCCAAGGTGTAGAGCTGGTAGTCGCCATGACCGCCGCCCTTGGTGCTCTGGAAGTAGTCGCTCTGCGAAGGCTGGATGGTGCCCAGACCGGGGCCGCCGCGCATAACGTTGACAATAAGGCAGGGGATTTCGGCGCCGGCGAGGTAGGTGAGACCTTCCTGCATCAGCGAGATTCCGGGGCTTGACGAAGAGGTGGCGACTTTCTTGCCAGTGGCGGCGCCGCCGTAAACCATGTTGATAGAGGCAACTTCACTCTCGGCCTGGAGCACGGTCATACCGGTGGTCTCCCAGGGTTTCTCGGCCATAAGGGTTTCCATAACTTCCGACTGCGGAGTGATAGGATAGCCGAAGTAGCCATCCGTACCGCTGGCAATCATAGCACGGGCAATAGCTTCATTGCCCTTCATTAATTTCAGTTCTTTTGCCATTTTATGATACTTTTTACTTGTTTAACACTTAATCTTGTAAACGGAGATAACACCATCGGGGCACACCATGGCGCACGAGGCGCAGCCGATGCATTTGTCGTTGACGGTCTCGGTGTAGTTGTAACCCTTACCGTTTACATTTTTCGACAGCTCGATGCAGTGCATAGGGCATGCTGCCAGGCATACGCCGCAACCTTTGCAACGCTCGGTGTCGATTAAGATTTGTCCTTTAAATGCCATAATATTAGTTTTATACGATTAATATTTACGAAAGATTTTCGGTCTAATTCAGATTTGCAAAAATACATATTATATTCCAATTAAGAGGTGTTTTATGTAAAATAATTTTTTTTCACGTATCAAATGTGACTTTTCGGGCTCTGAAGCGTTCAATTTGGAGGGATGAAGAAAACATAAAAAATCAAAAAAAATAAATAAAACTGCATTTTGCGACACAAAACAATAAAAAAGTGTATCTTTGCACATCAAAAAAATCGAAAGAACCAAAAAAAAATCAAACTATCATGAAGAAATTCTTTTTGTTAAGTATGTTTGTCAGCATGGCGCTGACAGTGCTGAATGCACAAGGAACCCAGCTTCAGGAAACCCCGACCGACGGTCCCAAAATTGAATTCAAGGAAACCGAACACAACTATGGCACCATTGCCAAAGGTGGCGACGGTAACTGCGAGTTCACCTTCACCAACACGGGCAACGAGCCTCTTATCCTCAGCAACGTCAAAGCCAGCTGCGGATGCACCACCCCGTCGTGGACCAAAGAGCCCATCATGCCCGGCAAGACCGGCTCCATTAAGGTGAGATACAACACCAACAACGTCGGCGGCTTCAACAAGACCATCACCGTGACCAGCAACGCCATTGACGCGCCACGCACGATACTGAAAATCAAAGGCACAGTCCTCCAACCAAACAACACCAAAGAATAAGTACAGATAAATACTTTTCAACCCATGCCAACAATCTCAACAAAAGGCAATGAGCTGCCACAGTCGGCCATACGCAAACTGGTGCCCTTCGCCGACGCCGCCAAAGAACGTGGAATCCACGTCTATCACCTCAACATCGGACAACCCGACATCGAGACCCCCAAGGGGGCCCTCGCCGCCCTGGCCGACAAAGCCCGCGAACTGCCCGACTGGAAAGGCGTGCTTGAATACAGCCACTCGGCCGGCATACCCAGCTACCGCCGCGCACTGTGCAACTACTACCACCGCCACGGCATCGACGTGACCCCCAACCAGATTATCGTCACCACCGGAGGCAGCGAAGCCCTGCAAATGGCCTTTACCGTCTGTCTGAACCCCGGCGATGAGATCATAATCCCCGAGCCATACTACACCAACTACAACACCTTCGCCAAACTTTGCGATGCCAAGATTGTCACTATCCCCAGCGACATCAAGACCGGTTTCGCACTGCCCCCCATCGAGGACTTCGAGAAAGTCATCACTCCACGCACAAAAGCCATAATGATTTGCAACCCCAACAACCCCACGGGATACCTCTACACCCACGAGGAGTTGCTGAAAGTGGCCGGTCTGGTGAAGAAATACGACCTTTTCCTCTTTGCCGACGAAGTGTACCGCGAGTTCTGCTACGATGGACAAAAGCATTTCAGTGTCATGCAGCTGGAAGGCTTGGAACGCAACACTATACTGTTCGACTCGGTATCGAAGCGCTACAGCGCATGCGGTGCTCGCGTGGGCTGCATGGTGACGCGCAACAGCGAAGTCTATGCCATAGCCATGCGCCTGGCCCAAGCCCGTCTGTCGCCACCCAGCTTCGGACAGATCTTCGGCGAAGCCGCCGTCGAGACGCCGCAGTCCTATTTCGACGCCGTCCAGTCAGAATATGTAGCTCGCCGCAACGTCATCGTTGAGGGCGTCAACAAGATTCCCGGATGCTTCTGCCCAATGCCCAAGGGCGCTTTCTACACCGTCATCGACCTCCCAGTCGACGACAGCGACAAATTCTGCCAGTGGCTTTTGACCGACTTCAGCTATGAAGGAGCTACCGTCATGCTGGCTCCCGCCACCGGATTCTATGTGGACCCAGAGCGCGGACGCCATCAGGCCCGCATCACCTACTGCATCTGCATCGACGACCTTAAGAAAGCCATGAAATGCCTCGAAGAGGCCCTGCGCGTCTATCCCGGTCGCACATTCTAAACAAAAATTACCAGGCCGAAACACTGGGTACATCACAGCTCTCTGTTTCGGCCTTATATTATTTCAGCAAACAATTAATAATCAAATAGTATGAAAAGAACAATTTTTTTCTCGCTCTCGCTGCTTTCATTGTTTGGCCTGGCAAAGGCTCAACATCCGGCGATGTCTTTCTCAAACCAGATTCCCAGCTACATACCGCAGATATATAGCGCCAGCAACGAAATACAGCTACCGGTATTCACTTTCGACGACGAACTGAGTGAAATAACCATGCAGATTTACAACGCCGCACTGGAACCGGTGGGCAATTCTGTCGCCGTGCCTCAAAAAAATTACGACCATATCTACACCAGCACCACATACTATTACGACAACGCCACCAACTCATGGGTTCAGGGAGATAGCTGGGACGACAACGAATACGGTCAAACCCTTATACCCATTATCTGCGGAAGCGCCAGCATAGGCGGCAATGGCGTGAGCGACCCCACCCTGTTCGGCTGCACACAAACGCTCTTCAACACCGACGCCGACTATGAGTACATCATGCCACGCCTCTCGACAATGACTGATACTGAATATTGCCACGACTGCCATTACGACTACAACACCGGAGCCCAATCCGACGAAAGAACCATCCGTACCCGCACCAGATGCACCGGATTGGAAATCACCAAAGACGGCAATATCCCTATCAACGTCATAAACTTCCCAGCCGGCTACTACATGGCAGATCTTGGAGATGATTTATTCGGTGTACTTATAGTGCGGATTGGCAACTACACCTATCTTGTATGCCCCACAGAGCGCCGCGTGTATGATGAGGAGGAAAGCTGGCACGAGACAGATGTCCTCACCTACCGCATCAACGCCGCCACTCAATCCATTGAACAAGTCGACGTCAACTTCCCCATCAATGTGTTCCCCTCGCCCGCCAAACAGGACAGCTACATAACCGTAGATCTGGGTGAGAACGAAGCCAGCGAGATTCAACTGATTGATGCCTCGGGGGTTGTTGTGAAGAGCGTGCCTGTTTACCCCGGACAAAAAGAGGTACAGATAAGCACCACGGGATTAAGCAAAGGCTTTGGTTTTGTGAATGCTAAGGGCAGCAAGAAAAGCACGGCCTTCAAGATTGTAATAAAATAGAGACCTCTTTCAAAACACGACATTAAACAGAACCGGGTAGTTTATGGCTTACGTCGTAGACTACCCCTTTTATATTTCGAAATGAACACACGCGAGGAAAAACGCCATAAGGTGATTAGTGCCTTAATTGCTCATCAGCAGCACATCGCCAACGTAGCCAAACAGGAGATGGATTCGGCACAGCAGCAAAGCAACGACTACGGGGCCAACGTGGACCGTTACGACAGCTACCGCACCAAGATGATGCGTGCGCGCAACATGTACGCCCGCCAATATGCGGCGGCCAGCAGCAGCCTGCGCTTCCTCAACGAAGCACTGAGGATGCAGCCTTTCGACCGCGCCGAGCATGGGGCCATCGTAGTCACCGACAAGCAACGCTTCTTCCTTAGCATCGGAGCCGGAAAATTTGTGGTGAACGACCCCGAATCGCCCACCGGAATGCAATACTACTTCGCCATAAGCGCACAGACCCCCATATATGTGGCCTTGAAAAACAAAACAATAGGCGACAGCTTTATCATCAATGGAATATCCCACACCATCAAAGAAATTTTTTAGTCATGAAAAGAGTCGCCGTAGCACTTGCAGTTGTGATTACTCTTATCAGTTGCGGGCAAAAAAGCAGCAGTACCAAGGAACAGACAGTAGCCGACACCGCCTTTGAACTCTGCCTTTTCAAGTCTGGAGATTTAGGAAGCGCCAGATGGCGAATCCCTGCCATCCTTTGCCTCGACGACGGTAGTCTACTGATAACGTGCGATAAACGAAAAAACAACTATAGGGACCTGCCTGAGGACATCGACATCGTGTCGAGCCGCAGCACCGACGGAGGCCGCACCTGGAGCAATCCCGTAACCATAGTTGCCGGCACAGGCTATAAGCACGGCTACGGCGATGCCGCTTTGGTGCAATGCGAAAATGGCGACATCATTTGCGCTTTCGCCGGTGGCAACGGTTATTTCGCCTCCACCGAAAACGACCCTATACGCACCTATATATGCCGCAGCACCGACAGAGGACACACATGGGGCAAGCCACGCGAACTCACCGCAATGCTGTGGGGCAGCCAGGCCGTAAACAGCGCCACACGCGACTACCGGGGTGCCTTCTTCTCGTCGGGCAACGGCCTGAGGCTACGACGCGGCACCCATGCCGGACGCATAATGTTCGCACTGCCCATGCTTCGCAAAGCGCAGAACACGTCGGACAACTTCGTGGTATACAGCGACGACAACGGCGAGACCTGGCAAGTGTCGGACATGGCTTACGCGGGCGGCGACGAAGCCAAGTTGATGGAACTGAGCGACGGCACTATACTGCTCAGCACCCGCCAGAACGGTGCACGCGGCTATAACCGCAGCACCGATGGCGGGCATACCTGGGGCGCACAAGGCAAATGGGAAGAGATGACCACCAATGCCTGCAATGGCGACATGCTGCGCGTCATGGCCACCGACCAGGGCGACAGCATCAACCTGCTGCTGCACAGTATTCCCAACTCTATGCAACGCGCCAATGTCAGCCTGTTCGTCAGCCACGATGAAGGCCACAGCTGGGCGTCACCACTTTTGCTTTGCAATGGCCCGTCAGTATACTCCTCTATGACCCTGCTACCCACCAGAGGAATAGGCATCTTCATGGAGAAAGGCCCCGACACCAACTGCGAGCTATGGTACAAATACATACCATACCGCGAATTGTTCCGGTTGCATTGAAAACAGAAAGCCTCAATATCAAAAAAACTATTATCTTTGCACTTAATTCAAAAAGTATATTATCATGGCTAAAGATATAGTTTGCAGTGGCATACGCCCCACTGGTAATCTTCACTTGGGTAATTATTTCGGTGCATTGAAGAATTTTGTACGTATGCAGGACGAGTACGACTGCTATTTCTTCATTGCCGACTACCATTCGCTCACCACGCACCCCACACCGGGAAGCATCTACAACGACGCACGCAAGATACTGGTGGCATACCTTGCCGCCGGCCTGGACCCTGAGAAAGCCACACTCTACTTCCAGAGCGACCTGCCCGAGACCATTGAGCTCTATCTCTTCTTCAACATGAACGCATACCTGGGCGAGCTGGAACGCGTCACCAGCTTTAAGGACAAGGTGCGCCAGAATCCCAACAACGTCAATGCCGGCCTCCTCACCTACCCCACCCTCATGGCTGCCGACATCTTGATACACAAAGCATCACGGGTTCCGGTAGGGAAAGACCAGGAGCAGCACCTCGAGATGACCCGCACCTTTGCGCAGCGCTTCAACAACATGTATGGCAGCGAGGTGTTCCCGCTGCCACAGGCCATAGGCTCGAGCACCGGGCTGGTGAAAATACCGGCCCTGAACGGCAGCGGCAAAATGGGCAAGAGCGAAGGCGAGGCCAGCACCATCTTCCTCACCGACGAGCCTGGCGTAATACGCAAGAAAATAATGAAAGCCAAGAGTGACAGCGGCCCCACCGAAATGAACCAGCAGAAACCCGAGGAGATAGAGAACCTCTTCGCCCTGCTCCGTGCCGTGTCGACGCCCGACACCGTGAGCTATTTCGACGACCTCTACAACCGCTGCCAGATACGCTACGGCGACCTCAAGAAGCAACTGGCCGAAGATATGGTAGCCTTCGTTGAGCCTATACGCCAGCGCATTCTGGAGATTGACGCCGACGAGCAGCGCCTGCGCCACATCATCGACCTCGGCAAAGAGAAAGCACGCGAAAACGCACAGCGCACCATCCGCGAGGTGCGCCACGTGATAGGCTACCGCGACTGAAAGCAGAAAAATCACTACTTTTAGTGATTTCTTGACCGACTCACCTTTGGTATTTTTGCAAAAATTAACTAAAGGTCATACTGCTATGTTACTATCTGAATTACAGACTGGAGAGCGCGGTGTGGTGGTGCGCGTGGCAGGCCACGGGCACTTCCGCAAGCGCATCATCGAGATGGGATTCATCAAAGGAGTCACCGTCGAAGCCATACTTAACGCACCTCTTAAAGACCCAATAAAATACCGCATCATGAACTTCGAGGTGTCGCTGCGTCGCAGCGATGCCTCGAAAGTAGAAATAGTGAGCGAAGAAGAGGCCGAACGCGAAATTGTCAACCACAAAGACTACCGCAGCATCGAAGCCAACGAGACAAAGCTGCAGCATATTGTTCACGAACGCAGCCATACCATCAATGTGGCCCTGGTGGGTAACCCCAATTGTGGCAAAACCAGTATTTTCAACATAGCAGCTCACGCTCATGAACATGTGGGCAACTATAGTGGCGTAACCGTCGACGAAAAACTCGGCACCTTCCAGCATGGCGGTTACACCTTCAACCTCGTCGACCTGCCCGGCACCTACTCGTTGAGTGCCTACTCTCCAGAAGAGCTCTACGTGCGTCGCCATATTATCGAGAAAAACCCCGACATCATCCTCAATGTGGTTGATGCCAGCAACTTGGAGCGCAACCTATACCTCACTACCCAACTTATCGATATGGACATCACCATGGTGATGGCACTGAATATGTACGACGAGCTGCAACGCAGCGGCGACAAGCTGGACATCAAACAGCTCAGCGTCCTTCTTGGCATGCCTATAGTGCCCACCACTGGCCGCAGCGGTCAAGGCGTAGACAATCTGTTCGACAAGATTATTGAGGTATTCGAAGCATCGTCGGAAAAGAGTCACATCGACAAAGAAGACAAAACGCCTGTTTTCCGGCACATCCATGTCAACCATGGACGCTACCTTGAACGCTACATCAAACAGCTGCGCGAAGAGTTGTACAGTCACGGCTTCTCCGATGAACTGAGCACACGGTTCCTCAGCATCAAACTGCTTGAAAACGACAAGCAACTGGAACAATATGTAGTCCAGAACGACCCTGACGGAAGCATCTTAAAAATACGTAACCAGATTGCAGCAGAATACCTGAACAGCAGCAGTCACACCGTTGACGATGTGGAGCACATCCAGAAAGAGCACGATGGCAACAGCCACGCCCACCAAGACATCGAGAGTGCTATCACCGACGCCAAGTATGCTTTTATTCGCGGAGCTTTGAACGAATGCTATCAGAAGAACGAACACTCCAAACTCCACCACGTCACCGACCGCATCGACAGCATAGTGACACACCGCTGGTTAGGATATCCCATCTTCCTTATTTTCATGTTCATCACCTTCTGGTGTACATTCGCATTGGGAGCCTACCCCATGGACTGGATAGAGAGCCTCTTCGGGTGGCTCGGCAGCCTGGTGAGCGACAATATGTCGCCTGGCCCACTGCGCAGCCTTCTGGCCGACGGCATCATAGCTGGCGTGGGGAGCGTCATCGTCTTCCTACCCAACATCCTGATACTCTACCTCTTCATCTCGTTTATGGAAGACAGCGGCTACATGGCACGCGCAGCATTCATCATGGACAAGCTGATGCACCGTATGGGGCTGCACGGCAAGAGCTTCATCCCCATGATTATGGGCTTCGGATGCAACGTCCCCGCCATCATGGCCACCCGCACTATCGAAGACCGCAAAAGCCGTCTGCTGACCATGCTGGTGATACCCATGATGAGCTGCTCGGCTCGCATACCCGTCTACGTCATCCTGGTATCGGCATTCTTCAGCCATTATGCCGCTCTGGTACTCTCCGGCCTCTACCTTTTGGGCATGATTATGGCCGTAGTGATGGCCAAGCTCTTCAGCCGCTTTGTGGTGAAAGGCGACAGCCTTCCGTTCGTCATGGAACTGCCACCCTACCGCCTGCCCACTGCCAAAGCCGTGCTACGCCACACGTGGGAGAAAGGCAAGGAATACCTGAAAAAAATGGGCACCATTATCCTCGCCGCCAGCATCATAGTGTGGGCATTAAGTTATTTCCCCACCAACAACGACAAGAAACTTCAGGCCGAGAACTCCTACATGGCTAAGATAGGCAAGGCCATCGAGCCGGTGATGCAGCCCTGCGGGTTCGACTGGAAACAGAGCGTGTCGCTCCTCTCGGGAGTCTTCGCCAAAGAGGTGGTGGCCAGCACCATGACCGTGGTCTATGCCACCACAAGCGAAGAGGCCGAAGCGTTGGAAGATTTCGAAGACGCTGAAAATGAAAGCAGAATCAGCGAGTTGGTCAGCCACAATATGACGCCGCTCTCCGCGGCCTCCATGCTGCTCTTTATTCTGCTCTACATGCCATGTCTTAGTACCATAGTGGCCATAAAGAACGAGAGCGGCAAATGGAAATGGGCTCTCTTCACCATGGCATACACCATAGGTCTGGCCTGGATAGTCTCCACCCTCTTTTTCCAATTAGGAAGTTTATTAATCTGACACTCCAACTATGATTGAAAAACTGACAGTTATACTAATTGTATGTTTCGCCGTATTTCTCGCTCTGCGACATATTCTCCACAGCGCAAAAGGCGATGGCTGCCAATGCAGTGGGGGCTGCAACGGTTGCCACTGCCACTGCAAGCCTCCGCAGCAAAACCGCCACAACCGGCCTGACAGCGGCCAACCGTCGTGACCCGCAATCAACACCAGACATCACCGAGCGTGTAATTATCAACCTCATAGGAGATGCACAGTCCAAAGGCAGAGACTCTCCAAACAATATTGGTGAGTCTCTGCACATATTATATAACTTTCCCCAAAAGCAAACAATAAAAATACAATAAATACGTTAAGTAATTTAAATCTATAATTTGCAAGCTGCAATTCAACAATCAAACAGTCCAATAGTTAAATACTTAATTGCTGTATGCTACACATTGCCAACCCCATATATGACTCGGTGTTCAAATACCTGCTGGAGGACGAGCGCATAGCCAAGACCCTGCTGGGCGCCCTCATCAAGAGCGAGATTATCGACATACAGATGCGCCCCAACGAGTACGCCAACACCACGAAGGACAACATCGCCATGTTCCGCATCGACTTCAACGCCACTGTCCGTAATGCCGACGGCTCGAAGAAACTCATACTCATCGAACTTCAGAAGACATGGGTGGAGACCGAGACACTGCGCTTCAGGCAATACCTTGGCGCACAGTACGCCAACCCGGCCAACATGCAGCACGACAGCAAGAACCGTTATGGTCTGCACATCATCGCC
>JAFSQF010000053.1 GCA_017446745.1 Bacteroidales bacterium
CCCAAAAGCCTTGCATACAGCCCTTATCGAGCTGCCCATGAGACCCATCGCCTTGGTGGCATAATAATGTCTTCTATCCAGTTCTTTAAGCGTTTTAACGAACTCCATTACCGCTTCGTTATTCTCTACTGGAGGTTTCTTTTTCATTTTTGCAATAATTTGAAAATCAATTACAAAAATACGAAGATTCCTCCAGTTATTTATGATTTAAAATGTTAAAAATCAATAAAATATGTTAATTTTTCACACTGTTCTTTGACATAAATTATGGTATTGTTACAACTTATTTTTTAAACGTTACTTGAGTTGTGGCGATGAATCTTACCATAAACTTTTTATTTTTTGCAAAGATACGAATATTATTTCAAACCGGCTGGCATATTTTTCAACAGAAGGGAAGTCGTTACTTATAGTCCTTTGCTCCATAACTGCTTGAAGAAGTCGAGGACATACAGGCATTCTATATCGTCGATGGTACGGCTGATTTTATCGAGGGATACGATTATCCTTCGGCTTTTGGGATGCTCGTCGGCAAATGTCTTGAGGCCTTTCAAGTGCCGGCGCTGTATCTCTTCTGCTGACTTTATCTCTATGGCGACCCTTGCATCACCGATGATGGCATCTACCTCTATGCCGGTATAGGTGCGCCAATAGGAAAGCGTCTCTTCGGAATGTGTGTATTGCAGCCAGGCATATAGCTCTTGAATCACCAGGTGCTCAAAGGCGTGTCCGTAGTCGGCACTACCCCTGACCAGTTCTTTGCGATGCAGAAGGTGATTGGCGACGCCAATGTCGAAATAGTAGAACTTCGGGGCTTGCATCAGCTTTCGTTTCAATACCTTGCGGAAGGCTGGTATGCGATAGCCCATCAGGGTATCCTTAAGGATGTCGAAGTAGGCGTTTACCGTCGTGGCTCGCACTCCGCAGTCCTGAGCGATGTTAGAGCTGTTGACAATCTCGCCATCGGTCAAGGCGGCCACCTCGAGAAAACGCTGGAAGGCATCGAGGTTGCGGACAAGGGCTTCTTCTTTTATTTCCTCTTTCAGGTACACGTTGATGTATCCTGCAAGTAGGCGCGTGGGATTCTTGGCAAGATAGTGCGGAGGGATCATGCCGAAAGTGACGGCCCGGTCGATGTCAAAATCAGGTATCTCGGCGCTGACAAACGGATAAAGGTAAACAGGGTAAGCGCGTCCTCCAAGGGTGTTGTGCCCTTTTCGTTTCAATTTCCTTGCGCTGGAGCCACATAAGATGAAGACGAGGCCGCTCTCGACTATCAGACGATGCACTTCGTCAAGCAAAGACGGCACTTCGGGTATCTCGTCAATGATGACCAGCGTACCCTCCGGCTTGTCCCTCAGCATCTCATAGAGGAGTGTCGGATTGCGGCGATACCTCTCTTTGACGCTGTTGTCGAGCAAGTCGATATTTATGGCCTGCGGGAACTGCTGCCGCAGAATGGTGGATTTTCCTGTCTGCCGGGCACCAAACAGGAAGATACTGTTGTCTATTTCATTGTTCAGGTTGAGAATACGTGGTAACATATCGATATAATTATTGTGTAATTTTCCTTTAAAATATAGTTTTATAAACTCGATTTTCAATCAAAATCGAGTGCAAAGATACAAACTATTTCTAAAGTGGCAAAATTATTTTTAACTCAACTTTCGCAAGGTCTATGTTGGTGATAATGAGTGTCGCTTTGCGACAGAAATCTCGCAAATCCTTTCAAATCTTTCAATATTTATCTGTTTGATTTGAGTAGATTTGTAAGATTTCTCGCCATAGGCGACTTAATACTACTACGACTCCGTTTTGGTGGAGCTTCACGACAGCGTGATGCTTAACACCTATATTCACGATACCGTTTTCATCAACAACTATGTGCACGATACGATGATAGCCTACGTGAACCAATACTCTATCCTGGAAATAAAGCCGAGATTCTTGTCTCGGCTTTTTTTGTTGAATATCAGTCAGGAAATGGGATGCAAAAAAAAATATCCGCCGCGAGTGTAAGATTTTTGGATTGAGTACGACTACTATGTGTAAAGCGAAAAGAAAATAGACCCACGATGAGCAAAGAGACACAACAATTCGAGCGCGACTTCATAAGCTTGCAGCCTGCAATGCAACGCATGGCAGAGCACCTGCTGGGTGGTGAGGAGGAGGCTGCCGACGTGGTGCAGGATTGCTTTGTGGTTCTCTGGAACGACCGCGAGAAATTGAAGAATATCGTGAACCGCGAAGCTTGGTGCATTACGATGGTGAAGCGGCGATGTGTTGACCTGTTGCGACGACGTAGGCCGACCGAGGATGTGGACAGTCTGGCTGAAGAGGCCTACGTCTCGGCAGATGACAACGAAAGGCAGCGTATAGCATTGGAGATGGTGAGCAGGCTGCCGGAAAGGCAGCGCCAGGCAGTGAACCTGCGACACTTCGACGGGGCCGACACACAGACCATAGCAGCCAAGATGAATATATCAGAAGGAAATGTATACACCCTGCTATCACGAGCTTACACGACATTAAGACAAAAAATTATGGAATATGAAAAAGGATAATAACATAAAAGAACTGGACGAGTTGCTTGGTTTGGTGGAACACGCCGGACGCGATGCACGTCGACAGAAGCAGATAGCTGCAATGATAGAGCAAATGGCAGCATCGGAACAAGCCGCCGATAGAAGAAAACGTAGACGTTCGCTGCTGCTATGGACAGCGAGGGTCGCCGCGGCAGCATGTGTGACAGGCTTTATTATCACCACTTTCCATTTCATCAATAAAGAATCCCCTACGGCAGGTGTCGTGACGGCCGAAGTAGAGAAAGACGTGGTATCACCTATGCCAACGACCGACACAATGGAGATGGTAATACCTTCCGTCGTGCGACAAAAGGCTGTGCCGACCACCGAGAAGCCGACTTTGTTGGCAGACGTGGAAGAAGTGGTGGAAGAAGCGGAGGAGGAAACTGTGGCTGAACCGATGTTGACCGAAGAAACTCACCTGGCCGAGACTGTAGTGGAAGAGGCTGGTGAAGCGGCCATAAGAGAGGAAGAGAGTGTGGAACCTGTTGTTGCAGAATTGTCGCACGAAGTCGTGTCGCTACAGGAGCCTCGTGAAACGGCCAGTGCAAAAGCCGATGAAACGACCGGACGCAAGAAAAGGCTCTTCCGTCTACGGCAGTCGCAGCCGAGCGATATGGAAGGTACGACACTGACTCTTTTCGCGATGAGCCTCTGATTTCAAGCATCGAGGTCAGATTGGATTGAAAACGCAAAATACAGAACCAACTTACTAATGAATATTATGGAAAAGAAAGAAAACAAATCGCTAAAGTCAACAATTTTGGCAGCTCTGGTATTCGGATTTATAACGTTGCTGAGCTTCGGATGTGTAAACGCACAGGACACGGCAGCAACTTCTGCAGGATTCGAAAGCAAGCTTAGCATCGACCTGGGGCTCTCGGCCAACGCCACTCTTTTCGCCAACGGCAACGAGGGCTCGCCCTACTATTCCAAGTTCGGCTTCGGACTGCAGATCCCGCTGATGGCACATTGGCAGTTCGCACCTCACTGGCAGCTGTCAGCTGGGCTGCGCTACGATTTCAACTGGATGCCTATGTACTATGAGGTGGAACCCGACGGCGACTGGAACAACCTGGACGAAATGGGATTGACCTTCCTCACCTCGACAGCCCCTGCCGACCAGCATTCCTATGCATTCCAAAGCTATGTGGGCATCCCGCTGGAACTGAAATGGTATCCACGCGCCAACCATAAAAACCTCCTCGGTGTCGGCCTCGACCTCTTCGCCGGCGTGGCTGTATCGCAGTTTTTCAATATCGATAACCGCGTGTTGAACGGCGATCATTGGCAGTGGGAAGGATGGAACAGGTCCTCCTTCGGCGCCATGAACCTCTGGAAAATGGAATTGGGACTGACGCTGAGCACCGACAAACTGGGACTCGTTCATGGCATACGTTTCTTCACCAACCTCTTGCCTACATACAAGGACCCATCCTCGGGCGAGAAAATCTTCCTCTCGGGCATCTCGATGTTCCTGTAAAAACTCTCATGGACAAAAATAATGAATTCAAAATATGAAACTTATGAAAAATAGAATGTTAAATAACGGTAAATCAACTTTCTTGGCTGTGACTTTCTTTGGTGTGATGACTCTGCTGTCTTGCTTTGCGGCTAAGGCACAGGACGATGCCAACACGCCCCTCTCCACCAATCCGCTCTTCACAACCACAGGTCCAGTCGTGTTGGCCAAGGGAAGCCTGCTCTGGAACAATGCGGTAGATTACTACCATATTCATGTTGATAACACACAGGGCTTTGATGCCAACCTGCATAGCGTGGGCTATAGCGGAGGGCTGCGCTGGGGTGTGGGCAAGAACCTGGAACTGTCGATGAACCTGTCGGCAAACTACAATACGTGGGACACCGTTTACCTGAAAAGCAACACCAGCCTAAACCCTACCATAGGAGCCAGGTTGTTGCTTTTCGAGGGTAGGGCTGCTCTGCCGCAGACCTCGTTCTACACAAAACTCGGCATTACAGCATTCCAAACAGCCTATGAACCGCAGCGTTGGGACGCTATGTTGCAACCCGAGATAGGTCTCCTGTTCCGCAATGGCATCGGAAAACGTTTTGCCATCGATTATCAGCTTGGCTGGGCGTGGAACAACTACAGCATCAACGCATACGAGGTCAGCAGCGGGGTTCGGTTTGGTTTGTACGGTCGTTGGCTGGCAGGCGAGAGGCTTATGCTGGGCGTCGGGATGAGCAACATCAATGCTCCTAACCGGTTTGAGGGCAATTTCGAAGCATGCTACCTGATAAAACCAGATCTACAGATTGTGGGGCGTGCCGGAGTGTCGGGCTCTAAAGGAAGCATAGGGGGCGATACGCAGGTGAACGGGCTGCTCGGAGTATGCTGGAAGATAAGGTAGTATAGTGTATGCCTCCGAACAGTACATGATGGGAGAAATGGTGAAACAATGCTTTTCGGGGTAAACCACGTTAGTGGCAGAGGTCTTGTAGAATCAGCCCTGCAAGAGTGAAGCCGAAAATGGCGGTGATGTGGGCTGTGGTGCCGTTGGTTTGTGCTTTCTTGATGATGGCATCAGGGTCAGGAGGCTCTGCGGGTCCGAGGTTGGGGAGTACTTCGGGACTCCACACGCAGCGGAATTTGCGGCCAGGAAATCGCTTTTGTTTGCGCATGCGTCGGCGCAGCAGCGCCGCCAGTGGACAGCCGTTGACTTGCCAGAACTCACTCACCCGCACCAGCGTAGGATCCACTTTCAGCGCAGCCCCCATCGAACTATAGAATATTCCACGCCCCCCCTCCAGCTCTCCACTTTCTCCCTTCGCGGTAGCCCGAATTATCAGCTCCATCTTGTCTTTAACACTGTCGATGGCATCAACGATGAAATCGTATCTTTCCAACTGGAACGTGTCGGCTGTCTCGGCACTGAAATATTCGTGGCAGGCTTCAATTTCTGCGGCTGGGTTGATGTCGAGCAGAAGCTCGCGGAGGGTGTCAACCTTCACTCTACCTATTGTGCTGTGGAATGCCATGGCCTGGCGGTTGATGTTGCTGACGTTGACGGTGTCGGCATCAACAATGGTGAGATGACGTATGCCGCTGCGCACAAGACTCTCGGCACACCACGACCCCACACCGCCAACACCGAAGATGACGACACGGGCCGTGGCTATGCGTTCCATCGTCTTTTCGCCCAGCAGGAGGGTGGTGCGGTTGAGGAAATCCATAGGCGTTGATTGTTTCAAAGGGTTCGATAAGTTCGATAAAATTCGATAAATTCTACGCTTCAGCGTTTTGGCGTTTTTATAGCTCCATGCCTCCGCGCTCCGCCAATCAACCAATTCAACGGCGTTCATGCTATTTTATTTTGCTGTTAAAGTCTTTTTTTGTATTTTTGCAGCGTCTTTGTTGTGCTTTTATGAAGCGTAACAGTGTTTTATGTTGCTGAATAATAGAAATAAAACTTAATAACAATATGAAAGTAAACCGTAGAAAAGAACTGTTTCCCGGCGTCAGCGACGAGCAGTGGAACGATTGGAAATGGCAGGTGAAGAACCGCATAGAGAGCTATGAGGAGCTCAGCAAGTACTTCACGTTCTCGGCCGACGAGGCTGAGGGCATCAAGCAGGCCTTGGCGAAATTCCGCATGGCCATCACCCCCTACTACCTGAGTCTTATAGACCCCAACGACCCCTACGACCCCATCCGCCGTCAGGCCATTCCGCAGGGCGCCGAGTGCAATATCGCCCCGGCCGACCTCAACGACCCCCTTCACGAGGACGAAGATTCGCCCGCTCCGGGTCTTACTCACCGCTATCCCGACCGCGTGCTGTTCCTCATCACCGACATGTGCTCCATGTACTGCCGCCATTGCACACGCCGTCGTTTCGCCGGCCAGAAGGACGACGAATCGCCCTCGCAGCGAATCGAGAAATGCTTGGAATACATAGAACGGACCCCCCAGGTGCGTGATGTGCTGCTCAGCGGTGGCGATGCCCTCATGGTGAGCGACCAGAAGTTGGAGTACATCATCGGACGCCTGCGCAAAATCCCGCATGTCGAGATTGTCCGCATCGGCAGCCGCACCCCCGTGGTATGCCCGCAACGCATCACCCCAGAGCTCTGCAATATGCTCAAGAAATATCACCCCATTTGGCTGAACACCCACTTCAACCACCCCAACGAGTTCACCCCCGAGGCTGAGCAGGCCTTGGCACGTTTGGCCGATGCCGGCATCCCGCTGGGCAACCAGACGGTGCTGCTGCGCGGCGTGAACGACTGCGTGCACGTGATGAAGAAACTGATGCACGAGCTGGTGCGCAACCGCGTGCGTCCGTACTACATCTACCAGTGCGACCTCAGCATGGGTCTGGAGCATTTCCGCACCCCCGTGAGCAAAGGCATAGAAATCATCGAGAACCTCCGCGGCCATACCAGCGGATATGCAGTGCCCACCTTTGTCGTCGATGCCCCCGGTGGCGGCGGTAAGACCCCCGTGATGCCGCAGTACGTCATCTCGCAAAGCCCCGACAAGGTGATTCTCCGCAACTTCGAAGGTGTTATCACCACCTATACCGAGCCGCGCAACTACCACGAGGAGTGCCACTGCGAGGCTTGCGAGCAGAAACGTAGGGTGGACGAGGGTGTCGCCTCGCTCCTCGAGACCGACCGTATGGCCCTCGAACCCAGCCACCTGATGCGTCATGAGAGAAACAAGAAAAATTCTTGACTTTGTTAATCCCATGCTTCGACTATTAGGAGCCCTTGATGCTTCAATGCCTCTAATTGTCGCAAATAAATAGTTTGAATAATGATGTTGTTGCTGCATAAAGCCTTGGTATTGAAAGTCGCCGTTTTGTCAGTTCTTTTCAACTTGCAATTCTCGCTTTTCAATTCTCTCGTCTCGCAAGAGGCCTATCCGATGCTTTTCCCATGCCGTTGCGAAACCGGCGAGTGGGGCTATGTCGACAGCGACAACGAGTGGGCCATACGGCCCATCTACGACGCCGTACTGTATGAGACCAACGGGGGCATGTACCCGGTCTCGGTCGGCGGCAAATGGGGCTTCGTAGGCGTCAGCGGTGAGTCCCTCACCGATGTCGCCTACGATGCCGCTGTTTGCGAGATAGACTACCGCAAGAACAACTATGGCGAATATTACGCAGCTTTGCGCCGTAAGGGCAAATGGGCTTTCATTGATGTGCAAGGGAAGTTCGTCACCGACTTCAAATATGATGAGGTGCTGATTATGAACGGGAAATATATTATCCGTGTTCGCGACGGAAAGAAGATGCGAAGCGGCTATTTGTCTGTAGGTGGCAAAGAGGTGTGGAATGATTGATAGGAGCTTTTCGCATTCTGCGAAGAAAACAAGGAGCTTTTCGCATTCTGCGAAAATTTAATATATGACACATAATCATTATTGTTCCAGACCAAAAACAGCAGCGAGAATAGTCTTTCTATTTTTGCTGTTCGCCTTTCACTGTTTGCCATTCACTGCACTTAAGGCTCAGGTGGCGGGGATGAACACCTTGTCGTTGTTGCAAATGCCGTCGTCGGCACGCACCGCTGCCCTTGGTGTTGATTTCCTGTCGGTATATAGCCCCCGCGACATCTCGGTGGGCATCAACAACGCTTCGCTGATAGGTGAAGGTCTCCACCGGCGTCTGCAGCTCGATTATGTGGGCCTCTTTTCCGGCTCGAAATACTGTTCTGCGGCCTATGGCCTTGACACTCGGCGGTTTGGCGTATTCCTTCTGGGACTTCACTATTATGGCTATGGTAGTTTCGAGCAGTATGACGAGATGGATGTCCGGCAGGGCCATTTCTCGGCGTCCGACATGGCTCTTATGGTAGGATGGGGAATGCATATCGACTCGAATTTCAGCATCGGGGCTTCGTTGAAGCCGGTGCTTTCTCAGTACGATGCCTATAGGGCTTTTGCTTTCTCGCTGGATGTCTCGGGAAGTTATGTGTCGGACAACAAGCGCTTTGCGGCCACTGTGCAGGCACGTCGTGTAGGTGCCCAGTTGGCCACATTCGACGGCACCGTGGAGGCTATCCCCTTCAACCTGGCTGCATCATGTTCGTTCAAGGCTGAGAACGCGCCGTTCCGCTTGTTTTTCGAAATGGACCACCTGACGCGTTGGGACCTCGGCTATAACGACCCTCTGAGGCCCGAGACCCACATGGACCCATATACCGGCCTCCCTATTGCCAAGCCCTGGTACGACAAGGCCACAAAGGTGCTGGAGAATGTGGCGCGACATGCCTCGCTGGGATTGGAGATTGACATCAAGAAGGTGTTCTTCATCCGGCTGGGCTACCGCTTCCGTCAGACTTTGGAGATGGGCGCCGACGACAGAACCAATATCAATATCAGCGGTTTCTCGTATGGCTTCGGATTGCAGACCAAACGGTTTGAATTCTCTTTCGCCCGCCGCAACTATCATCTTGGTCAGGCCCCGAATTTCGTCTCGCTGGCCTTCAAGATCTAATACAACAATCCAACCTGCTTATGCTTCATTTTATTGTTAGCAACCAGACCAATCCTTATTGGAACGTGGCTGTGGAAAATTATCTTGTGGAACGCGAGGCGGCGGACGCCGTGGTGATGTATCTGTGGAAGAACCGTCGCACCGTGGTGGTGGGCATGAACCAGAACCCTTATGCCGAGTGCGACGTGGCCATGCTTCAGGCCGATGGAGGCTACGTGATGCGGCGAACCACCGGCGGAGGGGCTGTCTATCACGACGACGGTAACCTGAATTTCAGTTTTGTGGCGCCGTATGAACTTTACGACCAGGCCAAGCAGTTCGAGGTTATCCGCCGTGCACTCTTGCCCTACGGGTTGGCGTCGGAATTGAGCGGACGTAACGACTTGCTTTGTTGCGGGCGCAAGTTCAGCGGCAATGCTTTTTCGAAAGGTCGCCACCACCGGCTGCATCATGGAACGCTCTTGATCAAGGGCAATATGGACGACCTGTCGCGCTACTTGCATGTCAATCCTGCCAAGATGCAGAAACATGGGGTGAGCTCAGTGCAGAGCCGGGTGGTGAACCTCTCGGAACTGGCTGACATTACGAGCGAAAACATTGTACCCCACCTGTTGTCGGCCTTCGAAGAGGTGTATGGCGAACGTGCCGTGACGCTCGATTTCGACCGGCTGATGATCGAGCCGGCTGTCGTTGACCTCTATAAGAAGTACAGCAGTGATGAATGGCTTTATGGCCGTTGGCGCAATTTCAAGGCTCAGAGGAGTGCGCAGTTTGATTGGGGCCATGTGGAGCTGGAACTGGATGTGGACGAGGAAAAGGGGCTGATAACCGGCGCCGCGGTGGCCACGGATGCCTTGGATGTGGGTTTGGCCGAACGGATAGAGGCGTTGCTTTGTGGCGCTTCGACAAAACAGCCCCCACGGGTAGGCGAGGGGGCTGATGCCGGGATGATAATGGATGTGTTGAAGATGGTGTATTAGATGCCGGAAAATACACGTCCCCACGTGCATCCATATAATAGACAATAATTAAACAAGTAGCCCATCGGGGCATTGTTAGTTATTTCCCAAATATCTTTTTTGCACGATCCATGTGCGAGGGAACGTCGACAGCGAAGGGACATCGCGTGAGGCAGCTCCCGCAATGGGTGCACTCTGAGGCATGATGTGCTAGGGCATCGTATTGAGCTTGGAGTTCCGGGGTGAGGCCGTCGCGTTCGGCCTTGTCGAGGAGTTCGTTGACTTTGGCGATAGGGATGCCTTGCGGGCATGGTGAACAGTGGTTGCAATAGGTGCACTGGCCGTCGCCCTGGGCAGTCTGATTATGCATGGGCGCCGAGAAATCCTTCTCGGCCTCTGTGGCGCGAAGCCAGTGGAGGTCGGCGGCGAGTTCGTCGAGGTTGTCGACACCGAGGATGCAGGTGGAGATGCAGGGCTTTGCCAAGCAATAAGCAATGCACTGCTCTGGGGTGAAGGCGACGCCGATTTGAGAGGTCTTGGCATCAAGGAGGCGGCCGCCGCCGCCGAAAGTCTTCATGACGGTGACGCCTATTTTGTGGGTGGCGCAATAGTCGTAGAATTCAACGCGGACGGGGTCTATGCCGGCCTGGAGGTTGTCGAAGGCCCCTTCGTCCCATGGAATGGTGCCGCCGCGCATTCGGTCGAAAGCGGGGTTCAGCGAGAACATGATGACCTCAATCCAGCCTGACTTCGCGGCCATGAGGGCCACTTCGGCGTTGTGGCTGCTGACACCTATATGCTTGATTTTGCCCTCTTTTTTCAATTGAAACACATAGTCAAGGAACGGGCTGCCTTCCAGTTCGTTCCATTCCTCCGGACTGTCGGTGATATGAATCATGCCCACTTCGATATGGTCGGTTCCGAGGCGTTGAAGGAGGTCTTCGAAGCCGGCTTTTGTCTCGGCAAGGTCGCGGGTGCGTTTGTGCTGGCCGTCGGCCCAGATGGTGCCGATGTGACCCTGGATAATCATCTTGTCGCGACGGCCCTTAAGGGCTGCACCGATATTGGAACGCGTCTTGGGGTCGGCATCGTAGAGGTCTATGTAGTTCATGCCGCTGTCGATGGCCATGTCCATGAGCGCTATCGAACCTGCGGTGTCGAGTTTGGAGAACCCCCCGCAGCCGATGCTGATCTCGCTGACCTGAAGTCCGGTGTTGCCCAGCGGACGATAGGTCATGTTGGTCGTCGCCTGCTGAGACTGCTGCTGCTTGCACGACAACAGTGCGAGCGAGGCAATAAAAAACAATAATAGATTTTTTTTCATTGGATTAAAAATTAATTTATTGAAAATGTTTTGAATGCTGGTGATTATTGATTTCTTTGCAAAGTGCAAATTTACAAAAAAAAGTATTGATTTCTATTATCGTTGAAAAATAATGGCGTTTTTTTATTCTAACGGTGCACCTTTATGGCCCGCAAATTGCGATACTCGGAGGTGCCGCCAACCGCACTACAGCCTACAGATGGTGGTGAACGGAATTGTTGTGCGTAGTAACACAATAAAAAAGTCATGGATGCGTTGTAAAGAAAAAACGGCACAGATTATGAAACTACTTCCTTACGGTATTTCCGATTTCCGGCAGCTGCGGGCTGAGGGTAAGTATTATGTTGACAAGACCATGTTTCTCCCCGTGATGGAACGCACGGCGAACTTTCTTTTCCTGATACGGCCTCGGCGTTTCGGGAAGAGTGTGTTCATCAGCATGATGCGCCACTACTACGACATCAACGAGCGCGACAACTTCGCAAGTCTTTTCGAGGGGCTGTGGATTGCCGACAACCCCACGCAGTATAGGGGGCAGTTTCAGGTGCTGCACCTCGACTTCTCGCGCATCGGCGGCGACATGGACAACCTGGAGGCGAATTTCAGTGCCTACTGCAACATGATGCTCGACGATTTTGTCGACCGGTATGCCGATTTCTACGGAGGACAATTTGCAGAAGAGGCAAAAAAGATAGATAATTTCAGGATAAAATTCAGCTATATAGATGTCAAGGCCAGACAACACAACTTCCCGCTCTACCTTATCGTCGATGAGTACGACAACTTCACCAACACGGTGCTGAACGAGAAGGGCGAGCGGGTGTACTGGGCATTGACACACGCCTACGGTTTCTACCGCGACGTCTTCAAGCTCTTCAAGGGGATGTTTGCGCGCATACTGATGATGGGCGTGAGCCCCGTGACGCTGGACGACCTCACCAGCGGCTACAACATAGCCACCAACATCTCGTTCAACGAGGATTTCAACCTCATGCTGGGTTTCTCGGAGACCGACGTGCGGCAGATGATACGCTACTATCAGGGCTTCGGGGTGCTGAAGAGGGACGAGGAGGAGCTCATAGCC
>JAFSQF010000054.1 GCA_017446745.1 Bacteroidales bacterium
ACATTTTCGCTTTTTTTTGAGTCTTATGGATGACTACATTAATTAGTGCTTATTATCTCGAATCAACAACTGTACACGCCCAGCAAAATCTCTTTCAACCTTTTATAAATACTGCAATATGAAACAATATGTCATTTTATTGGTAATGTCAGCGTTGGCAGCTACAGCATTCTCGCAGACGCACACACCATGCTCTGATTGCGACACCATACCGAGCCGATACGAGAAATACTATTATACTCAATGGTATGATGAAAGCCCTTATTACTCCACCAATGGTTATATGGACAGCTGCACAAGGATACCTTTCAGGTTAGACTACTACCCTGGAGGTTTATTGGCCAAATGGGAATACACCCGTCAACCTTTGAAGGTGAAGGGCCTGGTGGCATTGGTGCACATATATGCCAACTACAGTTCGTATGCCGACACGACGAAATTGCCAGAATACCTATACCTTTATCAGAAAATCAACGAATATTATCTCCATCCCGACCATCCCATACCCATGGGCATTACGATGCAGCTGGTTGATTCTGTACGCTGGGATACCATAAAACCTCACATCATGGAATTCAAGCAGGGCGACACGGGGGAAGTCTTCAATCGCTGCTACGCGTATGAGGCTTATTTTGACGAGCCTGTCTGGGTCGACTCTTCTTTCTTTATTTTCGGGTCGGGAAACAACAATAAAACGATTAATTACACTGGTGTGTTCTGGCATATCCCTACTTTTTATGTCCAAATACGCAGGGTGATGCTTGCCGTGTTTGAGAAAGGTTGCACCGAACCATTCCCTCCGGTAATATATCCCGATTGCAAACCATGGGGCGAAGCAGAGGCAGTGTGGTGTGGCCCTCAAATCGGATTTAGACGGCCTTATTTGGAGAACTTCTATGGGATGTTTCTTGCCATTGTAGACCAATACCGGCTCGATGTCTACTCCGACAGTGTGGAGATTGGGACCGTCACAGGAGGAGGCCGTTTCCCAGAAGAGACCCACGACACCATCGAGGCTCACCCCAAGCCAGGTTACAAGTTCATCGGCTGGAACGACGGCAACACGGAAAACCCTCGCGTGATATTCCTTACGCAGGACACCGCTTTCACGGCATTCTTTGCCCCTGCTGTCGACAGTTTTAGCGTCATGCTTCGCGCTAACGACCCCATACTTGGAAGCGTTATGGGAGCCGGAACATTCCATGAACAAAGCGAGGTGACAATAAAAGCCATACCAAACCCCTATTGCAATTTCCTGCACTGGTCGGACGGTGACAGGAGCAATCCTAAGTCTTTCCGCCTTGTTCAGGACACTGTACTTACGGCCATCTTCGCGCATGACGCCGCAACTGGCTTCACACAAGAGATAGCACCCATAGAGGTCTTGCAGTTCAGCCTTTCACCCAACCCGACGCATACCACCGTCACTATCGCAAATGTCGCGAATGATTCGCAATCCTGCCGTGCTGCCATTATTGACCTCTCAGGACGCACCCTGCTGACCCACGATTTCACCGGAGCCACGACGACTATCGACATCTCCGCTCTCCCCTCCGGACGCTACTTTGTGACCCTTACTTCCGCCGACGGCAGGCATGGCCGCCAAGTATTGGTGATAAATTGAAGATGATATACGGTCGAAATGTTCGCAGAAAGAAATCGGTGTTTTAGCGTGTGAAGCTCCTGTAATCCTATGACAAATAAACCCAATCTATTAGACTTGTTTTTCAACGTGAATGACCGAGAAAGACCATAAAAGAGCGACACCGTGCGCCTCGACTTCTACTGGACTGGCACCCGCACCACCAACGGCATCAGCATCGACAGCATCAGCATCACACGCCTCCACACCGCAGACATAAGCTATGCTCAGGAAGCCACCGTCAGTCATGCATTGCTTTCAGGCTGGCAGCCGACCACCACGCCTCGCTGCTGGAAATGTTCGTAGAGCGAGCGGAAGAAACGATGGTGCGAGAGGGTCTCGCTATTGCCGATGATAATCAGCTTCATGCGGGCGCGCGTAATAGCCACATTCATACGGCGCAAGTCGCCGAGGAAGCCTATGCTGCCCTGTTCGTTGTCGCGCACCATGCTTATAAGGATGACGTCGCGTTCTTGGCCCTGGAAGCCGTCGACGGTGCCCACGGCGACCTGCTGGCGGAGGCGGCGATAGAAGCGTTGCATCTTCAGCAGACGGCGTATCATGCGGGCCTGTGCCCGATAGGGGGTGATGATGCCGAAGTCGACGGCGTCGGCCACAAGGCGTTCCTCGCCAATCATGTCGACATAATCGCGTAGGGTGTGGACCACGAGGCGCGCCTCGTCGGCATTGGAGAGGCTGCCGGAGCGCGAACGGTGCTCGTGGCCACGCTCGGAGGCGTTGTCCACTACGGCGTTGTCCACTGCGGCGGCGGTGTCGAACCAAGTGAGGGGGGTGTCCATTAGGTTCACCAAACGGTCGGCGACCTCGGGGGCGGCACGCAGCTGGCCATGGTAGAACCAGCGAGAGGAAAAATCCATAATGTCGCGGTGCATACGGTACTGAGTGGTGAGGAGGGTGACGCACTCGGGCTTGGTGCTCACCACCTGTTGCATCAACGTCGTCGAGAGGCCTCCACGCAAGGCCTCCACACTCTTCACCGTGGGTGGCAGCTGCTGGTGGTCGCCGCCCATGACCACACGGTCGGCCTTCAGAATCGCCGCCCAGCAGGCGGGTTCCAAGGCCTGGGCGGCCTCGTCGATGAACAGGGTGCTGAAACGGCGGCGTTCCATAATGTGGTAGGCACTGCCGATGAGGGTGCAGCTGACCACGCTGGCCTGCTCGAAAAGGTCGGCGTTGATTTTGATCTCCAACTCGGTCTGGCGGTTGCGGAGCCTCCTGAGCTGCTCCTGCCGCTGGCGCGAAGGCTTCTCGCCCACCCCCTCGCGCAGAGTGCGCCGGATATTCCACAACTCGTGGTAGTCGGGATGGGCACTGTAGCGTCGCTCGTAGCTGCACTCCAGCATTTCATCGCTCATCTTCAATGGGTTGCCTATGCGCAACACGTGTATGCCACGCCGCATCAGCTGCTCGCTGATCCAGTCCACGGCGGCATTGCTCGGCGCACAGACCATGACCTGCGTCTCGCGCTGCAAGGTCTCAATGATGGCCTCCACCAGCGTGGTGGTCTTCCCCGTACCCGGAGGGCCATGCACTATAGCCACATCCTCGGCAGACACGGCACGGTTCACGGCACGGCACTGCACCTCGTTGAGCCACGGCAGGCTTATCTGCGGCAAAGCCCTGAAGCGCGGATGCAGAGGGCCTATCAGCGTCTCGCGAAGCCGCACGAACTTCTCGTCGGCAGAACGCATAGCAGCCCTCAACGCTTCATCCATCACGCGATAGGAAGTGTCGTCGATCGACACCCTGATGCCCAGAAGCGTATGCTCGGCCTTGGCCTGCAGGGATTTCAACGCCGACGGATTGGGAAGCTGGATTTGAAGCACGCCCTCCTTGTAGCTCTCCACGAAGCATACATAAGGAAGCTCCTCTGCCGCCTGTCCGTCGGGCGAGAGGTGGAAGAACGCCACGGGATGTCCGGACTCGAAATCGTTGTCCAACTCGTCGGTGCTGTCATACGTGACGGTAGCTATCAGCTGGTTCAAGGCATTATATCCCCAGCCGGCCAACTCGACCGGATAGTGACAGTCGGCCTCGCAGACACGCCCGCTGACATTGTCGACCCGCAACGCACGGCTATAGGCCTCGGCTTCTGCCTTGCGCTCCTGCTGAAGCAGGGTCTGTAGATGAGCAAGATGAGATAAACTATTTTCCATTTGAATCCTTAAATACGTAAAAAAAATGTCATTATTGCTTGTTCGATGCATTATTTTTGTAAAAAAAACAAAAAAAAGACTATCTTTGCAAAGATTTTTTTTAACGCTAAGAGTATTTACTATAATAAAATCCAATGGATTATTGTAGGAGGTCAGGTTTCCAACCTGACCAATGCGAAGAGATAACTATTCGCTTTGGCAAAGCTGAAAGCTTCGCCCCCTACAGACGACATTCAATATATAAAATTTTTAATCTTAAACCTTTTGAAACAATACAACCTTGGCATAGACATTGGCTCGACAACGCTGAAAGCCTGCCTCGTTGACGATAATGGGGAGTACCTTTTCGGCCACTATATGCGCCACAACGCCAACCCTCCCGCCGCCCTGGCCGAAACCATCAGCGAGCTTAAGGCTCAGATGGGCGACTGCCAGCTGAACGTGGTGATGACAGGGAGTGTGGGCATGGGGTATGCCGAACGTCTGGGCATTCCTTTTGAGCAGGAGGTGCTGGCGGCAGCCCTTGTGGTAAAGCAGCACTATGCCGACATACATACCTTCATCGACATCGGCGGCGAGGACTCGAAGATGATTTTCTTCGAAGAGGGACGTGTGCCCGACATGCGCATGAACGGCAACTGTGCCGGCGGCACAGGCTCGTTCATCGACCAGACCGCCACCCTGCTGGGCGTGGAGACCGCCATGCTCGACACTTTGGCAGCTCAGGCGCAGACCATCTACCCCATTGCGTCGCGCTGCGGCGTGTTCTCGAAGACCGACATACAGAACCTCCTGGCACGCGGAGTGTCCAAGGCCGACATCGCAGCCTCGATGTTCCATGCCGTGGCCATGCAGGTGGTCAGCGCACTGGCACGCGGCGTGGAGGTACGCCCCCGTGTGCTGCTCTGCGGCGGCCCCTTCGCTTTCCTTCCCCAGCTGAAGACCCACCTCCAGCAGGTACTCCGGCTCTCCGACGCCGACTGCATCCTCCCCGACCACCCCGAGCTTATCCCCGCCATGGGATGCGCCCTGAAAGCCATAGGACAACGCGACGCCATCCTCGCCAACGAGAAGCTGTCCAGCCTAATGAAGGCAACAGCCGTAGGCGACGCCATCCCTAACGGCAAGACCGGAAGCAACGCCTCTTCCCTTCCCCCTCTTTTTGCCGACGATGCCATCTACGCCCACTGGCTCGACCTCAAACGCGGCTTCGAGCTGCCCAAGGGCGACCTCATCGAGGACAGCCAGCACATGGACTACATGCAGCTCAGCAACCACTACACCGCCGGCCTCGGCGACGCCACAGCCTACTACCTCGGCGTGGACTCGGGGAGCACCACCACCAAGCTTGCACTCATCGACCACGAAGGCAAGATAGTACATTACGACTACTGCTTCAACAATGGCGATGCTTTCCGCACCTTCAGCGATGCCCTCCAACGCCTCCGCAGCCGCGTAGGCCATCCCGCTCAGGTCAACATCGTGGCCTCGGCAGCCACGGGCTACGGCGAGAGTTTGCTACGCACCGCCTTCTCGCTCGACTACGGCATCGTGGAGACCATGGCACACTTCATGACGGCCCGCGCCCTCGACCCCAACGTCTCCTTCGTCCTCGACATCGGCGGACAGGACATGAAGGCTATCTTCGTGGCCAACGGCAGCATCCGCCGCATCGAAATCAACGAGGCTTGCTCGTCGGGTTGCGGCAGCTTCATCATGACCTTCGCCAACCAACTGGGCTACGGCATCGCCGACTTCGCCCGTATGGCATGCTTCGCCAAGCACCCCTACGACCTCGGCACCCGCTGCACCGTCTTCATGAACTCTAAAGTGAAGCAGGCTATGCGCGAAGGCGCCGCGGTGGACGATATCGCCGCCGGCTTCTCCTACTCGGTGATTAAAAACTGCCTCTTCAAGGTCCTCAAACTCCGCTCCACCGACGAGCTGGGCGACCACATCGTGGTCCAGGGCGGCACATTCAAAAACCACTCCGTGGTCCGCGCCCTCGAGCACCTCACCGGCAAAGAGGTCAGCTTCTGCGACCACCCCGAACTGGCCGGCGCCTATGGCGCAGCACTCTACGCCCTGCAACGCAACATGAGTGAACAATGACGACTGTATAGTGACACAAATGTATACTGCGCATAGAAATATCAGCAATTAGACATCTCAACAATTCAACAACATAACATCACAACAATTAAACAACTCAACAATTCAACACATAGGTGACTCTCGACTCCATAACCAAGGCCAACTCCTACACCTCCGACATCGAGGTGTGTCCCGGATGCGAAAACCATTGCACCGTCAAGGTGTTCCATTTCCAGAACGGCAAGAGCTTCTATTCCGGCAACCAATGCGAAAAGATATACTCCTCCTCTTCTGAAAGCACAGAGAAGGGCGTCAACATGTTCGTCGAAAAGAACCGCCTACTCTGGTCTCGCCCCACAAAAGCATCAGCGCCGACGCACAACAGCGCAATCAAAATAGGCCTTCCCCGAGCCTTGGGCATCTACGAAGACTTCCCTTTCTGGTGCACCCTCCTCACACGCTGCGGCTTCGAGGTGGTCCTCTCCAAAGGCTCCACCAACACGCTCTACGAAAACGGCATCCGCAGCATCGTCGCCGACAATATCTGCTTCCCCGCCAAGCTGATGCACGGCCACATCATGGACCTCATAGGCCGCAAGGTGGACCGCATCCTCTACCCCTGGGTGGTCTTCGAACGCAAAGAGGACTTGGGGTCGCGCAACTCTTTCAACTGCCCCGTGGTAAGCGGCTACTCCGACGTCATCACCTCCTCCATCAACCCCGAGCGCAACTACGGCATCCCCCTCGATTCGCCCGTGGTCAGCTTTAAAGATATCGACCTGCTCGAGAGCTCGTGCGTGGCCTATCTGACCAAGCTCGGCGTGGATAAGGCGCGCGCCTTAGATGCCGTGGAGCATGCCCTTGAGGCACAGGAGGCCTACCTCCATGGCCTTGAGCACCGCGCCACCGAGGTGCTCCACAACGCCATGGCTCAGGGACGCATGGTCATCCTCCTTGCCGCTCGCCCCTACCATATCGACCCCCTCATAGAGCACAAAATCTCGCAGGCCATTGCCGACATGGGCATCGATGTCATCACCGAGAACGTGGCAGTGCACGAGGGCAGTGCCGTCTTCGACCAGCTCAATGCCCTATGCCAATGGGCCTACCCCAACCGCATCTTCAAGGCCGCCCATTTCGTGGGCACCCACCCCTACCCCAACCTCCACATGGTGGAGCTCACCTCCTTCGGATGCGGCCCCGACGCCTTTATCCTCGACGAGGTACGTTCCATCCTCGACCGCCACGGCAAGAACCTCACCATCCTCAAAATCGACGACGTCAACAACATCGGTTCCCTCAAGCTCCGCATCCGCTCGCTCGTCGACTCGGTAAGCCTCGCCAATATCTCCACGGCACCATCAGGCAACGACACGACATCACTTTCAACCGGCAGAGCCATCACCACCAAACCCTTCATGCCCTCCGACCGGGGGCGCACCATCATAGGCCCCTATTTCGCCGACGGCTACTCGGAGTACCTCCCCACCATCTTCGCCCTGATGGGCTACAAGCTTGAATGCCTCCCCATGCCCGCAATCGGCGATGCCGAGGAGGGGCTCCGGCAGGCCAACAACGACATCTGCTACCCCGCCACCATAGTGGTCGGCAGCATCATCCGTGCCCTACGCTCCGGCAAATACGACCCCGCCAACACCGCCGTGGGCATGACGCAGACCGGCGGCCAGTGCCGCGCCAGCAACTACTACTCGCTCATCAAGAACGCCATGGTGCGCGAGGGCTTCGCCGACGTGCCTGTCATCAGCGTGGCCATAGGCGCAGGCCTACAGAACCTACAGCCGGGCTTCGTCATCCCCTGGAGCAAGATATGGCGCATCCTGCTCCACGCCCTCTTCTACGCCGACAGCATGCTCAAGCTCTACTACCCCGCCGTGGTGCGCGAACGCGAGAAAGGCGCCGCCAAACGCATCTTCGACAAATACACCGCCGCGGCACTTCCCCTCATCTCTGCCAAGAACTACGGCGGCATGAAACGCCTCATGGCCGAGGCCGTGGGCGAGTTCTGCAAGGCCTGCGACATGCAACGCCCCGTGCAGCAGGTGGGCCTCGTCGGCGAAATCTACGTCAAATACAACTCTTTCTCCAACAAGAACGTAGTCCAGTGGCTTATCGACCGTGGCATCGAGGTGGTGCCGCCAGCACTCAGCGGTTTCTTCCTCTCCTCGCTCCCAGCCATGGTAACCGACCGCAACGACAATATACAGGCCTCGCCCCTCTCGAACCGCACGGTACGTATCATCGACAAAGCCATCATGCACGTGGCGCACATCTACGACGCCATCTGCGCTCCTTTCAAGCCCTACCGTCCATTCACAGACATCTTCGAGAACTACCGCCTCTCGCACCAGGTCATCAACCCCGCGGCCAACTTTGGCGAAGGCTGGTTCCTGCCCGGCGAGATATGCCATCTGGCCGAGAGCGGCATCAACAAAGTGGTCAGCGTCCAACCCTTCGGCTGCATCGCCAATCATATCATCTCCAAAGGAATAGAGAAACGCCTCAAGGAACGCTACCCCAACCTCTCGCTCCTTTTCCTCGACTTCGATTCCGGCACCTCGGAGGCCAACGTACAAAACCGCCTGCATTTCATGCTGTCGGAATAAATATTATGTAAGTTACACCTTCGCAGAATGCGAAGGTCTCCTTGGAATAGGAGGCGAAGCTTCCCAGCTTCGCCAATAAAAGTTACACCTTCGCAGAATGCGAAGGTCTCCTTGCAATAGGAGGCGAAGCTTCCCAGCTTCGCCAATGCGACGTGGTGGGGTGTCGTTGCATTGGTCGGGATAGGAATCCCGACCTCCTACAGCGAAGCTTCCCAGCTTCGCCAATAATACATGCGATACTTGAATAATTATTACGCCAACGTTGACGCTATTCAACGCATTGACACCTTTTTCACTATCGCAATACAAAAAAAACATTTGTCGGTTCACTATTTATTCGTATCTTTGCCAAACCGAAGAAGAATAACGACAATTGTTTAAAACTTTAACAATGAAAAAGATATTCACTATTGCACTGATGGTTTTATTCGCACAAACCGTCATGTTTGCCCAAAGTGGCAAGAGTGTCGCGGACAAAGATGTCCCCGAACGCTACGTCAAGGATTTCCAACGCCTCGCCAGCGATGCTGAAAATGTGGAATGGTTTATGGTCGACACCATGGTATACGACGCCAGCTACACCAACAGCAACGGCACACGCACCGCCTACCGTTTCTCGCCGCGCGGCACCGAGACGCGCTGGTATGTGGAAGAGAAATATTATCCCCACGCCATCACCTCAAAACTTCAGGAGCTGCATCCTGGCTATAAAATCAAAGAGCTCTACGCCCTTAACGTCAAAAACAAAGTCACCTACCAAGTCCTCGCAGGGCAACGCAAAGGCTTCCTCTTCTTCGCAAAGAAATGGAAACACATGCGTCTCCTGAACTTCGAGACCAACTACAAGTTCATCGATGAAATAGAGCTCTAAAAAAGCCTCATTAAAGACGTAATATTCTGTTTCATAACTTTGTACTGTGCCGCCCTTCCGAGGGCGGTTTTTTTTTCTGCTGATTGTCTTTAAAAAAAAGTGTATCTTTGCAAATATTAAATTGAGCAATGAAATACACAACTATTTGATTTCTAGTAACATGAAAAAAAGTTTACTACTTCTGGCATCATTAATTCTACTGTTTGCCACATCGTCTTGCAAAAGCAACATGCGCCGCGATGCAAAACGACTGTCACATAAGACCGAGCAATGTTTTTCGAAAGTCGACATCAACGACCCCAACAACAGCGAGAACGTCGAATTCGAGGAATGCTATGAGGAGCTGCAAGAGCTCATGGACCAGTACGACAAAAAATACAAAAATCCTGAGCAGTCGGCAAAATTCGCCAAGATTTTCCTCGAGGAGCTGCAAAAATCTGATGTCCCCAACGAGTTCAAAGAGCTCTACAATTATCTCTACTCTCTCGGCGAAGAAGAGGACGATTTCTTCGACGACGACATCTTATTTGACGACCAGGACGACCAGGACGACCAGGACACTACAAACCTTAAAATTGACAACGTGGCATGAGAAAAAAAACCTTTCTTCTTCTGGCAGCCATACTCTTCGTAGGCTCGCTCTCAGCACAAAGCAAATGGAAATACGAGATGGGTCTTGGCGGCACGCTCAACAGCGGCAACGTCAACAACCTGGGCTTCAATGCTAACGGCAACATCGACCGCAACGACAGTATCTTGGCTTTCAACGCCCACGCCCGCTTCCTGTATAGCGAAGAGAACCACACAGCCACAAACAGAGGCTTGGACGGCGGCGTCAAATTCGACATCAACCAATACGACCGTTGGTCGCCATTCTTCGCCACCGAGTTCATATCCAACCATTTTAAAGGCTACGACTTCAAAGTAAGCCTCCTGGCCGGCGTGAAATACCGCATCTACACCATCCCCGGACGATGCGACTACTCCATCAGCGCCGCCTTGGTGGGCGACTACGTGAACTATTATTTTGAAAACGAGGAGGCCGACACCCTCAACACCTACGCCGCTCGTGTATCGCTTCGCGGCAAAATAAAGCAACGCATTGGCGAAAACACCAATCTTAACCACACCACTTTCTACCAACCCAACATATTCGACTTCAGCGATTACATCGTCACAAGCATCACAAAGATTGAAAACAAGCTCAACCAGCATCTCTTCTTTGATGTAATCTTCGAATACGACTACCGCAGCGTTGTCCCCGAAGCTCGCAAGAATCACGATATCACCACCAGCGTGGCTCTACGTATAAAATTCTAACCGCAGCTCCATATCCTGCCAGTCTTTCGACTATCTCTTAATCCATTAATTAGCAAATAATAGCCAAACGAATTAAAAAAACGTAACAGTTCATCAATAAAAATATAACACACACAATATGAAGAAAATATTTTTATCACTCATCGCGCTACTCTCTTTCAGCCTTGCCGTTGCTCAGACAGCACAGGAAACCACCATCGGCTACGAAGGTCTCACCATCCCGGCATACACCATCACCATGAGCCAGGAAAAAAGTATGGTACAGGATGCCGTCGTGCAACGTCTGAAAGAAGCCGGCGTGAAGACCGACAAAATGAACGGCTATATTGTGGTGAAGAACCAGACGTTCACCGACATCCACTCGCAACCCGTCGACTTCTTCGTCAAGGTCAGCGAACAAGGCCGCAAAAGCAACAAGACCACCGAAGTGGTTTGCTTCGCCAAATCGCCCAACCTCACCATCAGCCAGGCCGACCTCAACCTCAACGTCAAGCATTTCATCGAGACGTTCTACAACTACGTCCAGCGCTACGACGCCCAGAAGAAGATGAACGCCGAAGAGAAAAACCTCCAGAAAGCACAAAAGACCCAGGAGAAAGCCGTTGCCGCCGTGGCTTCGATAGACAAAGATATAGCCTCGCAGCAGGAGAAGATAGCCAAGAAAGAGGCCGAGATTGAAAAGCTGCAGCTGAAGATAGAGGCTCTGCGCAACGAGATTGCCGAAATACAGGGCAAGATAGAGAAAAGCCAGGGCAAGAAAAGCCAGGCCGAGGAGAAGGTGAACCGCGCCAACGAAGCCGTCCAGTCGTCGGAAAGCGAAGTGGAACGCTACCGCCAGCAGGTAACCCCGTCGGCACCTTCCGCACAATAACAGTCCCCTCAGGCAGCACCTTTAGTTACAGCGTAGCACAACCTCAAAGCAAAAAGCACGGCCCCTATCCTTCGGAGCCGTGCTTTTTTTCTTCTCATTTGAAATCGCCACGCGAAACAACCGTCTCGTAGCCTATCCTTCGGAAACGCTGCTCGGTGCATGCCCTACATTCGGCAGATTCTTCGCCCGTGCAAATCTTGTTGTCGTAGATGGCATAGTCCTTACGGTGCAGCTTGGGCGAGAGATTAGGCATCACGACATTGGCCCCATACTGAACGCCGAGTTCGCGCCCCTGCGGATGGAGGGTGCCAAGGGCCGTGGTGGAGGGAAGCAGCACATGAGGGTGGAGCAGGCGGATAATGGCAAGCAACCTTAAGGTGTCGTTGACCTTGCCATTGGGGAATCCAGCGAAGGGCGTTTCGTGGGTGGCCACGAAAGGGCCTATGCCCACCATATGTGGCTGAAAGGAGCGTATGAACTGAAGGTCGGCCAGCAAGGTGTCGACAGTCTGGTAGGGCGAGCCCACCATGAAGCCACACCCCACCTGATAGCCTATCTCTTTCAGTGCGAAAAGACAGTCGATGCGGTTCTGCCACGACATCTCAGCGGGATGCAGCCGCGCATAGTGCTCGGGCGAGGCAGTCTCGTGGCGTAGCAAATAGCGGTCAGCACCTGCGTCGTAGAGGGCCTGGTAGCTCTCGCGGCTGCGTTCGCCGAGCGAGAGGGTGATGGCACAGTCGGGATACTGCTTACGTATAGTGCCCACAATACGGCACATACGATTGTCGTCGAACCAACCGTCCTCGCCTCCTTGCATGACAAAAGTGCGGAAGCCCAATTGGTAACCCGTAGCGCAGCATTGGTATATCTCCTCGTCGGAAAGTCTGTAGCGGACGGCGCTGCGGTTGCTGCGGCGCAGACCGCAGTAGAGGCAGTCGTTCTTGCAGTGGCTCGTGAGCTCTATAAGACCTCGAATGAAAATAGTCTTGCCATAGACGGCATCAGCCACCTCACGTGCCGAGGCACGCAGGTGGTCTACCAGTTCCCTATCGTCGGTGCTCAGCAAGGTGGCAAGTGCGTCGCGCGAGATATCGCGTGTTTCGCGGATTTGGTCGACAATATTCATACGTTTTTGCTACAGCGTTTGTAAAGGTCAATGTTTGCAGTTTCCACTTTCGCCCTTTGCTGCGGGCTGGCAACAGGCGGGCAATTTCTCTATGGCACGTGGATTGGGCTTATGGTTGGCGGTACGCACGCCATTCTCTGCCAAGGCCTTCTCGATCTTGTCCGCTGTGGTCTTGCCGTCGCGAAATACCACCGTGACGGATTTCTTCTCCGGATTCAGCGTCCATTCCACCACGCCACGTTCGTATGCCAACGTGTTCTCTATGGTCTTGTTCAGTCCTTTGCAGCAGTAGCCCGGAATGGCAATCTCCGCCGTTTTAGTGTTCTTTTTCTGTGCAAAAGCATTACCGCTCAGGAACGCAATTGAAATAATCAGAATTATGACTGTTTTTTTCATATCATATTAATTTTTCGTTGTTTCGTTGTTTCGTCATTTCGTTGTTTCGTCATTTCGTTGTTTCGTTGTTTCGTTGTTTCGTCATTTACAAAACATTCATTCTAAAGCCTATATAGAAAAGGCGTCCCATAAGAGGGGCGTAGATTACCGAGGCGTCAAAAGCCTGTGAAAAGGGTGCGTCGGCGCCAATGATAGGATGCTGCTGCACATGACCCGTGATATTCTCGACACCGGCGTAGAGCTCAAAATGCTTGAATCGGCGTGTCACCTGACCCAACATATACAAGTAGGCCGGCGCGTCGCCTTGCATCTCCCCTTTATTGAGCGGCAGACGCTGTGGGCCGTTGAGCTGGGTGGTGAGGTCGAAGCGCCATTTCTCGAAACGGGTGTGGTAACTCAGCACCATAAGGGCTTTCCAGAACGAAGTGTACGGTTTGCGCATGAGAGTGCCATTGTAGGCGCACCATACATCGTTGACTTTGCCGGCGGCGGAGACCGAGAAACCATCGAACGGTTCGATATTAATATCGGCTTGGAGGACATTGGAATAGCTCTTGCCGTCGAGGCCGTAGAAAAGCACCTCGTAGGCCGACTGGTCGAGGTCGACCACCGTCTGGCTCACGAAGCGTGTATGGTAATAGTCGATGGCCACAGTAAGCTCTCGTTCATCGGCAAGTTTCCATTTCTTGGTCAGGTTGGCTCCGGCGTTCCAGGCCTCTTCGAGAGCCAAAGGGCTGTTGGCCTTGAACCTGCGCCCCGAAGCCAGCAGACCGATATTCTCGGCAATATAGTCCGGCGTGCGGAAGCCGCGGCCTGCAACGCCACGCAATACAAGCTGATTGCCAATATGCCAACGGAAATGGAGCCGTGGGGTGAGCAGATGGCGTCGATGAAAACTGTTGTAGTCGTAGCGCAGCCCGGCAGTGGCGTTGAAGTCGTCGCCATAACGGAACGTATACTGCCCGAAAGCCCCGGGGATCATCTCCTTGTGTTTATAGTTGAATATGGCGAGCTGCGACGTGTCGGTAGGCAGCAGATGCAACAGGTTGTCGACATGACGATAACGCAGCGACACGCCATAGTCGACGATATGGCCGCCACTGACTTCAGCATTGACGAGCAGGTTGACGTAGAGGTCGCCCTCCTCGCCGCTATAGTTGCTGAGGCCATAGTAGGCCTCCTGTCTGAACCACGACGCCGAGACCTGCGAGCCGAAGGATGAGGTGCTATTCAGCGGAATGCCATTCTTGGTGGAGAAGAAAAGGCGGTTGGTGGTTCCTCCGAAGCCATAGATGGAATCGTTGCCACGCATGCTCTCCTCGAAATCCATCTCTCCTCCCAAGCGCTTCTCGTGGGTGTAGTTGACAAGGCTTTGCGAATGGAAGCCGCCATGGCCTTCATAATCCCATCGGTTAAGGATGTTGAACTGCCGCTGCAGCGGGTAGTCGGCGAAGCCGTCGTGGCCGATATGGTCGGTGCGCCGCGTGTCGTAGGTGCCAAAGAGATAAAGGCCGGTGGCCAGATGCTCGTTGATGCGGTGGTTCAGCTTGGCAGTGAGCTCTGATTTCAGGTCAGAGTTCTCGTAGAGGTTCAGCGTGAAGCGGTCGCCTTTCAATGGTTTTTCGTATTCCAGATTGATGGTACCCGTGATGGCCTCATAGCCGTTCTTCACCGTTGCCACACCTTTGCTGACTGAGATGCCCTCCATCCATTGTCCGGGTACATAGCCCAGCCCGAAGGGGGTGGAGAGGCCACGCAGGAAAGGCACATTCTCGAGCAGCATGAGGCTATAAACCCCCGTAAGGCCCAGCATCTGTATCTGCCGGCTGCCGGAGACAGCATCGGCATAGCCCACATCCACCGTGGCGGAGTTCTCGAAACTCTCGCCCAGATTGCAACAGGCAAGTCCGCGCAGGCCCTCGGTGGTGATGACCTCGGTTTGTTGGAGCGACGACATCTTGCTGAACGACGCTTTCCGCCGTCCTCTGACCGACACTTTCTTCAGGTTTGTGGAGAGCGCGTGGAGCCGCAGCGCCAGGCTGGTGTCGGAATGGATGATGACCGTGTCGGTCCTATAGCCTGCATAGCGCACCAGCAGCCGGTGGTGCTTGGCGTTGCGGACAAGGCTGAAAAAGCCCTTGCCATCGGTGACGGTCCCCGACGTAGTCCCCTCCCACTGGAGCGTGACGCCTTGCAGCACCTGTCTGTCGGCAGCATCTGACACCGTTCCGCTGACCTGTCCCCATACAAAAGAAGGCAACAGAAAGACGCCAACGAGAAAGAGCTTACGGATGCACTGACTGTAATACATTCACGAATTTAGAACAATAGGCCGACACCGACGGCATAGAAGAGGTCGTTGTTGGAATTTTTCGTCAAACGCCCATCTACATAGATAACGTTTAGAAGGTCGATACCGACACCAACCACCACCGAATAACTGTTAAAATCGACTTCCCCTTCTTGAACACCTTTTATGGTGGTGTAGAACTCCGGTCCCGCAAAGAGGCGCAAGTCGAGGGTGTTTTCGAACTTTAGCAGATGCACTGCGGCCAAGACTGGGATTGTGAGGTTGATGGTGTTGGCATTCTGGAAAGCCCAAGCCGCCTGGTTGAAGAAGTTACCTTGCTGCGCCACGGTATCCCAAACAGCGCTGACAGAGATATTGGCCTCTGGCTGTAGCGTAACCCATCGTCCCAGATTCAGTCGCGCCATGAGGCCCACATTGCTGTAGCGAAGAATATCGGTCGACTTGTTGGTGTAGGTGTATTCAAGATCAGTTCTGAGCTCGTCAAGGCTCTTTGTCGCATACTGAGCCTTAAGGCCGAGTTGGAACAGCTGGGCATTGGCCACGAAGGCAGTACAGCACAGCAAAGCAAAAATAAGGAAATGTTTTTTCATGATGGTTGTGATTTTGGAATTAAGGTTTTATGGTTAAATGATTGTCGAGTATTCTGTTTTGTTATCAAACAAAGATTGTCAGACAGGAGTCATCAACTCTCCATGGCGCCGTGGCAGTTCTTGTATTTCTTGCCGCTGCCGCAGGGGCACGGGTCGTTGCGGCCCACCTTTTTCTCCACGTGCACCGGCTGCGGCTTCTCGCGCGGCGTGGTGCGCTGTGCCTCGGGAGGGACGTCGTTACGGCTGGTGCGCAGCCCTTTCTGATTGCTGGTGGGCTGGTGGGCCTCTTTCATGTCGCTATCCTGCGTCACCGGCAGGCTGGCACGGCTGAGGAACGATGCTATCTGCCTGTTGATGTCGAGGAGCATCTTCTCGAAGAGGTTGAACGATTCGAACTTATAGATAAGCAGGGGGTCTTTCTGCTCGTAGCTGGCATTCTGAACGGAGGTCTTCAAATCGTCCAACTCGCGCAGGTGCTCTTTCCAGGCATCATCGATAATGGCCAGCGTGATGTTTTTCTCGATGCTGAGCTGCACCTCGCGGCCACCATTGTCGTAGCTTTTCTGCACCGGACAGATGACGTTCATGGTCTTCACGCCATCGGTGATGGGGAACACCACGTTCTGGTAGCGTGTGTTGTCGTGGATGTTTTTGATGAAGGGGAATGCCAGCTCGGCAAGGCGTTGCATACGTTCGCGATAAGCATTGTAGGTGAGCTCGTAGAGGCGCTGCACCATCTCGGCGCCACGGGCATTGAAGAGCTCGCGTTCAGTGAATGGCACGTCGAGTGCAAAGACGCGTATCATCTCCATTTTGAAGGTCTCGAAGTCGTGGCTCTCGTCGGCTTCGTTGTAGAGCATCTCGCAAGTGTCGTAGAACATATTGGAGATGTCGATGCTCAGCCTATCGCCATAGAGGGCGTTGCGGCGTTTGTTGTAGATAACGGTGCGCTGGTTGTTCATCACGTCGTCGTACTCCAACAGTCGCTTACGCATACCGAAATTGTTCTCTTCCACCTTTTTCTGAGCACGTTCAATTTGTTTGGTGATAGCCTTATGCTGAATTGCCTCGCCTTCCTGCATACCCATACGGTCCATGATGGTGGCTATACGTTCGGAGCCGAAAAGGCGCATGAGGTCGTCTTCGAGCGAGACGAAGAAGAGCGAGCTTCCGGGGTCGCCCTGACGGCCGGCGCGGCCACGCAGCTGGCGGTCGACGCGACGGCTTTCATGACGCTCGGTGCCTATAATGGCCAAGCCGCCGCGCTCGCGCACGTCGCCCTTAAGCTTGATGTCGGTACCACGGCCGGCCATGTTGGTGGCTATGGTCACACGCCCCGGTTCGCCAGCCTCGGCAACGATGTCGGCCTCTTTTTTGTGGAGCTTGGCGTTGAGGACATTATGCTTGATGCCTTTCATGGTGAGCATTTTGCTCAAGAGCTCGGAAGTCTCCACCGAAGTGGTGCCGACCAGAACGGGACGCCCCACGCCGCGCAGACGTTCTATCTCTTCGATGACGGCTTTGAATTTCTCGCGTTTGGTCTTGTAAATCATATCGTCCATATCCACACGCGCTATGGGGCGGTTGGTGGGGATGACGACGACATCGAGCTTGTAGATGTTCCAGAACTCGCCGGCCTCGGTCTCGGCAGTACCCGTCATACCGGCCAGCTTCTTATACATGCGGAAGTAGTTCTGCAGCGTGATGGTGGCATAGGTCTGTGTGGCGGCCTCCACCTTAGCGTTTTCCTTGGCTTCGACGGCCTGGTGCAGGCCGTCGCTCCAGCGGCGTCCTTCCATGATACGTCCGGTCTGCTCGTCGACGATTTTCACCTGGCGGTCTTCGGTCAGCACATAGTCTACGTCTTTCTCGAAGAGGGTGTAGGCCTTCAGCAGCTGGTCGACGGTGTGGACGCGGTCGCTCTGGATGGCGAAATTGTTGTAGATGTCCTCCTTGCGCTTGGCTTTCTCATCGTCGGAGAGGTTCTCTTTCTCCAGCTCTGCTATCTCGGCTCCCACATCGGGCAGCTGGTAGAAGCGGCGGTCTTCGCCGAGGTCGCTCAGGTAGTCCATACCCTTGTCGGTGAGCTCCACCGAGCGCTGCTTCTCGTCGACCACAAAATACAGATCATCATCGATGATGTGCATGTATTTGTTCTGCTCCTGCATGTAGAAGTTCTCTGTTTTCTGGAGAAGTGATTTGACACCTTGTTCGCTGAGGAATTTGATGAGGGCTTTGTTTTTAGGCAGGCCGCGGTAGGCGCGGAGCAGGGCCATGGCCCCGGGGTCGTCGGGTTTTTGGTCCATATTGGTGCCGGCGAGGGCACGTTTGGCGTCGGCCAGGATGGTGGTGACCAGCATGCGCTGGGTGTTGTAGAGTTTCTCGATGACGGGTTTGAAGCGGTCGAACTCCTGGTCGTCGCCCTTGGCGGTGGGGCCGCTGATGATGAGGGGGGTACGGGCGTCGTCGATAAGCACGGAGTCCACCTCGTCGACGATGGCGTAGTTGTGGCCACGTTGCACCAGCTCGCCAGGATTGCGGCTCATGTTGTCGCGCAGATAGTCGAAACCGAACTCGTTGTTGGTGCCGTAGGTGATGTCAGCGTTGTAGGCGGCCTTGCGGGCGTCGCTATGAGGTTCGTGCTTGTCGATGCAGTCCACCGTGAGGCCGTGGAACTCGAAAAGCATACCCATCCATTCCGAGTCGCGCTTGGCGAGGTAGTCGTTGACGGTGACCACATGCACTCCCTTGCCGGGGAGAGCGTTGAGGTAGACCGGCAGGGTGGCCACGAGGGTCTTACCTTCGCCAGTGGCCATCTCGGCGATCTTGCCGCTATGGAGCACCACACCGCCGATGAGCTGCACGTCGTAGTGCACCATGTCCCACTTAATCATATTGCCGCCGGCCATCCACTGGTTCTTGTAGTGTGCCATGCCGGCATCATCGATATTGACGTTGTCGCGCGTGGCCGACAAGTCGCGGTCGCGGTCGTTGGCCGTCACCACCACTTCGTCGTTCTCGGCGAAGCGGCGTGCCGTCTCCTTCACCACGGCGAAAGCCTCCGGCAGTATCTCGTTAAGGACCTTTTGCGTCTTGTCGTAGGAGGTCTTCTCCAGCTCTTCGATGCGCTTGTAGAGCTGCTCTTTCTCGTCGACAGGCATGTCGTACTCATTTTCTATACGCTGGCGCAACCCGGCAAGTTCCTCCTCTTCAGCATGAATTTCGTTGTTGATTTTTTCTTTAAACTCAATGGTTTTGGCACGGAGTTGGTCGTTGCTCAAAGCCTGGATTGAGGGATAGATGGCCAACGTGGCCTCCTTGTAGGGATTGACCTCTTTAAGGTCTCGTTGCGATTTATTTCCGAATATTTTACTTAAAAAATTAGCCATTTTTAATTATAAAAACTCTTTATGATTGTCAAAAACAAAACGTTGTACAAAATGATTGATTATAATAAAACGTACAAAAATACTAAATAGTTCCGAAATAACAATTTTTTTTACTACGTTGTTCTGCGAAATATATATTTTACGTCATGCACAATAAAAGCGAATGTCAGTCGTTGTGCCGTAGAAAAACATCTTGAAGAAAAGCATGCATACAAAGAGAATCATACCCGCACTACTACTCTTCCTCGCCGCCATCCTTATCAGCGCGCCAGCCTACGGGCAGAGCAAGAGCAAAAAGCAGCTGGAGAAAGAGAAGACCCAGCTTGAGGCCGAAATCAAACGCCTCAACTCCGACCTCGCCAAGGCGAAGAAGAACACCAAGCTCAACAGCAAGCAGCTGGCGGCCCTCAACAAGAAAATCAAGGAACGCAACAGACTCATAGACAACATCAACGGGCAGCTGTCGCACCTCGACAACCAGATATCGCAGATGAACGACAGCATCAGCCGCATGCAGGACCGCCGCAAGCGGCTGCAAGACAACTACGCCGCCACGGTGCGCTCCCTATATCGCGAATACAACAACATCGACAAATGGGTGCTCCTCTTCGACACGCCATCGTACAACAAGGCTCTTTTGCGCACCAAATATTTCAAGAAATATAATGAATACCGACTGCAACAGTCGCGCAAGATACGCCAGTGCGAGGAAGAGCTCCAGGTGGCCGGCGCCGAGCTGCAGCGACAGCGCACCGAGCAGAGCAGCCTGCTGAGCCAAGAGAAACGGCAGCGCGACCAGCTCACCAAGGAGCAACGCCAGAAAGAATCGTCGGTGCAACAATCCAAAGCCAACGAGAAACAGCTGACAGCCCAGCTGAGCAAGAAAGAGGCCCAGAAACGCAAGCTGCAGCAGCAGATCCAGAAGCTCATCGACGAGGAGGTGCGCAAAGCCGCCGAACAGCGTGCCGCCGCCAAGAAGAAAGCCGCCGAAGCCGCCAAGAAAAAAAACGCCACCACAACCACGGCAAAAAACGACAAGAAAAGCAGCACCACAACCACGAAGAGCGAGCCGGAAGCAAGCAGCGTGACCGACAAGACCATGGCAGAAGAGGCCGCCCTGTCGAGCGACTTCGCCTCCAACAAAGGCAAGTTGGCATGGCCCGTGGCATATACGAGCATCACACGCAACTATGGGCTTTACACCCACGAGAGCGGAGGCCAGAACATGAACAACGGCATCGACCTCCTGACGGTGCAGGGCACCAACGTCTACGCCGTCTTCAAGGGTAAAGTGTCGAGGATTTTCACCTGCCCCAACGGCACCACGGGGGTCATCATCCGCCATGGCGACTATATGACTGTCTATTGCAACCTGGCCTCGGTGTTGGTAAAGACAGGCCAGAACGTAGGCACCCGCGCCACGATAGGCACCGTGGCAAGCGACGGCAACGGCCACGGCGAGTTCAGCTTCCAACTCTGGAACGGGCGCGAAAGCCAGAACCCCCGCAGCTGGCTCCGCTGACGTGCCATCCCGCATTGCAGCCTGAATCCTAGATTCCCGACATGACACATAACGAGGATTGGCCTGGGGGCTCGATGCCCATATATTGGAACTCAACTTTCGCAAGTTATATGTTGATGATAATGAGTGTCGCTTCGCGACAGAAACCTCGCAAATCCTTTCAAATCTCTCAATATTTATCTGTTTGATTTGACTATATTTGTAAGATTTCTCGCCATAGGCAACTTAATATCAAACATTTCGCATACATGCGAAACTTGAATAATTTATAGCGTTCACCGTAAACATACTGTATAGTGAATGCTACGGAAAAAAAGTCACACCTTCGCAGAATGCAAAGGTCTCCTTGGGGAATCCCGACTGTAGGAGGCGAAGCTTCCCAGCTTCGCCAATAAAAGTTACACCTTCGCAGAATGCAAAGGTCTCCTTGGGATAGGAGGCGAAGCTTCCCAGCTTCGCCGATGCGACGTGGTGGGGTGTAGTTGAATTGGTCGGGATAGGAATCCCGACCTCCTACAGCGAAGCTTCCCAGCTTCGCCAATAACAGTAACACCCTCGCAGAATGCGAAGGACTCCTTGGGATAGGAGGCGAAGCTTCCCAGCTTCGCCA
>JAFSQF010000007.1 GCA_017446745.1 Bacteroidales bacterium
CATAACAGCACAAAGAGCAGCTTTTTATTCATCTTTCATTCTTGACAACTTACTCTCACAGTCCAACGATTCCGATGATATCCGTTCACTCGGTTGGTGATTTACTCTATCGGCGGCAAGGTTAATACTATTTTCTTAAACTCTCGCCTTTTAGCAAGAATCTTTTTGATTTATGCACCAGTCTGTCGAGGCATGCCTCGTCAATCAGCTCGCTTTGGAACACGTTGTACCAGTCTGCGACGGGCAACTGGCTAGCCAGGATGAGTGCCATGCGGTTGTACCTGTCATCGATGATCTGCTCGAATTCGTGCTGTATCTGCCCTTCTAGCCTGACCATGCCGAAGTCGTCGATGATGAGCAGGTCGTGGGCAGAGAGCTTGCGGAAGAAGTTGGTCTCGCGCCCCTCCAGATGCACCCGCCGCAGCTGGTCGATGAGCGTGTTCATGGTGAAGTAGAGCGTCTTGTAGCCCTGACGGCATGCCCTCTCGCCCAGGGCACAGAGCAAGAAAGTCTTGCCTGTGCCCGTGGGGCCTATAACGATGGTGAAGCGGCCATCGCGTATGTAGCCACCCGTGGCCTGTTCGGCGACATCGGCGGTGGACAGCCCGCGTGTGGTGTCCATCTCCAGTTCCTCGATGGTGGACTTCTGCCTGAAGCCGGCGTTCTTGATGAGCCTGGCGATGCGGTTCGCCTGGCGTGTGTCGCGCTCATGCTGCAGCATCAGCTGCATGCCGTCGCGCAGTGAGACCTTGTCCAGCTTTTTCATGCCTCATCGGGGCTTTGAATAGCCCCCGGAAAGTGAACGGGTATGGGGCGGATTACGCATCGTTTGCTGGTATTATTTGGGTTGGATGGTGTGTCAGTTCATCCACGGACTATTGCAACTGAGCCAAAAGGTGCAAGAACTTATGCGGGGGCAATGCCCCCAAAAACTATGATCGACCTTCTTCAACGCCCTGCAGGGGTATGACCATTATTTTACATAAAAGTATATTTTATTAAACTTTTTCTTTCCAAGTCAATAAAAAGTCGTATCTTTGCATCCGAAAAGTTTATCAAAATAGACCATTATGCTACTGAGCGACACCATAAAAGAAAGACGTTTGCAGTTGGATATTTCACAGACCGACCTGTCGGAGATGGCGGGAGTCAGTATCGCCACCGTGAAGGATATAGAGCGCGGAAAGGGTAATCCATCAATCCGGACAGTGGAAAAGATACTCTCGGTGCTGGGCATGGAAGTGATTTATCGGTTGAGACAGACGATATAACGTTGGAATAGGATATGAGACAGTTGCAAATACAATGGAATGGCGTTCCGGCAGGGACCTTGACGGAGAAGGTGCCAGGCAAGGGCTACCGGTTCGATTATGCCCCTTCGTACCTTAGTGGAACCCGGCCTCAAATATCTGTTACACTGCCAAAGAGTGACAGACCCTACGAGAGCGACAGCCTTTTTCCTTTTTTTGCCAACATGCTGCCGGAAGGGGCTTTGCGCCGTGTGGTGTGCCGACAGCATCATGTGGATGAAAACGATTTCTTCGGTATCCTCTGTGCGATGTCCGAGGCTGATTCGATTGGTGCCGTAAACGTAAAGGAGGTGAAGAATGCGGAAGAATAGCCCGTTGTTCGATGCCCGTCGTGTCTCTATGTCACTCGACTTTAATTTGGACGAGCGCCACCATACGGACGAGGCTACCCATGCCATGCAGCTTATCTCCGTGTCGGGAGTGCAGGAGAAGTTCCCTGCCGTGGTGGAGAAAGGCAAGATACGGCTGGCAAGGGAAGGTGAACAGTCCACCCATATTCTGAAACCGGCTCCATGGAACGCCAGCCTCAGCGACAACCGTTATATTCCAGCCAATGAGCATCTGACGATGCAGATCGCTTCCCAAGTGTATGGCATACAGACAGCCGCCAATGGACTTTGCACCACTCCGAGCGGATACCCAGTATATATAACACGGCGGTTTGATGTGGCTCCCAACGGGTCGAAGTATCCGATGGAGGATTTGGCCACCCTGATAGGCAGAAGTGAGGCCGACGGCGGCACAGTGTTTAAATACCACGGATCGTATATGGAGATTGCAGAGGCTATCCGTCGCTATATTGAGGCATGGATGGTCGAAATGGAGCGTTTCTTCGAGTTGGTGGTTTTCAACTATATCTATGCCAACGGTGATGCACATCTAAAGAATTTCTCCATCATTCGTTATGATGACGATTACCGCCTTGCTCCGGCCTACGACCTAGTGAACACCGCCCTGCATGTCCGTGACGAGGATTTCGCCCTGTCGGGTGGGCTGTCTCCGATGTTGCCCAAAAGCGATGCCTATTCCCGTACTGGCCATCCGTGCCGTCAGGATTTTGAATGGTTTGGGAAGGAGATAGGTCTGGTGGATGTCCGTGTTCGCCGTATCCTCGATAAATATTCCTCTGTGCCAGACATGACGGTAAAGATAGTGGAAGAGAGCGTGTTGGCAGAGAAACTGAAACGTACGTATCTTCGTATTGTAAATGAGCGCGTGAGTAGGTATATAAGGAGTGATTGGTAGTTAAAGCGTAGCCGCAGCTTCGACACGCCGGCCAGATGATGGCGCAATACCCCGGTCGCAGTGCCGATGACCGTCGCAAAGCACTCTACGAGGTGATGCAGCGGTGGTACTCGCCGGCCTCTACCGCGGTGGCTTCTTCGCCGAGGCCGCCTTCTACGGTGGATGAGGTTGGAAGATTAATTACTGGCCATAGTGAGGGGGGGAAGAATGGCACGAACCGCTGTCGTGTGAAAAAATAAGCATCTATTTGCTGATAGAATTATGATTCAAATGGCCTCTTTACAACAAAACAAGAATTATTATGGATGAGATACTGAAAAAATTCGGTGGAACCGAAAACATTCTGGCAGCTATCAAGGGAAGCGCCAAAAGGCTTGGACTTGCAACGACCAAAACGTTGCTGGAGCTGTTTTATGTGCTTAAGAGTCCCAGTACCAGTATGGGCAATAAGTCAATTATCGTAATGGCTCTTGGCTACCAACTGTTGCCCAAGGATATTTTGCCACGCAAAAAAAACGGTCCGCTTGGTCTCTTGGACAATGGAGTTGCTCTGGCCTTTGCCTACAATCGGGTGAAGAAGTCCATGACACCAGAGATAGAGTTGCAGGTTGCCGAAACTCTCGAGAAATGGTTTGCTAGTGAGCCCGATGGCGTCGTATAAATTGAGTCGGCGCATCGGTACTGTGGAGCTGCAAAAAAAACTAAGTTTAGCAATAATCAAAAAAACTAAGTTGATACAATCAGACAGGTGCAATAAAAACGACTGTGTTTGTGCTACGTGGTACGCAGGCGTCCTCGCCTGCGATTTGAACATGAATCTCGCAAATCCTTTCAATATTATTCTGTCTGATTTTATCAACGTTAAAACAAATAAGGTGTAACGATAATTCTGTCGAAATAATATTAAATTCGTGTAATCCGTAGAGAAAAAACATTCGTGTAATTCGTGAGATTCGTGTTCATAGAAAAACGTGTAATCCGTAGAAAAAAACATTCGTGTTCAAATCGCAGGCGAGGACGCCCGCGTACCACGTCGCATAAACACAGCCGTTTTCGCTTTTTTGCGTCTGTCTGATTGTATCAACTTATTTTTTTTTGATGATTACTTAGCTGAGTTGGAAAATGAGTCGCACCATGGATAGAACTGTCGCAGGCGGTGTTGCCAGCGTGCCAAACGGGTAGGGCTGGGTCCAGTAGGAGGTCGGGCTTCCCAGCCCGACCAATGCGGCGGCAGTCCGTTCAATGGCAAAGCTGGAAGCTTTGCCTCCTATATTTGCAACGCTCGGAGACGCCAAGCCCACTAATTTTTTCGTTTGCCGGTGATAGATTATCCTATGTCGGGCGCTCTTTATTAGAAAATCGCTTAAAGTATAAGAGCTGATTTGATGCTTGCACATCGACGAGCAAACACTTGCAAACTATCTCATTATTCTCTAATTGTCAAATGCTGACCCGATGAAAATAGAACTCAGACAATGGTATTTCGGCGACGAGCCAAAATTGATCGACCTCTACAATCGCTACGACCGTAGCTACACCGATTTCAGACACCCCGCCCCGGGCGAGTGCACCCAAAGCGATGCTAATCTTAGGATTAGGTGCTATGTCGACATGCTGTACGACGGCATCGGCTTCGCTCGTGCCGTCGTGGTCGACGACAAGGTGGTGGGGCACGCCCAGATCCGCCGTATCAACGACATCTACAAAGCCCTCTGCAAGCTGGAAATCTTCCTGCTGCCCGAGGCCTGCGGCCAAGGGGTAGGCACACATGTGGCCAAAAAGATGATGGACTACGCCTTCAACGGCCAATTCAACCTCGATGGCGTACTTGCTTATATCACAGACGGGAACAAAGCGGCAATACGCATCTGCGAAAAGTTGGGCCTCACGTATCGCGGCCCCGAAGAGGATGAATCGACTATCAACGGAATACGCTGCCATAAAGGCATTTATGCTTTCCTACGGCCCAAGAAAGAGCTGCGCAACACCGGCATTGAGCTCAAGCCCTTCGAACCCCGCGACATCGATGCCCTGGCGCATTTGATCAATTCTTCCGACCAGCGCTTCGACGAAGTGCCCGACCCGCTGGACTACGAAAAGCGTTGGGGCCACGAAGAACTGTCGCCCGACGAGAAGCAACGGCGCATCATCTACCGAATGCGTGAATACATCGACGGGTGGAATGTCAGCGAACGCCAGGGGGGCGACTTCTACAGGGCCGTGGTCAACAACGGCGAAATCGTAGGGCTGCTCTCGCTTTGCATGCAGTATGGGCGTCGCGCTCACGACGGACGCATCGGCTCTATGATGATGCCCGAACATACGGGCAAAGGCATCATGTCGCACGCTCTTCCGCTGATGCTCCACGAGGCGTTCGAACTCCGCCGACTGCATCGCGTAAGCGCCACGGTCTACCGTCCCAATGTGGCGTCGATAAAAGTGCTGGAACGCAATGGCTACCGCCTCGAGGGTGCCTTGCGCGGCGGCGTTATGTGCGACGGCGAGCCTACCGATTACCTCATCTACGGTCTGCTTCGCGATGAGTTCTACCACATCCATGGCTCCTCCCTTTAATCCCTTCTAATTCAATGCTTCGCATCAATCGCAAATCGTCATACATTTATATATGAAAAGCACATTAAAAGCCTTATGGCATGGAATAAAGGCCCTCTTCACGGCTGTTGTCGAATGGGTTGCAACCCTCTTCGAGCGACATCAAGGCGGTCGGCAAGGACCTCTACCTCTGCCGCCTTGTCTGTGGCAGCGGCATCCTGTTGAACAGCAAAGGCAAAAGAGTAGAGTAGACCATGGGAATTCCATACGTACCGTACACCGTGGGCTCGCGCCCACGGCTAATAAGTGCCGCCCCTACGGGGTTCAGATAGAATGGAGAAAAATCGAGACCCGTGGGCTCGCGCCCACGGCTAAGATGTGTCGCCCCAAAGGGGCTCAGATAGAATGGAGAGAATCGAGACCCTTGGGCTCGCGCCCACGGCTGATAAGTGCCGCCCCTACGGGGCTCAGATAGAATGGAGAAAAATCGAGACCCGTGGGCTCGCGCCCACGGCTAAAATGTGCCGCCCCAACGGGGCTCAGATAGAATGGAGAAAAATCGAGACCCGTGGGCTCGCGCCCACGGCTAATATATGTCGCCCCTCCGGGGCTCAGAAAACCCCGGAGGGGTTTCCGTTCAATAGCAACACGCTGCAACCCTCAATTCAGAAAACCCCGGAGGGGTTTCCGTTCAATAGGCTCTCACAGTTACACAACTGAGAATAAAACAATTGTTTTTTTTCGTTTGCCGTCACGTAGTGTGAAAATGCGTGTGATTTGTGCTGATTCGTAGACATAAACACAGTCGTTTTACTTGTTTGATACCAACTACCGGATTGTATCACGTTATTTCTTTCAGTATTGAAAAAAATTATTGTGGAGCACGATGTTTCATGATAATTCATTTTTTTTATGTACATTTGTACGCTTGTTTTATTTCAAAAAATAATTGTAAAATCAATAATAATACGATGATTACTAATAATTTCACACCTCGTCACAACGGCGTTTCTAAGGCCGCAGACGAAGAAAAAATGCTTAAAACCATCGGCGTCGCCTCTATGGAGGAGCTTATCGACAAGGCTGTTCCCGCCAGCATTCGCCTCAAGGAACCCATGCCTATCGCCGACGGCATCAACGAATATGAGTTCCTCAACCGCTGCCGCTCCTTGGCCCAGAAAAACAAACTCTTCAAGAGCTACATCGGCATGGGGTACTACAATACCATCACGCCCGCCGTTATACAGCGCAACGTGTTTGAGAATGCCGGATGGTACACCGCCTACACCCCCTATCAGACCGAGATTAGCCAGGGCCGCCTCGAAGCCCTGATGACCTACCAGACCATGGTGAGCGACATGACGGGGCTGCCCCTCGCCAATGCCTCGCTCCTCGACGAGGCCACGGCAGGCGGCGAGTGCATGATCATGTTCTTCAACAGCCGCAGCCGCGCTCAGCAGAAAGAGGGCGTCAACAAAATCTTCGTCGACGACTGCATCTTCCCGCAAACCCTCGACGTGATGCGCACCAATGCCGCCCCTCGCAATATCGAGATTGTTGTCGGCAAGGCTTCCGAAATTCAGCTCGATAACTCTTTCTTCGGCGCTATTGTGCAGTATCCCAATCAGTTTGGCGAAGTGCATGACTACACCGAGTTCATCGCCAAGGCCCACGAGCTTGGCATTTTCGTGGGCATGGCCACCGACCTTATGGCCTTGGCCTTGCTGAAAACCCCCGGCGAGATGGGCGCCGACTGCGCCTTTGGATGCAACCAGCGTTTCGGCCTGCCCATGGGCTTCGGAGGCCCTCATGCAGGCTTCTTCGCCGTCACCGAGGCCTTCAAACGCAGCTTCCCCGGCCGTATCATTGGCTGGAGCGTCGACGTGAAAGGCAACCCCGCCCTGCGTATGGCCTTAGGTATGCGCGAACAGCACATCAAACGCGAGAAAGCCACCTCTAACATCTGCACCGCCTCGGCTCTGCAGGCCATCATGAGCGGCTTCTATGCCGCCTGGCACGGCCCCGATGGCATCCGCGCCATCGCCACCGACATCCACGCCAAGGCCACTCGACTGGATATGGAACTGGAACGCTATGGCTACAAGCAGCACAACCGCGTCTACTTCGACACCCTGGCTATCCAGTGCCCCGTGCCTACCTCCAAGGTGCGTGAAGTGGCTGAGGCTCACTGCATGAACTTCCGCTACATTTGCGATGAATGCATTGGCATCAGCATCGACGAGACCACCAGCCGCGACGACATCCAGGCCATCATCGCCGTCCTCGCCGAGGCTGCCGGCAAGAAATGCGAAGCCCTTGAGTGCAAAGGCCTCTGTGGCAAAGCCTTGGAGAATATCCCTGAAAACCTGCGCCGCACCTCGAAGTATCTGACCCACAGCGTATTCAATAAATATCACAGCGAGACAGAGATGATGCGCTACATGAAGAAGCTCGAGGTTAAGGACCTGAGCCTCAACCGGGCCATGATCCCGCTGGGCAGCTGCACCATGAAGCTCAACGCCGCTGCCGAGATGCTGCCCCTGAGCTGGAGCCATTTCGCCGGCATGCATCCTTTCGCTCCTATCGACCAGGCCCAGGGCTCGCTGCAGATGATCAAGGAAATGGAGGATATGCTCGCCATCATCACCGGCTTCGCCGGCGTCTCGCTGCAGCCCAACTCCGGCTCGGCAGGCGAGTACAGCGGCCTGACGGTGATCCGCAACTACCACATAGCCAACGGCAACCCCCAGCGCAACGTCTGCCTCATCCCCGCCTCGGCCCACGGCACCAACCCCGCTTCGGCTGCCAAGGCCGGCATGACCGTCGTGGTGGTGAAGTGCAACGAGCGTGGCGATGTCGATGTCGACGACCTCCGCGCCAAGGCTGAGCAGTACAAGGAGACCCTGAGCTGTGTGATGATTACCTATCCTTCCACGCACGGCGCTTTCGAAGAGGGCATCCTCGATATCGTCGACATTATCCATCAGAACGGAGGCCTCGTCTATATGGACGGCGCCAACATGAACGCTCAGGTGGGTCTGACCTCGCCGGGCCATATGGGTGCCGACGTGTGCCACCTGAACCTCCACAAGACCTTTGCTGGCCCTCACGGCGGTGGTGGCGCCGGCGTCGGCCCTATCGCCGTCAGCGAGAAGCTGGTCGACTTCCTGCCGAAGCATTGCATCTACAACGTCGGCGGCTCGAAGGGCAACGCCATGGCAGCTGCTCCCTTTGGCAACGCCCTGCTGTTCCCCATCACCTATGGCTACCTCCTGATGCTTGGCGGCAACGGCCTCACCGAGGCCACACGCCATGCCATCCTCAATGCCAACTATCTCCGTGCTCGTCTGCAGAAATACTATAAGATTCTGTATACCAATAAGAACGGCATGTGCGGCCATGAGATGATTGTCGACTTCTCCGAGTTCAGCATGAAGGTCAGCGTTGGCGACATCGCCCGTCGTTTGGACGACTATGGCTTCCACGCACCCACCGTGGCTTTCCCGGTCCACAACACCCTGATGGTGGAACCCACCGAGAGCGAGCCGCTTAGCGAGCTTGACCGCTTCTGCGATGCCCTCATCAGTATCCGCCAGGAAATCGACGACGTCATGACCGGCAAATACGACGAGAAGAACAACCCCATCTTCAACGCCCCGCACACCATGCAGGTGGTCTGCGCCGACGAATGGAACTACCCCTACAGCCGCAAGGTCGCTGCCTTCCCCCAGGAGCATGGCGACAAGTATTGGCCCACAATCAGCAAGATAGACGATGCCTACGGCGACCGCAATCTGCAGCCCGTATGGCCTGCCGAGGAATGATATGGCAAAGGCTAAGAGCTATTTTTTCTGCCGGGAGTGCGGCTATCAGTCCAGCTCGTGGCTGGGCAAATGCCCGGAATGTGGCAAGTGGAACACCTTCGACGAGGAGGTGGTTCAGGCTGCCAAAAGTCCGGCCGCGGGCAGCCGTGCCGGCCGCACCCCCGGCGATGAAGGCTCTAAGCCCAGACTTATAAGTGAAGTCACCACGAGTCAGATGCCCCGCATTGCCACGCAATGCGGGGAATTTGACCGTGTTCTGGGCGGCGGCATCGTGCCGGGCTCCTTGATGCTGCTCGGCGGCGAACCGGGCATCGGGAAGTCGACCCTGCTGCTGCAGACAGCTTTGAGCATACCCGGCAAGCGCATCCTCTACGTCAGCGGCGAGGAAAGCGAGCAACAGATAAAGATGAGGGCCGACCGCCTGAGCGTGGCTCGCGGCGACGCAAATACCGTGCCTAATGAGCTTTATGTTGTCTCTGAGACTGTTACGCAACGCATCTTTGAGCATATCGATGCTGTCAAGCCCGACCTGCTGGTGGTGGATTCTATTCAGACAATTTGCACCGAGACTATCGATTCGTCGGCGGGAAGCATCTCGCAAATCCGCGAATGCACCACCGAGTTTCAGCGCTTCGCCAAGCAGTCCGCCGTGCCGGTGCTTCTGGTGGGCCATATCACCAAGGATGGCACCCTTGCAGGGCCCAAAGTGATGGAGCATATAGTGGACTGCGTGCTGCAGTTCGAGGGCGACCGCAATTATGGCTACCGCCTGCTGCGTTCGCTGAAGAACCGCTTCGGCTCAACGGCCGAGATAGGCATTTTCGAAATGCATGGCGACGGCCTTCGTGAGGTGGCCAACCCCTCGGAATTCCTCCTCTCGCAGCGCGACGAGAACCTCAGTGGCTGCGCCATTGCAGCCACCGTCGAGGGCGCTCGTCCTATGTTTATCGAGGTGCAGTCGCTGGTGAGCTCGGCGGTGTATGGAACGCCGCAACGCAATGCCAACGGCTTCGATTTCAGGAGGCTGTCGATGCTCCTTGCGGTGTTGGAGAAACGGTGTGGCTTCAAGCTCGGGGCCAAGGACGTCTTCCTTAACATCGCCGGTGGGTTGCGTGTCAACGACCCGGCCATCGACCTTGCTGTGGCCTGTGCCGTTCTGTCGTCGAATGTCGACATCCCTATCTCGCCGCGCTATTGCTTTGCCGCCGAGATGGGTCTCAGCGGCGAGGTGCGTCCCGTAAGCCGTGTGGAACAGTGCATTGGTGAGGCCGGCCGCTTAGGCTTCGAAAAGGTCTTCGTATCGAAGTACAACTCCCGCGGCCTCAACAAGAAACGTTTCGGCATCGAAATCGTGGAGGTCTCTGTCATCGAAGAGGCTTTCCGCTCCCTTTTCGCTTAGCAATCTCAGAATCTCTGTAGTGGTTAACGCCTCCGAGCGTTAGGTTGCGTATTGTAGTGGCTAACGCCTCCGAGCGTTATAATCCTTTTTTTCAGTAGTTCTCGTGCGGGAGCTGGAGGTAGTGGTGGAAGAGCGAGAGGCATGCCTCGCGGTCGACCTCCGAGAGGTATCCTTCCAGTTTCTCGCGTCCGGGGAATATGTTGTCGAATTTCTCGTCGCGAAAACCTATGAGGGCGTTGTCGGCTATGGTGCAGCCATAGTAGATGTGGCTGATGTTGGCCCAGAGGCATGCCGCGAGGCACATCTGGCAGGGCTCGCCGGTGGTGTAGATCTCGCAGCCCGTGAGGTCGTGGGTGCCCATGCGTGCGCAGGCGTCGCGTATGGCGTCGACTTCGCCGTGGGCCGTGGGGTCATGGTGCCCCAGAACGCGGTTATGGCCCCGCCCCACCACTTTGCCGTCCTTGACGATAACGGCTCCGAAGGGGCCACCGTTGCCACAGCTTATTCCGTACATGGCTTCGTTGATAGCCAGTTGCATGAACTTGTTTGTTGCTTCCATGGAAATGTTTAGAATTTAGTAATATTAAAAAATAAGATGTAACGATAATCTAACCTGACTGAGCCCCGTAGGGGTGAAGAAAGAGCCAGTGGCTCTTTCGATAGCGAAGCGTAGAACAAAAATATAATAGCCGTGGGCTCGCGCGAATTACCCTATCCTATTTGAGCCCCGTAGGGGTGAAGAAAGAGCCAGTGGCTCTTTCGATAGCGAAGCGTAGAACAAAAATATAATAGCCGTGGGCGCGAGCCCACGGGACTCGAATTACCCTATCCTATCTGAGCCCCGTAGGGGCGGCATATTAAGTGACAGTAAAAATTTAGATACTTTTTTTGATTATTTTGCCAGTCTGATTATATCAACTTATTTTTTTTGATGATTGTTTACATGCTTTGTTTCAGTTGTTCTACGTGGTTGTTGATGCTTACCATCTGCGATGGGATGTCGATGCCTTGCGGGCAGGCATTGACGCAGCGTTGGCAGCCGATGCAGTGGTCGGCCTGGCGCACCGAGGGGATGGCGCGGTCGTAGCCCACCAGAAAACGGCGGCGGGCCTGTCGGAATGCCTTACGGTGAGAGGGGGCGGCATCGTCGCCGGGGCCCATGATGACATCGCCCTCGTTGAGGCACTTGTTGTAGTGGGCAAAAACTCCAGGGATATCTATGCCATAGGGGCACGGCATGCAGTATTTGCAGTCGGTGCAGGGCACCGTCTTGAAGTTGGCGAAGACATCGGCAATATCCTCAAGCATCGATAGCTCCTCGTCGTTGAGGGGCTTAAGGGGGGAATAGGTGCGGATGTTGTCCTGCAGGTGCTCCATGTAGGTCATGCCGCTCAGCACGGTGAGGATGCGTGGCTGCTGACCGGCGAAACGGAAAGCCCATGAGGCTATGGAGGCCTGCGGGTCGCGCTCCTTGAGGAGCTCTATGGCATGGTCGTTGAGGTTGACGAGCTGTCCGCCCAGCAGAGGCTCCATGACGAAAACGGGGATGTTGCGTTTGGCAAGTTCGCCATAGAGATAGCTGGAGTTGGTGTTCCGGGGGTTGATGAGCTTGGAGTGGTTCCAGTCGACGTAGTTGTGCTGGATCAGCACGTGGTCCCAGTGGTATTTCCCCTGGTCCTGTAGTTGCAGGAGGTAGTCGAACACGCTGATGTCGCCGTGGTAGGAGAAACCGAGGTTGTGGATGCGCCCCTTCTCGCGTTCCTCGCAGAGGAAGTCGAGCATGCCGTTGTCGAAGAAACGCCGTTTCAGCACTTCCAAAGGCTCCACTTCGTTGCCGTCGGCATCGGTGCGCGTGCCGCCCACACTGTGGAGCATGTAGTAGTCGAGGTAGTCCACCTGTAGCTCTTTCATCGAGTTGTGGTACATGGCCATGCTGGCCTCGCGGCTCCATTGCTGCCAACTGTGGTTGGAGAGCTTGGTGGAGACGAAGAAGTCCTCGCGTTTATGTCGGCTCAGGGCAATGCCCGTAGCATGCTCCGACTGCCCCTTGCAGTAGGGTGGGGCGGTGTCGAAGAGGTTCACGCCATGCGCTATGGCATAGTCCACCAGCTCGTTGATGGCATCCTGGTCGAGGGGGGCGTTCTGCTGCGCTTCGCTGTTGGTCTCGATGGTCGGGAAGCGCATGCAGCCGTAGCCGAGCAGCGACACCTGCTCGCCATGGAGGTTCTCGCGCATGGTCATTTTGCCCACAGGCACTTCGCCAAGCGACACGCCCTCGGCGGTGGTTTCTTGCTTTGTGTTGCATCCCGCGGCAACGGCGGCAGAGGCTATGGCCCCGGCTCCGGCAAGCTTTAGGAATGTGCGTCTATCAATATTGTTGCTCATCGTTTAAGGGTTAAAAATAGAAGTTGTTGAATGGTGAGCCGTGGTGCCAGCGGTAGGTCTCGAAGAGCAGTGGAGCCAAGGTGCCGGCGCGGTCGTCGATATGGGTGAAATGAATGTCAAGGAAACTGTTGTCGCCCACGCGGTAGCGTAGTGATGCCGATATGGCGGTGGCATCGAGGGGCATAGGCATGGGGCTCGCCAGCCATGGGCTTATCACGGCTCCCGTGGCCACCTCGCCGCCTACATGATAGAGCGATGCTGCCACCCACAGGCGGTCGCTCACTTTATAGCTCGCCGACAGCTCTACGGCACCGGCCACAGCGTTGCCGTCGCGGTAGGGGACCATGCTGCGCTGCGGACGCGGACGGAAATAATGGCCCGCCTCGCCGAAGGCATAGCTGCTGAATCCCGACACGCGGGCCCTCACGGTAAGGCGCTCGGTGGGGCGGTAGACGATGCTGGGACTTACGTGAAACACCGAGGCAGTACCCAAACCTCCGCCGAGGAACGAGGTTCCCATCGAGAGGTGAAAGTCCCATTTCCGGCTGGTGTCAAGGCTCTGTGTTATAGTCTTCTCCACGACCGAGTTGGTAAGATTGGCCGACATCGATACGATGGTGTCAGCTTGCCCGTGCATCGCTATAGGCAACAGAAGAAAGGGAATTATGAAGTTGAGCTTTTTCATCAAAACATATATTATCTCACCCCTATAACGTAAAATAAAATGATTTATTGTATGTTTTATGGAAAAAACTAGTAAGGTATGGGGCTATTTTTAGAGAAAACGATTAATCGGACGCTGTGACGCCTGTAGCGAGGATGGCGTAGTGTGGGTCAGCTGTAGTTGTGGTCGACGATGATGCTGAAATGGTATTGTGGGAACTCTTGAGCGAGGCGGTCTTCGATGGAACGCTCGAAAGCGCTATCGTTGGTGATGGTGTCGTCGGGGACTACATCGATGGTTATCAGGTTGCGGTCTTCGTAATAGAAGAAGGCATGCGTCTGAACTACGCCATCGTATTGGTTTACGGCTTGGAGGACTTTGTTCTGGAGTTCTGCCATGGGTGTGTTGCCGGTGTAGAGGGCATAGATGCCCACGGTCATCACGATGCCCATGTCGGTGGCGAAGCCCTCGGCCATGGAGCGCGTCAGCAGGTGCACCTGCCGCGCTGTCATTTGCTCGTCGACGCTTACGTGAAGTGACCCTATCAGGACGTTGGGGCCGTAGTTGTTCACGATGATGTCGTAGACGCCATAAACGCCGGGGTAGGAGAGGGCCTTGTCCTTGATCTGCTTCACCAGCTCGGGCGAGATGCGGCTGCCAAGCAATTCGCCGATGGGCGACGCCAGCATCTCTATGCCCGCTTTGATGATAATCAGCGATATCAGAGTGCCGATTATCCCGTCGAGGTTCACGCTCCATACGAGCATTATCCCCGCCGAGACAAGGGTGGAGAGGGTCACCACGGCGTCGAACAGGGCGTCGGCACCGCTGGCAATCAGGGCGTCGCTCTTCAGCGTGCGCCCCTCGCGCTGCACGTAGCGTCCCAGCACCAGCTTCGTGGCTATGGCTACGATGAGGACGATGAGGGTGGCCGTCGTGTAGGACGGGGTGGTGGGGGTGAAGATTTTCTTCACCGACTCGGCCAGCGAGGTGGCTCCGGCGGCGACGACGATGAGCGAGATGACTATGGCACTGAGGTATTCGATGCGCCCGTGGCCGAAAGGGTGTTGGCGGTCGGCGGGACGCTCGGAGAGCTTGGTGCCGACTATTGTGATGACCGACGAGAGGGCGTCGGTGAGGTTGTTCACGGCATCCATCACTATGGCTATGGCTCCGGCCAAAAGGCCTACGGCGGCCTTGAAACCGGCAAGCAACAGGTTGGCGGCAATGCCCACGATGCTGACACGTACTATGCGTTGATTTCTGTTCATATTCTGTTTGTTGATTTTGCGTTGTCAACGCTCGGAGGCGTTGACAACTACTTCCGGACCACTATTTATTCGTCGTCAGGCTCCTTGTAGCCGAACGTGAGGGGGTAGAGGCGGCGTGCCACAGAGGCGAAGATGCCGATGCCCGACGAGAGGTTGCTGAAGGCTCGTGTGGGCTCGGCGAAATAGCTCGTCGCGCTCTGTTTGGCCTTCACTTCCTTGATGTAGCGGAATGCATCGGGGCTTAGCGATTCAACCACCAGGGTGTATTCTTTCAGCAGCGGATGCTCTGCTGTGTCCTTGAACATTAGCAGCGATACGGTGATGTCGGTGGCTTGGCCGTCGATGAGGCTGTCGCTGAAGAAGAGCTCGTTGAAATAACCCATCATGCCGGCACTGAGGTTCACCGAGGGGTCGGTCACCTGAAGGTTCAGGCAGTTGAAATAGGCGTGGCGCACGGTGTCGATGGTGTCCCATTTCGCCTCCCAGCGGTTCCAGCGCGAGCCGCTGTCGCGCTCCATGACGTAGATGTAATAGTAGTTCCGCGTGTCGGCAGGGTCGGTGAGGGTGAAAGCGATATCGCCGAGGGGTATAGGCTGGAGGGTGTCGATAAGTGCTGAGGGAGGTTGCATGTCGGGCAGGGGCACTATGCGGGTGGAGCCCACGATGGGGTCGCGTCCAGGGACATTGACGCGAAGTGTCAGCGAGTCGCCGGGTTGGGCTATGTAGTTGAAGAAGTGGTAGGCGCTGTCGTGGTGGGTGGGGAAGAGGGTGGGACCGCCGAACACTTGAAGCTCGAGGGTCACGCCTTCGGCAGGAGGGAAGGGACTGTTGTCGAGGAAGAAACGGCTGCGCGTCACGCTGACGAAGAGCTGGCTGTCGGTGCAGGGCAGGGAGTTGACAACCACGAGGGGTTCCAGTTCGTCGACGTTGAAATCGAGGACTTTCTCGCACGACGTGAACAGTAGTAGAATGGCTATGACGAAATATGATATTTTTTTCATTATGTGGGTATGTCGAATTGTTTAGCTGTTTATTTATTGACAGTAAAACATTGGTTTAGCCAGTTGTTTTAAGTTTCATTCATCCCTCGTCACCATTTCAGCGTATAGGCTATGGAGGGGAGGATGGGGAAGATGGAGAGCTGCACGAGGGCGGCGTTGTAGTTGCGGAACGTGTATTCGTGGCTCTCGTAGATGATGTAGGGGTTCTTGCGGTTGTAGAGGTTATAGATGCTGACGTTGATGGTGCGTTGGCAGCGGCGGAACTTGCGGTGGAAGTTGGCGCTGATGTCCATACGGTGATAGTTGGGCATGCGGAAAGCGTTGCGCTGACCCGGTTCGGTGATGTAGCCGCGCCAGCCCTCGGGGTCGATGCCAGTATAGTCGGCTATGGTGCGCTGCGCTTCGGCGTACTCTTGCGTGCTGAGGGTGGCTGCGTTGCCGGTGCTCAGCACCCAGTTGGCGCTGAAGTCGATGCGGTCGTTGAGCTTGTAGCTCACCACGATGCTGAGGTCGTGCCGACGGTCGTATTTGGCAGGGAAAGGCTCGCCGCCGTTCAGCTCCTGCCCCGGGCGGTCGAACTGCCGCATGGCCTTGCTCCACGTGTAGCCTATCCATCCCGTAAGCTTGCCGATGTTGCGCTGCACGAGCAGCTCGATGCCGTAGGCCCAGCCGTCGCCCATCACCACTTTCTCCTGCCAGCTCTCGCTGCTCCCGAAGAAAGTGGCCCCGTCTTTGTATTCCAACAGGTTATGCATCTTCTTATAGTAAGCCTCCACCGAGAGGTCGCCCCAAGGGCCCGATTCGTAGAACAGCCCGGCTGCCACCTGGTGGGCGTACATAGGGGCAATGTCGTGCGTCACCGGCACCCAGAGGTCGGTGGGCATGCTGATGCTTGTGGTGGAGAGCAGGTGCATGAACTGCGTCATATAGGCGTAGCCGGCTTTCAGCGAGAGCCCCTCGCCCAGCATCATGCGCCCCGAGAGGCGCGGCTGTAGCGTGGGCCATAGCTTGCCGTCGACGGCGAAGCCGCTGACATTCACGCCGTAGTTTACCTTCAGGGCTTCGTTGATGCTCCAGTCGTCCTCAATGTAGGCCGTCATCTCCTCGGCCAGGGTGACGCCCGAGTTGATGGAGGTGTCGAGCACCAGCGAGCTGTTCATGTAGGCCTGGCTGTAGGCATCGAGGTGGGCACTGGCCACCTCGGGCATGAAGCGGTGGTGGACCAGCGACGTGCCGAATTTAACCATGTGGTCGGGGTTGGGCGTGAAGTCGAGGTCGGCCTTGGCGGTAAGGTCGAAGATGCGCGACGTGTAGTCCATCTTGAACTCCGAGGTGCTGCCCTCGGTCTCGTCGGTGGGAAGCGTCACGGTCTCGTAGTTCACGCCGATGATGTTGTTGTAGCGTGTGTAGGCCCCCGTGACGTTGAGGAACAACTTGGGCGTCAGCTCGTAGTTCCAGCGTAGCGAGGCCACCAGGTTGCCCCATTTGGTGTCGAAGTCGAGATACTGCTCCTGCTCGTCGGTGGAGAGGGTGCGCACGCGGGTGTAGACCTTGTCAGAGCCAAGGTAGACGCTGGCGAAGAGGCGGCTGCGGTCGTTGAAGCGGTGCGTGAGTTTGCCGTTGAGGTCGTAGAAATAGTATCCGGCGCTGAATTTGCTGTCTTGCATCGATGTGCCGGTGCGTTCCCCCGCCTCCTCCGAGCGATTGTTGGCCAGGTGGCGCACCAAGGGTTGGAGGAGGATGTCGGCATAGGTGCGTCGCGCCGAGAGGCTGAAGGTGGTGCGCTCCGACTTGAGGGGGCCTTCAAGGCTGACTTTGGCAGAGATGAAGCCCAGCGAGGCATTGCCGTGAAGCTCCTTGTCGTTGCCGTTGTTGGTGGTGACGTCGAGCACGCTCGAGAGCCTGCCGCCGAAATGGGCGGGGAAGCTGCCCTTGTAGAGGGTCACGTTCTTTACGGCGTCGGTGTTGAAGGCCGAGAAGAAGCCGCCCATGTGGCTGACGTTGTAGAGGGGCACGCCGTCGAGGAGGAAGAGGTTCTCGTCGGGGCCTCCGCCGCGCACGTAGAAGCCGCTGTTGCCCTCCGAGCCGCTCTGCACGCCGGGAAGGAGCTGCAGGGCCTTCACCAGGTCGGCCTCGCCGAAGAGGACGGGGACGGCCTTGAGGCGTTCGATGGGGACTTGGATGGCACTCATCTGCGACGACTTGGCACTGGCGATGCGCTCGCCCTGCACCACCACCGTCTTCAGCTCCACGCTGCTGACCATCTTGTAGTTGCGTTTATGGTTGGAGCGCAGCACGATGGTGTCGAAGATGGGTTTATAGCCCACGTAGGTGACGCGGAGGCGCACGGTGTCTCTCCTCAGGGTCAGCGAGAAGCGCCCCTGGGCGTTGGTGAGGACTCCCTTGCCGCTGCCCAGGTCCATAACGGCGGCACCGATAAGCGTCTCGCCGCTCGCCGCGTCGCTCACCGTGCCGCTGATGGTGAAACTCTGAGCCTGGGCGGTTCCCATCGCCATCAGGCATAATAGTATTGATACAATGGTTCTTAAATGATGAGGTGCGGACATCTATCAAATAGGTATGTGGGTTCGTTTATTGGAGATGTGGCTGGAGTGGAGCAACGTTGCTCGTCACGCCATGCAGCTGTCAAGTTCGGCGGTGATGGCGTCGCGGTCCAGGTGTTGGCCTATGAAGACGATTTTCTGCATGCGGTCGCCGTAGGTCTCGTCCCAGTCGCGCTGTGCGTCGGGGTTGCGGAGCATGAAGTCGAGGAGCTCCTCGTCGGGCATCGTGGCATACCACTGGCCGGTGTCGCGCAGCGTCACCTGGCTGCCGGCCTGTTCGAAGAGGTAGCACGTCTCGGGCTCGCTGACGAACCAGCAGATGCCTTTGGCGCGGATGATGCCCTTGGGCCAACGGCGGGCAATGAATTCGTCGAATTTGGCGATGTTCATGGGCTCGCGACGATAGTAGACGAAGGTGCCAACGCCATATTCCTCGGCCTCCCCCTCGTCATGGTGGTGGTGATGATGATGATTGTGGTCGTGGTGATGATGATCGTGGTCATCGTCGTGGTCAGGCTGGGAAGCCTGACCTCCTACATTGTCGTGGTCAGGCTGGGAAGCCTGACCTCCTACATCGTTGTGGTCAGGCTGGGAAGCCTGACCTCCTACATTGTCGTGGTCAGGCTGGGAAGCCTGACCTCCTACATTGTCATGGTCAGGCTGGGAAGCCTGACCTCCTACATCGTCGTGGTGACCTTCAATCTCTTCAATCCAGCGTGCCGAGGTGGCCACCTTGTCGAAGTCGAACATATTGGTGTTGAGGATGCGGTCGAAGTCGATGTCGCAGTAGTCGCAGTCTATTATCTCCGCTTTGGGCTGGATGGCGCGGATTATTTCGCGGATGCGGCGCAGCTCGTCGGGCTGCACCTCCGAGGCTTTGTTGAGGAGGATGATGTTGCAGAACTCTATCTGTTGGATGACAAGGTTTTCTATATCCTCTTCGGCCAGGCCGGGGCGCAGCAGGTCTTTGCCGCTGCCAAACTCGTCCTTCATGCGCAGTGCATCGACCACGGTGACGATGCTGTCGAGCACCGGGATGCCGTCCCGCACATATTCAGCCCCCATGGTGGGGATGGAGCAGATGGTCTGCGCTATGGGGGCGGGCTCGCAGATGCCGCTGGCCTCGATAACGATATAGTCGAAACGCTGCTGGCTCGTGATGTCGCGCAGCTGCTCCACCAGGTCCATCTTCAGGGTGCAGCAGATGCATCCGTTCTGTAGCGCCACGAGGCTCTCGTCCTTCTTGCCCACGATGCCGCCTTTGGCGATGAGGTCGGCGTCGATGTTGACCTCGCCGAGGTCGTTGACAATCACGGCGAAGCGTATGCCGCGACGATTATTGAGTATTCTGTTCAGCAGGGTTGTTTTTCCGCTGCCCAGATAGCCGGTCAGCAGAAGTACAGGTATTTTTTTCATTGTGTTATTGTTATTATTATTTTTCTTCTTCTTTTGGTAGGCGGGTTTGGGTACACAGGCGTCCCCACCCTTTGGTACGCGGGCGTCCTCGCCCTTTGGTACGCGGGCGTCCTCGCCTGCGAGATTCTTTTCGCAGAATGCGAAAAGCTCCCGTAATAACGCAATCCAACATCAAATTATTGTGTATATTTGCAAATAGAAAAAATAGCTCATTTTTATTATATCTATTTTGTTTTTAATATTTTGCATGAAAAACAGTTTTTGTTATCTATTGTTAATTATGGTTATTTCGCTTGCTGTTGGAGGTTGTGGGCGTGGCGTAAGCCCTGTCCGTAAGGCAATGCAGGACTATATGACGCAGTATCCCGAATCCCAGCTCTGCGATGTCTATAAGTTTTGCTTTCAGGACTATTTCGGACCTGAGCACTTGGTGAGCGATTCGGCTGCCATGGCCGATTATATCCTCCGTGAGATAGCCTACGCCGATTCTGTCGGCGACCCCTGGCAGAAGCCCCCCTTTGCCTATCCCACGGGCCTCGAGGGCAATTTCGTGCGCGTCGACATTGGCTTTGTGCGCAACGGTACGCTGACCGCCGGCCAGCTGGCGCACGCTTTTGTGGAGAGCTCGAAAGGGTGGCTCGACGGCAACGAGCGTAGCGTGGAGCAATGGAAAGAGCAATGGCAGACCATCCAGTCAGAACTCCGGAAGGTGGAACCCTTGCCAAAGAACTTCGAGGAGGACAGCACCCTCATAGCACAGGCTCTGGCGAAAGGGCAGTATGCCTTCCACCACAGCCAACGCTTCAACCAGACCTATCATCAGCACTACCGCATTATCCGTCAAGATCTTTGGAAAGATTTGCTTGCCAGAGCACAGCAATAGATTATAGAGGAATTCTATAAATAACCCCGTAGGGGATTCCGTTCAGAAAATAATAATTAAAAAATAAGTTGATACAATCAGACAATCAAAATAAAATAAGCTTGCTATTTTTTTACTGTTACTTAATATGTTATTCTCCGCTTTGCTATCGAAATATCCACTGGATATTTCTTCACCCCTACGGGGCTCAGATTAATAGAGTATTTCGATTCCCGTGGGCTCGCGCCCACGGCTAATATATACCGCCCCTACGGGGCTCACTCTGACAGAATATCGTTACACCTTATTTTTTTACCGTCAGTAAATAACCCCGTATGGGTTTCCGCTCAGAAAATAACCCCATAGGGGTTTCCGTTCAGTAGAAAATGCTTATCCCCCAGCTCTCAATCCCCGTAGGGGATTCCGTTCAGAAAATAACCCCGTAGGGGTTTCTGTTCAGTAGAAAATGCTTATCCCCCAGCTCTTAATCCCCGTAGGGGATTCCGTTAAATGGCAATTTATATTCTTTTAACAGCAATTAACAGCAATTAACAGCAATTATCCAGAAATTATTTATAGAACGTGAATGACCATGAATGCCCGTGAATTATCGTAAATGTCAAATAAATATGACTAATTTCGGTTGCGTTTCGGTTGCGTC
>JAFSQF010000008.1 GCA_017446745.1 Bacteroidales bacterium
CTTTGCCTTGATGTTGAACGCCGAGCCGCCGGTGATGATGTCCTGGTTGGAGAGCACGATGCGGTAGTCGCGCACGTCGCGCACGCCGCAGAGCACAATGCTGTTTGGGAATGCCGCGGGGCGTTCGTCGTAGCCGGAGCGCAGCTGGCGCAGTACGCTTACCAGCGAGTCGCCCACCAGAGCGTCAATCTCGTCGATGAAGAGCACCAATGGCTTTGGCAAAGCCATGGATAGTTTCCTCAAGAACGTGGTGAGAATGGCATCAACAGCGATGTTCTGTACGCTGTCTCTGATGGCGTTGACCATTTCCTCTCCGACAATCAAGCCAACTCTTCCGGCTATAGTGTCGACGGTGGACTTGACGACGCTTTCCACGTTGTTGCGCGAGGCCTGGCCGCCCTCGACGTTGGCGTAGACGGCGATGTAGTCGCCATGCTTGTTGAGGTAGTCGCGCAGGGCGAGCATACATGATGTCTTGCCGGTCTGGCGTGGGGCGTGGAGTACGAAATACTTCTTCTGCCTTATAAGCATCAGCATGTCATCGAGGTCGAACCGGCTCAGGGGGTCGATGGTATATTGTTCGTCGGGGCGGTTGGGCCCGGCGGTGTTGAAAAAACGTTCCATGGCAAGTACTTGTGTTGAATCGTTGAACTTGTTTATCTGTTTGATTGTTTGTGCTGAAATTCAATATGTTAAACTATAGTCTTCCGTCAACCATAGTTCTGTCGAATGTGCATTTTACGTCGAATACTATATGCTCCGTTTTCAGAAGACTGAAGATGTTGAGCTTCTCGAATTCCTTGTGTGCCACTGCGGCAATGCATGCATCATATCTTCTGCTCCCGACGGCAGAAATGTCGTTGACGACGTCAATGCCGTATTCGTGCGCCACAGTGTCGGGATTGACCCATGGGTCGTAGATGGTGACGTTGAGATTATATTCCTTCAGAGACTTGTAAATGTCGATAACTTTTGTGTTGCGCACGTCGGGACAGTTTTCCTTAAAAGTAAAGCCCAAGATAATGATTTCGCTGTTAATGACTTGTATGCCTTTCTTCAGCATTAGTTTGATGGTCTCCAAGGCCACATATTCGCCCATGCTGTCGTTCATTCTTCTGCCGGCGAGAATGATTTCAGGGTTGTAGCCATGTCGCTTGGCGCACTGTGCCAGATAGTAAGGGTCGACGCCGATGCAATGGCCTCCCACCAAACCCGGGCGGAAAGGGAGAAAATTCCACTTGGTGCCGGCAGCCTCGAGCACGTCGAGGGTGTCGATGCCCATTCTGTTGAATATTTTCGAGAGCTCGTTGACAAAGGCTATGTTTATGTCGCGCTGCGAGTTCTCTATCACTTTGGCGGCCTCGGCCACTTTGATGGAAGGGGCGAGGTGGGTGCCGGCACTGATGACGGAGCTGTAGATTGCGTTGATGTATTGGCCGACTTCAGGTGTGGAACCGGAGGTGACTTTTTTGACGTTCTCCACCGTGTGTAGCTTGTCGCCGGGATTGATGCGCTCGGGACAGTAGCCGGCATAGAAATCGACGTTGAATTTCAGACCTGACACCTTTTCCACCACAGGGATACATTCGTCCTCGGTGGCTCCGGGATAGACTGTCGATTCAAAAACCACCACATCGCCTGTGGCGATGACTTGCCCCACGGTGGCGCTGGCTTCAATCAATGGCCCCAGGTCGGGATTGTTGTCGGCGTCGACAGGTGTTGGAACGGCCACTATGTAGAAGTTGCAGCCGCGTATTTCCTCGACAGCACTTGTGCAGAAGAAACCGTGGTTGTCGATGGCGTCGCGCAGCTCCTCATCGCTCACCTCCAGGGTGGTGTCATGACCGGCCATCAGGGAAGTGCAACGCTTCTGGCTTAGGTCGAAACCGACGGTGGGGTATTTAGTCGATAGTAGCCTGGCCAATGGTAGACCTACGTAGCCCAATCCGATAACGCAAATCTTGGTGTCTTTCATTTTTTTATAATTATGAATGAGCTATATTATTCATTAATAATTGTGTTCGTGGCGTCGGAGGTGCCATGTACTAAACAATCTCTTCCACAAAACGCGACGGCATGTTGGCGATGACCACGGCAGCCACACCTTGAATGCGAACCACCACACATCGGTTCCTCTTAATCCGCTTCACCACGCCGACTACACCTTTGAAATGCCCCTCTGTGATGCGCACCTTTTTGGCCTCCTTGCGGAAATAGTCGGAATCGTCAGCGTAGGTCAACGACCGGTCGTTGCAGGATGCCACTTTGATGAAATTGTCCATTTCGTGGTCCGAAATGGTTATTATGGAGGTCGTTCCGTTCTCCATGCGGTTCATTATGTATCGTATAGGCTCAAAGTCGGAATTTGTCATCTTCAATTCCGTGAGGGTCTCTTGCGTGGAGCGGACAAATATCAGGTTGTGTATTGCCGGAACAAGGCGTTCGCTGCTGCCAAGACTGTCGTCGCCAAGCTCGTATTTCATGGGCACAAAACATTCTATGCCCAGTCCGTCGAAGTGTGACTTCATCAGCATTTCCCTATTGTAGGTCACCCTCATGGGGAACCACCTTATGTGATTGTCGTGCCTCATAACGTGGGTGAAAAAAAAAGGAGAGGGACACCGCCTTTAAAAGGCAGTGTCTGTCTATTAGTTTTTGTACCTTTTATGTCTGCGCTGATATCCAGCAACATAACGTTAGGTTTTGTGTTGTGGCTTCGTTCTATTTTGAACTGCAAAGATACACAAAAAAACTGAAAAATAGACAACGATAGGCCACAAAAAGTAAAGAGGTGTCATTTTTCGAGCAGGTCGTCCATGGTGTACACCCCTTTGTGCCCCGGAAGGAATTCGGCGGCGAGGAGTGCGCCGAGAGCCAGCCCCTGACGGCTATGGGCCTCGTGGGTCAGCGTGATGGTGTCGACGGGGCTGTCGTAGCGTATGGTATGGATGCCTGCAATCTCGCCTTCGCGGACCGATTGTATGGGGATGTCATCCTTGCTGCGGTCGCCGCATTGTGCAATTTGGTCGCGAATGGTGATGGCGGTGCCGCTGGGAGCGTCGAGTTTGTGGATGTGGTGGGTCTCGGTGATGTCGACCTTGTATTCGTTGCGTCCGCGCATCAGCCTGGCCAGCTTCCTGTTGAGGGCGAAGACGATGTTCATGCCTATGCTGAAGTTGGTGGAGGTGAAGAGAGCTCCGCCGCGCTCGTGGCAGAGGAGTGTAAGCTCGTCGTAGCGCGTGTACCAGCCTGTGGTGCCGCACACTATGGCGATGTCGTTCAGCAGGCAGTGACGGATGTTTTCGGCCGCCGTGCTGGGGGTGCTGAATTCAATGGCCACGTCGGCCTGCTTCAGCAGGCAGGCTTTCTCTGCCAGTTCTTGCTGAGTGTCGATGGTGCAGACTATGGAATGTCCGCGCTCCTTTGCCATAGATTCAATGGCATGGCCCATCTTGCCATAACCTATTAGTGCTATTTTCATGACTTTTTTCTCTTGTTTGGCGGCCGGCGAACACCGGCGGAGAGGCACTCCCGTCGGCGGTGGCTGAAACCGCTGTTTGCAGATGCAAAGATAGCCTTTTTTTTCGATGTGGAAAATTTTATTTTGCTGTATGTGAATAATTGTGTACTTTTGCACCTATCCATTCAACGAAAAAATATTTACAAAAAATAAGTTAATATGGTAGATTATAAGAAAATAGGATTGGTGAACACCCGCAAGATGTTTGCCAAAGCCGTCGACGGTGGCTATGCCATTCCGGCTTTCAACTTCAACAATATGGAACAGATGCAGGCCATTATCCAGGCTGCTGTTGAAACAAAATCGCCCGTTATCCTGCAGGTGAGTAAGGGTGCGCGCGACTATGCCAATCCCACCCTTCTGCGCTACATGGCCGAGGGGGCTGTGGAATATGCCAAGGAGTTGGGCTGCGCCCATCCCGAGATTGTGCTGCACCTGGACCACGGCGACAGTTTCGAGACCTGCAAGTCGTGCATCGACATGGGCTTCTCGAGTGTAATGTACGATGGCAGCGCCCTGCCCTACGAGGACAACATCAAGATCTCGCGTCAGGTGGTTGAATATGCCCACCAGTTCGATGTCACCGTCGAATGCGAGCTCGGTGTGCTTGCCGGCGTTGAAGACGAGGTGGCTTCCGAAATGAGCCACTACACCAAGCCCGAAGAGGTGATTGATTTCGCCACCCGCACCGGATGCGACTCGCTCGCCATCTCCATCGGCACCAGCCACGGCGCTTATAAGTTCAAACCGGAGCAGTGCACCGTCGACCCCCAGACAGGCCGCCTTGTGCCTCCTCCGCTGGCTTTCGACGTCCTTGCAGCCATCGAGAAGAAGCTGCCAGGCTTCCCTATCGTGCTTCACGGCTCCAGCTCGGTGCCACAGGACGAGGTGGACACCATCAACGCCAACGGCGGCGCCCTCAAGGCCGCTGTGGGTATCCCCGAAGAACAACTCCGCAAGGCCGCCAAGAGCGCTGTGTGCAAGATTAATATCGACAGCGACAGCCGCCTGGCAATGACAGCCGCCATACGTAAGCATCTGGCCGAACATCCCGACCACTTCGACCCACGCCAGTACCTGAAACCGGCTCGCGAGAGCATGAAAAAAATGTATATCCACAAAATAGTCAATGTTTTGGGTTCTGACAATAAGCTGGAACAATGCTGAACATGACATTTGATGCATGACAATGAAAAGTGACCTGATGGTTGGAGCCTTGCTCCCCATCGGTCACTTTTTTTTCGTTACGCTGTAAATTAATGTCGCAAATAGTTACATATTATTTGACGGAATGACCCTCGAAGAGCGCCAAAAGGAGTTTGTTGAGATTGTGAAGCAGCATGAGCGGCTGATTCTGAAGGTGTGCGCTCTGTACTCTGACGCGGGAAGCGACGGGCTGAAGGATCTTTACCAGGAGGCTGTGTGCGCCTTGTGGGAAGCCTACCCATCGTATAGGGGTGATAGCCGGTTGTCGACGTGGATTTTCTCGGTGACGCGCTTCACCATACTCAACCAGATACGCAAAAATCGGCTTAAAATCATTCCGTTGGAGAGCGAACACGAAATGGTTGCCGCTCATTCGGAAACCACCATCGCCACCGAGGAGCTGCGCAGTGCCTTGGAACGCCTGCAGACCGACGAGAAAGACATGATGGTGATGTGGCTCGAGGGTTTCGACCTCGACGAGATAGCCTCAGCGGTGGGTATGAAATATGGTGCTGTGGCCACACGCCTGACACGCATAAAGATGAAACTGAAAGCGATGATGAATCCTAACAAATAGATGTGACGATGAACGACATTGACAATGACTTGCACGAGCTGTATGGCCGTTTTGGCCAGGAAATGGAACAGGTGGAGCTGCCGACGGAAGGCGAACTGATGCACCTGCTCCAGTCGCGTTCGTCGTTGGCCCCGTCGCCGGGCAGGAAACGCCGCAGGCTGTGGTGGAGCGTGGCGGCCTCGGTGGCCCTTCTTGCCGTTGTTGGCACCGCCGTGCTGCTTCGTCACGATTCTTCTGAACAGACCTTGGTGGCCGAAGCCTCGAATATGCCTCGCGAAGCAGTGACGGCTCCAGAATTGCCCGACTTGGCCGAGCCTCCTGCCGCTACAGAGCACGAGGTGGTTGCCTCGACGGCTGAACAACCTTCGTATACTCGGTGCAAGGTGGTGCGTATGAATCCGTTGCCATCGGTGGGCAGTGCGGCCTCTACAACCACTGCCATACCCCCTCAGGCAATGGCACAACCCTTGCCCGAGATGACGGCTCTGATGCCCGACACGGCACTGGCCGACACGCTGGCCATGGCCAGCCAGCAGGCCGACACCGCGAGTGCCACTTTAGGCACAGAACATCCTATAGCCGACTATCCCGACAAGGAAGCCATGATGGTCAAAGATACTATTGTCAAAAATCCAAATAATGACTTAAAAGCCGCTAAATCGAAGAAAACAGCAAGGAAACGCGGAAAAAAGAAAAATCTTTGGGAACGCAATAAGGAGAACAAAGATGTGGAGACCATTATGGTTCCTCATAATAATGCGGGCGGCTCCCAACAAATATATATAGGAAATGGCCATTTCCAGCAGATAAGATTTTTTTGATGGGCTTGCCATGTAGTGTATTGAACTTTCATAAATAAAAAATAATTAAACAAATTACACAATTCAACATACCTACTTAACTTTCAAACAGTACCTTTATGAAGAAATTATTATTTTTTTTCTTTGCTTTCGCACTGTTGCACAACGCCATGGGGCAACAGTGGAACATTACTCTCGGAACCGAGTCGAAATCGCTGAGCTATAACCGCAGCTCCGTTATTCAACGCACGGGTTTCATTGGCTCGTTGGACAACACAATCTACCTTATGCGTTTCACCGACGAGCGGAAGTCGAAGCCATATCTGGTGGCTTACGACCGCGACCTGAACGAAAAAGGCCGCGTTGAATTGCCCGCCGAGAAAGAGAAAACCTTATACGGAGGCTTCGCCAACGAAGGTTCAATAGACCTGCTTATGACCGAGAGCACCGACGAGGTTTACAACGCTTACCGCCTCTCGTTCGACCCCCAGACACTTCAGAAGAAGAACGAGCACCAGCTGGCTTCGTTCAAGAAAGGCAAGGACCAGAAAACCTTCACCTTTGTCGGCTCATCGCAATCGCAGGAATGGCTCAGCATTATGTTCGCCCTGGTCCAGGACAATGATGCCGAATGGGTCATCAACCTCTACGACACCCAGTTGGAAGAACTGTGGAGCATGGACTTCCACATGGACGTCATCGACGACTATATGGTTACCGACAGCGGCGAAGTGCTGCTGGGCGGCTTCTACAACAAAAAGAACAGCGATGACATACGCCTTGAATTTGCGGTGCTCGACGGCGAAAGCGAGGCACGATACAGTGACGTGGGCCAGTGGGAGGATATGCAGACCATGGAGATTGTGCGCTATGATGGCGGCAAGATCTACTGTACAGGACTCCTGCGTGGCGAGGAACTGGAGAAGAACGGGTCGCGCTGGAGCTCGGGCTTCTATTCTTTGGTCTACGACACCCGCGAGAAACGCGTGACACTCTTCGAGAAGAAAGTCTTCACGAAGGAAGACGTGTGCGACCTTTGCAACGTGTCGCACCGCAATAGGATGAAAGTGGTCTCTACCGATAAATTGAGTTTCGTCAACGCCGTTTGCGACAACAACGGCACTGTGGTGGAATTCGAACGCTCTTACAACCTGCTGGTGAACCATGTGCCGACATTCACGGCCTATATGGGTGTGCTGGTATACCGTATCGACAATGCCGGCCATATTGTATGGCAGAAGATTATCAACCGCGAGGTGCAGACACCTGCCGAGGCTACCAATGCTGTCAATTCCAAACTCTTTGTCCATGATGGGAAATATACGATGTTCTATATGGAGGATCCCAAGAACCTGGAGGCTAAGCCCGACACCCCATTAAAGCCCACCTCCACCGACAAGGCTAAACAAATACTCCTCGCCCTTACCTTCGACAAGCAGGGCAACGTCAGCCGTCAGGCTCTCCAGATTCCCTCCAAGGCCTTCTGCATCGGCGCCCCGCATCTCCTCGCCGACGGCAGCTATATGCTCTTCCTTTCCCAACAGTTTAAATCGTATGTCGCCATATTGAAATATCTATGAAACGTCTTGCCCTTAATGCTCTTGCCATAGTCCTGTGCTGCTTTTTCGCCGGCCCATCGACAGCGCAGCAGAACTATGACCTTGACCACTTCGACGGTCTGCATTCGGAAGGCCCCATGCCCGCCGACCTGCGCATGAGCCTCGACGAACTCTACGCCAGCGACAAACAACGCGTGCGCGACTATAACGATGGCAAACTGCGCAATCGCGACAAGATTTTGCGCGCCTCCTACCAGCTGACACGCACCATAGCCTCTGGACGTATACTCTTCGGCGACCCCATAACTCGTATGGTGGAGCGCATTGCCGACACTCTTCTGAAAGACTACCCCACGCTGCGTGACGAGCTGCGGTTCTATACCATCAAGTCGCCCGACGTCAACGCTTTCGCCACTGGCCAGGGCATGATTTTCGTTTGCACTGGCCTCATCGCTCAAGTGGAGGATGAGGCTCAGCTGGCTTTCGTCATCAGCCACGAGATTGTGCACTACCTCCGCAAACACTCTATTGAGGAAATCTCGCGACGCAAACGCGACAGCGACGATATCGAGGCTGAGACACAGGAAATGCGCGATTTCATCAAGTACCACAACCGCTCGCGCGAGATGGAAAGCGAGGCCGACAGCATCGGCATCGCTATGTTCTTCCTGCCCAGCCCCTACGACAAGGGGGTGATGAATGGCGTGTTCGACGTGCTTCAGTATGGCTACCTGCCTTTCGACGAGGTGCCTTTCGACACCGCTTTCTTCAACACGCCCTACTACTCCATGTCCTCCGACTATTTCATGCGTCAGGTGGACCCTATCACGGCACGCGACGACTACAACGACTCGCTCTCCACCCACCCCAATATCCTTAAACGTCGCAACGCCACATCGCGCATCATAGGCAACAACAACGGGGGGCACCGCTTCGTGACCGTCACCGAGCAGGAATTTATGAAAATCCGCGATCTGGCTCGGTTCGAGTGTGTGCGACAAAACCTTATCTATGCCGAATATGTGCGTGCTTTCTACGACAGCTTCCTCCTCCTGCGCGACCACCCCGACAACCTCTTCGTCAACCGGGCCTTGTGTCAGGCCCTCTATGGCCTCTCTAAGTTCAAGACCTACACCAACACCAGCAAGGCCGTGGGCGACTACAAGGATTTCGAGGGCGAGGTGCAGCAGTGCTACTACTTCTTCCGACGCATCAAAAATGATGATATGGCCCTTATCACCGCTCGCCACCTCTGGAAATGTCTTCTCCGCTTCCCCAACGACAGGCAGATTGCCGACATGACTGCCGATATCTTTGCCGACCTCCATTCCCAATATCAGATGGACACCGCTTTTTTCTCCGCCACCCCGCCAAGACAGCAACAGGCTGACACTGCCGGCACGGCAAACCTGTCGAAATACGAGCGTCTGAAGCGTAAAAAGAAGCAACAAAAGGAAGACGATGTGCATGCCTATGCCTTCACCGACCTGATGCAGGATGGCGATGCGTTGACACGCTATATGTCTGAACACCTGAAAAAAACGGAACAGCCAAAGACTTCGGCTTCCTCGCCAAAGAACCAGCTTGTCTATTGCCCCACCTATTACGTGGTGAGCAAACAAAGCGGCGAGCTGAACATCAAACAGTCGAACGCCAACGAGTATGTCCTTAATAACCACATACGCGATGCCGCAGCCCGCAATGGTATCGGCTCGGTCGACTTCTCCGACCAAAGCCTTCACGACATGACGTCGGCCGAACGCTACAACGAGTGGGTAGACCTCAACGAGTGGGTAGGGGAGTTCTGGCAAACCAAGGGCGATTTCGACATGCACCTCTCTATGCAGCCAAAAATGAACGCCTTGGCAGCGCACTACGATGCCTCTTCTGTCAATATGTCTGTTGTATTGAACCGCGAAAACCTTACGAACCGCGGCGCCGATTTCTATGCGTGGTGGATATGGGTCCTGCCCGTAACACCTCTGATCATCAATAAAATTGTGGCTCATAGCGAAGCTACGATGGTCTACAGCCTGCAGATAGACCTCGGCGAGGGCGCGCATCAGAGCAAGACGGTCCACTTGTATGAACTCAAAGACGAGCCGGCGCGCGTACGCTCTTCGCTCTACGACCATTTCCTCAACATCGACTTCGACACCCTCACCAAAACCCCGGGCTATATGGGCTCGCGCTTCAATGTGGCGCTTTCGCCCAATACCGGCTTTCGCGTTATTGGCCTCCTGGCTGCCGCATTCTCATCATTGACTGGCAATGAAGTGGACGAAGCCGGCTCGCCGTTCTCGCTGGGAGCCGATGCCGAACTGGCTTATATTGTGAACCGTAGCAGTTCGCTGCAACTTCGAGCCGGCTTTATGGCCACCAGCTACTACGACGACGTCAACAATGACAAGAGGCATGCAATGAACCAGTTCTCCCTATCGTTGGGCTGGCGCTGCTATCAAGACCTCGCCCCGCTGGGCTACTATTGGCAGCTGGGCGCCGACCTGCCGATGCTTAAGCTCAAGGAAGCTCCTGCCGGCCTGAAAGAGTCCTACTCCACGTTTGGCTTGCATCTTGAACTGGGACGCAACCACATCTTCAGAGACCACATCCTCTTCGGCTACTATGTGCGCTACACCATTATCCCGGCCTATTTGGGCGATGTCTTCCCCCTGAATGGCGGCTATCGCTCCAGCGCGCTCAGTGCCAACTTCTTCCGGATGGGCATTAATATAGGCCTGGTGCCGTAATAATGGATTATGATTGATAATTTAAATCTATAATGATGAAAAAAATCTTACTTTCTTTAGTGGCGTTGGCTTGCCTTGGCACAGCCAATGCGCAGTTCTACAATGTTGGAACTGCCAATCATGCCGGTCGCGTCAATCTTCACATCGGTATCAACAACATTTCGTCGGGTATGACGTACTATTCTCCAAAGACTGCCGACGACTGGGGTACTTATGGCCTTGTGGAACGCACCCCGGAAAACATAGACTATAAACCCGGTTTCTATGTCGGATTTACTACATCCACCCTCCGCGACAGGACGGAGACGTTCAAACTCGGTGCCAGTCTTGATGTCTTCTACGGGACCCATAGTACCTCGGCCACTTTCAATGGCTCTGTGGCAAAACCCAATGCCGTATACGAGTTCGAGAACAAAATCAGCGCCATAGACGTCGCCATTGCCCTTGCCGGCGAGCTGACCCTTGCCGAAAAATTCGGTATCGCTTTCGACCTGGGACCCTATGTTGATGCTCTTGTCGGGCAGAAGGTGCGCTCGGTTGAGACGGTTGGCGCAGCCTCCAACGAAGTGGATTGGCATGATGCAGAAAAATCCAGTATGGCTATGCCCAACATCGACTTCGGCATCATGGGCCGCCTGGGCTTCAACTATCATTTCAGTGAGACCATGTGGGTGGGAGCCGCAGCTCAGTACAACCTCCCAGTCTTCTCCTTCGGCGGCAGCGGCTTCGAAGATGATAGGATAAGGCAAATGGATTACAACTTCTCCTACAAGAGCGACAAACGCAAATCATGGGCCTTGATGCTCACTTTCGGCATCGATATAATGTAGCCCTCGTCACTAAAACAGAATATATTGTTGAAAAATACAATTTATTGAGCGCATCTTGAAAAATGTTGTATATTTGCACTTTCTTTCCATGGAGGAAAGGAAGTGCAATTTTTTTGAATATTAGTCAATTAAACAATAAATGAAGAAACTTGCAGTGGTCGCTTTTGGCGGCAACGCGCTGCTCCGCAGCGGTCAGAAAGGCACATACAAGGAACAGCTCGACAACGTCGAGCAGACTTGCGAGAGCCTTTGCAATCTCCTTAAACGTAACTACAATATCGTTATCGGGCATGGCAATGGCCCTCAGGTGGGCAACGTCATGCTGCAGCATGAGGCCGGCCGTGCCAAGGGCATCGAGGCCATGCCTATGGATTTCTGCGTGGCCGAGACGCAGGGCAGCATAGCCTACATGATTGAGATGGGCCTGCGCAACGTCATGGCACGCCACGACATCCAACGCAATGTGGTGACGCTGGTCACCATGGTGGCCGTCAACAAGCTCGACCCCATGTTCCAGAACCCCACCAAGCCCGTAGGCCCCTACTACACCAAGGAACAGGCCGACGCTCTCGCCGCCGAGACTGGCGCTAAGTATAAGGAAGACCCCAAGGGCAACGGCTGGCGCAAGGTGGTGGCTTCGCCCAAACCGGTGCGTATCAATAATATCAAGGTCGTCGAGCAACTTGCCAAGCAGGGCAACGTGGTCGTCACCGTGGGCGGTGGCGGTATTCCCTGCGTGGAGGAAAGCGACCGCGTGACTGGCGTAGAGGCCGTTATCGACAAGGACCTCGCCAGCGCTCTCTGCGCCATTGAGATTGGCGCCGACGAGTTCTATATCCTCACCGATGTCCCCAAGGTCTACATCAATTTCCGCAAGGACAACGAACAGGCTCTCGACACCATCACCGTGGCTCAGGCCAAGCAGTATCTTGAGGAAGGCCAGTTCGCCGAAGGCTCCATGGCCCCCAAGGTGCGCGCAGCCATCATGTTCGTTGAGCACGGCGGCAAAGAGTGTATCATCACCGAAGCCGGCCAACTCGACAACCCCCACTGTGGCACAAGAATAGTAAAGTGAACATTTAAAAGCTTTTTTCTCTAGAACCTCTAGAAATCTTTCAATAGAATCACAATTTAAAATCAAATACAATGGCTTATAATTTAAGAAACCGTAATTTCCTGAAGATATTAGACTTCAGCCCGAAGGAACTCAACTATCTGCTCGACTTGGCACGCGACCTGAAACGCGCCAAATATGCAGGCTGCGAGCAGCCCACCCTCACAGGCAAGAACATTGCCCTCATCTTCGAGAAGACCTCCACACGTACACGTTGCGCCTTCGAGGTCGGCGCCAAGGACCAGGGTGCTCATGTCACCTACCTCGGCCCCACCGGCAGCCAGATTGGCGTCAAGGAAAGCATGAAGGACACCGCACGCGTCCTCGGTCGTATGTTCGACGGTATCGAATACCGTGGCTTCAAGCAGGAGACCGTAGAAGAACTGGCTAAATATGCCGGTGTTCCCGTTTGGAATGGCCTCACCAACGAGAGCCACCCCACCCAGATCCTCGCCGACTTCCTCACCATGCAGGAGCATGTCGACAAACCCCTCAACCAGGTCACTTTCGCCTATGTGGGCGATTCGCGCTTCAATATGGGCAACAGCCTCATGGTGGGCGGTGCCAAGATGGGCATGGATGTCCGCATCATAGCTCCTAAGAAACTCCAGCCCGAGCAGTGGCTCATCGAGAAATGCCAGGAAATCGCCAAGGAGACGGGTGCCAAGGTCACCGTCACCGACGACCCCGTGGCCGGCGTTAAGGGCTGCGACTTCATCTACACCGACGTGTGGGTGAGCATGGGTGAGCCAGCCGAGGTGTGGAAAGAACGCATCGACATGCTCATGCCCTACCAGGTCAACGCTCAGATGATGAAGAACACCGGTAACCCCAAGTGCAAATTCATGCACTGCCTCCCGGCCTACCACAACCTCGAGACCCAGGTGGGCCGCGACGTCAACAAGCAGTTCGGCCTGGATGGCATCGAGGTCACCGAGGAGGTCTTCGAGAGCGAGAACAGCATCGTCTTCGACGAGGCTGAGAACCGCATGCACACCATCAAGGCTGTTATGGTTGCCACCCTCGGCGACTGACATCCGGCGTTTGATGTGTATTTTGCATCATATTCTTAAAATCATGAAAATTAGGCTGTCACCACTGCGTGTGGCCTAATTTTCATATTGTTATAAAATTGTTTTCCTGCCGTCTGTCGGCTTGTTTTGTTGCCGCCTGTCGGCTGTCGTGCGACTGCGTCGCACGAAAAAAAAACTCCAATCCATGAACTGGCTTATCAACTTATTCACCAACGGAGGCGTGGGCACCACTGTGTTGATGCTTTCCGTCTCCATCTTCGCCGGTCTTCTTCTCGGCAAGCTTAAATTCAAGGGCATCACCCTTGGCATAACATGGGTGCTTTTCGTTGGCATCCTCCTCAGTGCTCTCGGCGTTAGCTGCAACCACGATATGCTCCATATCATCAAGGAGTTTGGCTTAATCCTCTTCGTCACTGGCGTGGGCCTCCAGGTGGGGCCGGGCTTCTTCCGCTCGTTCAAGAAAGGCGGTCTGGCCCTCAACATTATGGTCCTTGTGAATGTCGCCCTTGGTGTTGTCATCACTGTTGTTGTGGCGAAAACCACTGGCGAGAGCCTCTTCGATATGGCCGGTGTCTACACCGGTGCCGTAACCAACACTCCGGGACTTTCTGCTGCTCAGCAGGCGGTGCGCGACCTCGGCATGACTGATGTGGCCGACCGCCTCGCCAACGGCTATGCCGTGGCCTATCCGCTGGCCGTGGTGGGTATGATACTCACCTGCATAGTGCTGCGCCCCCTGTGCCGCATCGACCTCGGGAAAGAACCCGTGGTAGACAACTCGGAACCTTTGCGCGACAAGCAGCCCACCACCGATGCTCAGCGGCATAAAGTCACTCTTATACCTATCTTTGTTATCATAGCCATAGGCATAGTGCTGGGCAGTATCCCTATCCCCGTGGGGATGTCGGCTCCGGTCAAGTTAGGCCTTGCCGGCGGCCCTCTTGTGGCTGCCTTGGTGGGCAGCTGGCTGGGCATTAAGCGCGGATGGTTCACCACCGAGTTCACCGAGAGCCACGGCATCTGGATGCTTCGCGAGGTGGGTATAGCCCTCTTCCTTGCCGGTGTGGGCCTCGGCGCCGGCTCCAGTTTCGTGAGCACCATTCAGGCTGGCGGATACATGTGGATTCTCTACGGCTTCATAATCACCGTGGTGCCGCCCATGCTTGTAGGACTTTTCTGCCGGCTGGTGCTCAAGACCGACTACTATACCCTCATTGGTGCCATAGGAGGTATGCACACCGACCCTCCGGTGCTGGCATTCTCCAACACTGTGGCCCCCGAGGGTTGCAAACTCCCCAACACTGGCTACGCCACAGTCTATCCCCTCACCATGTTCCTCCGCATCTTCACCGCGCAACTCTTGGTCCTTCTCGCTGTGTAGTTATTGGTCGGACAGGCATAAAAAAAACGATGGAAAGCGTCTTCCATCGTTTTTTTTTGTTGAAAGAGTTTCAGCGGCGCTTATTTCTGGATGCTGACGATGTGGTATTTGCGGGTTCCGAGGCCTATGGCTTCGGCGTGCTCCACGGTGTGGATGCCGTGCTGCTTGTCGATGCGTTGGCGCAGGCTGGCGGCATTGTCGCCCTCGCTGTCCTTGTGGTTGTAGACCAGGTCGTAGCAGGCTTGGTCGAGAGCCACGGGGTCGGTAGAGGCCAGGATGCCCATATCCTTCAGCTCGGGGGCGTGGGGGTTGCCGTCGCAGTCGCAGTCGATGCTGATGTTGTTCATCACGGCGATGTAGAGCACTTTGCCTTTCATATAGTCATGTACGGCAGCAGCTGCCGTGGCCATGCACTCCAGGAATTTGTCCTGGTTCTCCTCCTTGAGGTTGCTCCATGTGGTGGCGGGGTTGGTGTCTTCGCCGTTGCTGTGGATATAGCATTTGCCGGCAGTGGAGGCCACACCGATGCTGGCGTTTTTCAGAACGCCACCGAAGCCGCCCATGGCATGCCCTTTGAAGTGGGCCAGGTTGATCATGAAGTCGTAGTTGGCAAGGTTCTTGCCTACGATGTCGTACTTGATGTAGGTGGTGTCGCGCACCGGAATCTGCATCTCGCCGTCGGCATCCATGATGTCGACGCCGCCGATAGTGTTGAAACCATGCTCTTCGATGGTTTTCATGTGCTTTGCTGTCTCTTGGCGCGATCCGCCGTAGGCGGTGTTGCATTCCACGAGTTTGCCTCCCACGTGCTTCACGAAGTCGCCAATCAGCTCGGGATGAAGGTAGTTGTTGCCGCCGGCCTCGCCGGTGCTGATTTTCACTGCCACGCGGCCTTCGGCCTTCACGCCGAGGGCTTCGTAGATGTTGATGAGAGCCTCGGGGCTGACCTCGGTGGTCATGTACACCGTTGCACCTTCATCTTGGGGCTCCTGAGCCTGTGCTGGCTCACTGTTCTGCTTGCAGCCCACCAATGCCATGCAGGCTACAGCTGCCATTAAAAAAATCTTTTTCATTGTGTTAAAATATTGTTTTCGTTTTCAATTTTTTTTGCAAAAGTACTTCTTTTTTCGGAAAATGAATCCGGATGCCGCGAAAATTATATGTGTGAGCCTTTTGATGTAGGAGGTCGGGTTTCCCAACCCGACCAATACCTTTGGCATCGGTTTGTCTTTGCATTGGCAACGTTCGGAGGCATTGCCCACTACTGTTGCAACGCTCGGAGGTGTTGCCCACTATAGCGGCCAAACCAAATGATGACATCGCATAGATGCAGCGCGTAGCCGAATAGGAAGTTGTTGGAATGAAGAGAATTGTAGTAGTCCTGTATCACGGTGCGTCCAAGGGTGTCCAGCTCTACGGTGTGCGAGTTCTTATTGGCTACCACAAGGATGCTTTTCACGATCTGCGCCACCACAGGGGGGAACACATATTGTCCGGGGCGGCGGTAGCGCACCGTGCGGCCGCCGAGGTTCACGTCGCGTCCGGCAAGGTAGAGCGACGAGTTGGAGAGGTTCACCTTGTCGCCCGGCCCCAACACCTCGTCGGGCAGCACCCCTATGCGGTTGCAGGCGCGGAACAGGTGCTCCAGGATGCGGCGCAGCTGTGTGTAGTAGAGCACGGGGTCGAAATTGCGGTTCTCTTCGGGGAAGTGCAGCGCCTTTAGTATGTCGAGCATCACCTGCTTGGCATCGGGCGTGAAGTAGCGGTCCATGGTCTGGAACACGTCGCGGTAGAGGGTTCGGATCTTGTTGTCTTTGCTTTGTGCTGCCGCATGACGTATGGAGAGGCATAGGTCTTGCAAGTCGCCGTTTTTGCGGTAGTAGAGCCGTCCCCATACGTCCTCTTTCTCGCTGCGGTTGCCCATGGCTATGCGTTGCAGGGTGCGCTCGAAGTCTGGCTCTGTGCCGCTCGAGAGCACGTACCAGGGAAGTGTGGATTCATGCTGCGCGAAGATAGTCTCCATCTCGCGCACCACCTGGTAGAGGAAGTCGGGGCTGGGCTCTTCGCCGCTGTTTATCACGCAGCGTCCGTCGAGCACCACGGCGGCATAGCGGTCGAAATAGTTGTTGAGTGCCGTGCGTGCACGCTCCCAGTTGTAGTATTGGTGCACCTCAATCTCGTGGCGACGGCAAAGGTCGGCGAATCCGAGCGTGTCCTTCTCTTCGTCTACCCACATTATTGTGTATCTGCTGCGTTTCGTTATACTCATTGTTTCTTTTTTTTGGGTTTATAACGTTTGCGATTTATTTTAATTGTTAATTCAAGGTTGAAAAATATTTTCTGTTTATGAAGTGTTTTAATATCAACCAAATATATATTATTTTTGGAAATTAGTAAAAAAATATTTTGTCAGTTCCGGAAATGTGTGTACTTTTGCAAACTCAAAACCGAAGAAAAAAGTAACATAATCGTTTATAAAACCACTGTTTAAAACGGCACGAAACATGAAAAAAGGAATCCATCCATCCAACTACAGACTTGTCGTCTTCAAGGACATGTCAAACGACAATATGATTCTCACCAAGAGCTGCGCCAACACCAAGGAGACCGTAGTCTACACCGACGGCAACGAATATCCTGTTGTGAAGCTTGAGATTTCCAACACTTCGCACCCCTATTTCACGGGTAAGTTGAAGCTGGTTGACACCGCTGGTCGCGTCGACAAGTTCATGAGCAAGTACAAAAGGTACAATAAAAAATAAGGAAAGTAGTTTGTTTTAGGTTAAATGTTAGGAAAAAGCTCTTCTTGTAAGAGCTTTTTTTTATGACACGACTGAAACATTTAACAGGTATGGTCGTAAAATTCTTGTACATATATGGACGATATGAACAACAAATATATTGACGAACTGTTTCACGACGCAGGTGCTGACACCATACTCACATCCTCTGTTATCGAGGTGCTTCCCATGGCCGATGGCGACAACATCGAGGACTTCCTGTTCAATCCTGATGCCGAGACCCCTGATGTCATCCCCATACTTCCCATAACAGGCAACGTGCTCTTTCCGGGCACCATTACCCCTATCAACGTGGCTCGCACCATGTCGTTGCGGCTGTTGCGCGACGTGGCAGAGACTGACAACTATATTGGCGTGGTAGCCCAGCGCACCGAGGTCCCCGACCTCCCGAGCCGCGCGGAGCTCTACGATGTCGGCGGCCTGGCCCAGGTGGTGAAGGTGATTGAAATGCCCAACAACGAAGTGGTGGCCATCCTCCGTGGCCTGGCTTGCTTCACGTTGGGCGACATTGTGAAAACCAAGCCGTACCTTTATGGCGAACGACGCCCCTTCGTCAATGCCGATTCCGGACAGCAACTCTCGAAAGAAGAACGGGAAACGGCCAAGATATTGGTGCGTAAATATATAGCCTACCTTAAGTCGGTCAATCCCAACGATGTCACCATCAAGACGCTGCGCGAGATCAAAGGGCAGCGTATGCTGATAAACTTCATAGCTTCGCACGTAGATATTGAGGTGGCTGCCAAACAGAATCTTTTGGAAATGCCCTCCTATGCCGAGCGTATGATGAGCCTGATACGTCATATTCAGGCCTTGATGTCGGTGGAGGACCTCCGGCACGAGATACAGGAGAAGACGCGCGTCTCGATGGACCGCCAGCAGCGCGAGTACTTCCTCAACCAGCAGATGCATGTCATCCAGGAAGAACTGGGCGGCTATTCAAACGGCGAGGAGATAGCTTTCATGCGCGAAAAGGCCAAGAGCAAACAGTGGCCTCAGGAGGTGGCGGCGCATTTCGAGCGTGAGCTTCGTAAGGTGGAGCGAATGCCGCAGGCATCGCCGGATTACAGCATGCAGGTCAACTACCTCAACCTGATGCTTGACTTGCCGTGGGGCGTGCGTGGCGATGTCAATAGCGATATCTCGTTGGCACGTAAACGTTTGGATAGAAACCATTTTGGTTTGGAGAAGGCCAAGGAGCGTATCCTGGAGATGATGGCGGTGCTGAACCTGACGGAGCAGCGCAAGTCGCCCGTGCTATGCCTCGTGGGCCCTCCTGGCACCGGCAAGACTTCACTCGGCAAGTCCATCGCCACGGCCCTCGGACGCCAGTATGTGCGTGTGGCTCTGGGCGGTGTGCACGACGAGGCTGAGATCCGTGGCCATCGCCGCACTTACGTCGGAGCCCTCCCCGGACGTATCATCAACGGCATGCTCAAGGCTAAGGTGGCCAATCCCGTCTTCGTCCTCGACGAGATCGACAAGGTGCAGGCCAACAACTTCAGCGGCGACCCCATGGCCGCCCTGCTCGAAGTCCTCGACCCCGAGCAAAACATGGCATTCCACGACAACTATCTCGATGTCGACTACGACCTCTCCAACGTGCTTTTCGTGGCTACTGCCAACACCACGGCGGGCATCCACCCGGCTCTGATCGACCGTATGGAAATCATCGAGGTGCCGGGCTATATCTTAGAGGAAAAGCTCCAGATTGCCAAGCAATACCTCGTGCCGCGGCAGCTGAAGGAGAATGGCTTCAAGCGTGGCGATTTCTCGTTCCCCGCTGACACACTGCGCGGCATCATCGAGGACTATACGCGCGAATCGGGTGTGCGTCAGCTGGAGAAGATGATTGCCAAGGTGATACGCAACCGTGCCGTGAAGATTTCGGAAGGCAAGGAGATGGGCAAAAAGGTGGCTGCCAGCGAGCTTGGCGCCATTCTTGGAATGCCCATCCACCAGAGCGAGCGCCGCGGCCCTGAGCCCCGTGTGGCCGTCGTCACCGGACTGGCATGGACCCAGGTGGGCGGCACCATCCTCTTCATCGAGGCATGTATCTCGAAAGGCAAGGGCAACTTGACCATGACCGGCAACTTGGGCGATGTGATGAAAGAATCGGCAACGCTTGCTTTCGAATACCTCAAAGCCAATGCCACCAGCCTGGGCATTGACACCAGCTTGTTCGAGAACAACAACATACATATCCACGTTCCCGAAGGGGCCACACCCAAGGACGGCCCGTCGGCAGGCATCACCATGTTCACCGCCATGGTAAGTGCCTTCACTGGCCGCAAGGTGCGTGCCGACTTCGCCATGACCGGCGAGATCACGCTGCGCGGCGCCGTGACCCCTGTGGGTGGCATCCGCGAGAAAATCCTCGCCGCCAAGCGTGCCGGCATTACCGACATAGTGCTCTGCGAGGACAACCGTCGCGACGTGGAGGAAATCACCCCCGAATATCTCAAAGGCCTTACGTTCCACTACATCACCGAAATGTCTGAAATCCTACCCCTCGTTCTTATTTAAACGATGAAAAGATTTTCCGCTTTAGCCGCTCTTTTATTATGCCTTCACTTCTACTACTCTGCTGAAGCCCAGCAGATTGTTAATAGTCCGGTGGCGAGCAGCGAGATCACCGACTTGAGGCTTCCCGCTCTACTCGACGATATGTTCATGCTCGACGGCCGGCTGCACTTCTCGTCGGGCGGGATGCTCTTTGTGGCGTCCTACTCCGACGGGCGTATCGGCGACCTTGAAGTGGACACCGCCCTGATTGCCATCGACCCCGAGATGGTCTACGCTGTGCGCAACTTGCAAACGGGCTCGCTATTTTTTACCAAACGCGACTCGAAAGGCAGCAGCCAACTGTATGAATACTATGAGCGAAAGCCCGGGAAGTATAGCGTTCGCCATGTGCGCCCCGCCCGTTTTTCGTTTGCCATAGAGCATCCGGTGTTCACCGCCGATGGCGGCACCATGGTGTTCGCCTCCGACTGCCCCTTGGGATTTGGTGGCAGCGACTTGTGGTACAGCCAGCTGCGTGGCGACGAGTGGCAATATCCTCAGAACATCGGCCATCGCATCAACACCGACGGCGATGAGAAAACGCCGGCTTTATACGGCGACTTCCTCCTCTATTCCTCCAATGGCAAAGAGGGTGGGAGAGGCCTTGACTTGTATGCCGCACGCCTTGTGGCCAGCGAACAGACCGGCGATACGGTGATGATGTTCCCCATCGGGCGCTGCAACGCCTACAGCATGGAGGCTCCGTTCTGCTCGCCAGAGAACGATATGGCTATCACCTTTGCCACAAATATGAGCTACGGGCTGTGGTTGGTGCGCCATGAGGCACTTGACTCCACCGACCGCACTACGGACCGTTTCTTCGCTTTCAGGGGTGGGCTGGCTTGCGTTGTGTTGGCCGGCACGGTGTCCGACATGGCTGGCACCCCCTTGCCGGCGGCCTCTGTGAAGGCCAGGGACACAAGGGGCACCATAACCGCCACGACATGCGACAGCCATGGCAACTACTCTCTTTTCCTCCAGGCCGACGAAGACTACGAACTGATGGTGCATGCCGATGACTTCTTCGCCTTTAACCAGCCGGTCTCCGCTATTCGCTATGGCGAGGAGCAGCTCTACGCCCCTATGCCACTCGACGTGAAGCTTAGTGCCTACAACATAGGTGGCGTGTATCGCTTCGACGACCTTTTCCGCTCATCGGTAACCAGCGAACTTTCGCCCCAAGGGCGTGCCCACGTCGATTCCATTGCCCTCTTCCTTGTCCAAAATCCTCATCTGACAATCGACCTCGTCTCGGCCTACGACCTCAGCGACGACCTGCCCTTCTGCTCCTTGCTGAACCAGGCTCGGCTGCGCTCCATCACCGAACGTATGGTTAAGAAAGGCGTGTCGGTACAGGCTATCAACTCAAGTTCAGGCACCCCCGTAGGACTGCCTCCCTACGACAATAGGCTTTCTGATGACAACCCCGCGGCGGTCTCCTCCCGTACCGTATCGTTCACAATCAGGAAAAAATAATCTTGCGGCTGTTTATTGTTCATAAAAAGATATTTTGCTCGCTAATTTCAAAAAAATGTGTATCTTTGCACGGTTAAATATGTGCTAATTATGAAGAAAAGAGTTGATTCATATATTGTTGCCGCTATGATGGTGGCGCTGTTCGTGTTGTTAAACGGTGGGAATGCCAGTGCCCAATTGCAGATGCAGGACGGCACCACGCTCACCAACTGGACGCCCGACTCGCTGGTGCGCAATGTGCTGCTTGGCGAGGGTGTGGAAGTCTACAACGTCAAGTTCAATGGCAGCTTGACAAGCATAAACTGCGACGGCGTGGGCAAGTTCACCACTGGCGCCCAGCAGACCAACCTCGGCATGTCGGAGGGTATAGTACTTTCAGCCAGTTCGTTGGCTTATATAAATTCAACGAGTGGGGGCGCGACTTCAACATGCAGTTCATATACTGATGCCGACCTTACAAACCTCTCAAGCCCCTACGCAACTAATAACGTCGCACTGCTGGAGTTCGATTTCGTGCCGCGCTCCGACTCCATCAAATTCCGCTATGTATTTGCTTCTGAAGAGTATTATGGCTATGAATGCACTCAATATAATGACGTTTTTGCCTTCTTCCTGTCGGGCGTGAATCCTAATGGAGGTATGTATTCGGCTAAGAACATTGCCCTTGTGCCGGGCACCGAAACGCCGGTAACGATCAGCACCATCTTCGGAACATCCTCGTATGGTTCATATACGCCGTGCGACCCGAGCAACGGACAATATTTCGTCAACAACCAGAGCCAGACCTACGTGAAACACATGGACGGTTTCACAACAGTGTTGACTGCCGAGGCCAAGGTGGTTCCATGCCAGACCTACCACCTCAAGATGGCTGTGTGCAATGCCTCTGATCAAGCTCTTCCTTCTTGTGTGTTTCTTGAAGCCAACAGTTTGACGTCGAATGCTATATCGTTCAATTTCATTAACGCTGCCAACCCTACAGCGACAAGCGACCTTTATGAGGGTTGTGAGGCCACAATCCAGATGAGCCGTCCACAGCAGTCGTCTACCGCCACGCGCATCAACGTTGAGTTTGAGGGCACCGCCACCAATGGCGTCGACTTCGCCATCATGAACCCCTACTACTACTTCCCGGCCAACACCGACACTTTCCAGCTTGTCCTCTCGCCCTACATGGACGGAATAGCCGAAGGCAACGGCACCGGCATCGAGACAGCCAAATTCGTGCTGAGCGCCGAGAACGGATGCCAGAGGTCCGATTCGGTGGAATTCAATATTATAGACGTTCTGCAAATAACGGATAGTATCTGGCGCGACACGCTGACGAGCAGTTCCCCGATAATCACGCTGCATTCTGTCATCACCGGCGGTATGCCCAACCGTACCATCACATGGACCAACCTTATGGACCCCTCATCGCAGCCGCGTACAGGCGACTCCATCGTGGTCAACACCTACCCCAACGATGCCCGATGGCTATGCTACGTGCAGGATGCCTGCGGTAACTATGCCTCCGACACCATGCTGGTGGGCATCCGGCGTAATTTCGCCTATGCGCTGCGCGACACTTTCGGCACCGGCCCAACACGCAACTTGATGATTAGCGACACCATACTCTGCGCCGGCGAGCCCCTGAAGATTTGCATCCATGGCGCCGACAGCTGCATCTGGACCACCTCGCTTAGCAATACGCCGTTCAATACTCGCGACACCATCGTCACCGTGTTCCCCGACGAGAATATTGTCTACAGGATTCGCTCATACTACTGGTGGAATGGCCAGTATTGGGAGGACAACGATTCGGTGCGTGTCATTGCGGTGCCTCTTCCCGAGGTGCATGTGTCGGCCGACAAAGAGCGTCTGTGCCAAGGCCAGTCGGTGACCATCTCGGCAACAGGAACGGCAAATTTCTCGTGGGACAACGGCGACACCTTCGTTACGTCGGCCTCTCATGTCTACACGCCCGACACCACGTCGATGTTCGTAATCATGGGCCTCACGGCTGGCGCCGAATGCTATGGCAAGGACTCCATACTGATTACCGTCGACACTGTTCCGGCCATTGCTATCGAGGGCACTGAGGGCGTGTGCGGTGGCGAGGATGCTGAGCTGACCTTGACCACTACCGCCGAGAGCTTCATGTGGACCGCCAATCCCCCCGACCCGTCGCTCGGCGGACAAGAGACACGCACGCACGTCATTATCAATCCCGCAAGCACTACGGTGTATACCGTCAATGCCGTCAATGGCACCTGCAGCAACAGCAAGTCGACCACTGTCAACGTGGAGCAACAGCCTGTGGCCATAGGCGAGGTGACTCCCAAGACTGTGAAGCTGGGTGAGACTGAGGCCGTTTTCAGCGACTTGAGCAAGAACGCCACGTCACGTCGGTGGGAATTCCCCGACGGCGAGGTTTTCACCACTAAGGATGTTCACTATGTGGTGCCCAACGATGTTGATTCGATAACGGTACGCCTGTGGGCCTACAACCCCTATATGTGTTTCGATACCACTACGGTGACCGTCTACGTGGACCATACCACCCTCTGGGTGCCTAATGCCTTCACTCCCGACGAGAGCACCAACCGCACCTTCGAGGTTATCGCGCGCGATATTCAGAGATATCATCTGGTGATTTACGATCGTCGCGGACAGATGGTCTTCGAGTCGTTCGACCTCAATTATCAGTGGGACGGAACATCCAAAAATGGCGAAAAATGTCCTCAAGGAGCCTATAGTTACATCGTTTCATGCCATAAAATAACGTATCCTTTCGAACAAATTGTTCAGCATGGAACTGTAGTGGTGATTAGATAGTTACGCTACTTTTTGAGGATGCTGATTTAAAATAATTGAAAAAAAATTTGGTCAGTATCGCAAAATGTAGTACTTTTGCACTCGCTTTTGAGGGGGAGAACGGAAGAGAAAAGAAAGCGAAATCGGGGCGTGGCGCAGTTGGCTAGCGCACTTGCATGGGGTGCAAGGGGTCGGAAGTTCGAGTCTTCTCGCCCCGACCAAAAAAGGGTTCTTCAGTTTTTGAAGAGCCCTTTTTTAGGAATGATTATCTGCATAAAGACATTATGGCCGAAAGAAACATATAACTGACGCTATAAGAAACATTTTTCTGATAATTGTTCGCATGATACTTATTTTTTTGTATTTTTGCACAAATTCTGAACGATGGAACAAGAACAAATTATATTGTTGAACGACGTGACTATCAGTCATGAGGAAGCTACGGTGCTTAGGCATGTGAACTTCACAATGAACAAAGGTGAGTTCGTTTATCTGATAGGGAAGAGCGGAGCCGGCAAGACGTCGCTGCTGCGCACCCTTTATGCCGACAGCCCGTTGGAGGTGGGCAGCGGCGTGGTGTGCGGCTTCAACCTCAACACCATAAAAAGAAGACAGATCCCTCTGCTGCGCCGGAAGCTGGGTATCGTATTCCAGAACTTCCAGCTGCTGACCGACCGTAATGTCTACGACAACCTCTCTTTTGTGCTCCGCAGCATTGGGTGGAAGAAGAAGCAGCTAATCGACGACCGCATCATGGAGGTGCTTACCTCGGTGGGGGTGGCCGACAAGGCTTCATACCAGACTTATAAGCTCTCGGAGGGTGAGCGTCAGCGCGTTGGCATAGCCCGTGCATTGGTGAATACGCCCGACTTGGTGATTGCCGACGAACCCACAGGGAACCTTGACCCAATAACCTCGAGCGAAATCATGCATCTGTTGACGGAAATAAACCGCAACTCGGGGGTCTCGATGCTTATCTCGACCCACGACTTCATGATGATCGACAAGTTCCCCGCGCGTGTGGTGTGCTGCGAGGACGGCACTTTGGTCGACCCTCAGCTCGACGAAGGCTGAAAGAAGCCTCGGAGACGGGTGCAAACTCCAGTGGAGTGCGCAAAGAAGCCCTGCGCGTGGCATATTCTTAATAACCCCAGACAAACGGAGTGCAGTCTGGGGATCTGTAAATCAAACCCGTCCCAGCGTCTCGACCCCTGAAAGGGTGATGAGCACCGCTGAATAAAATCAATTACAGCGAATAAGAGACGCGATTTCAAATTTGTGTCGTTTCGGATAATCATAAAAAATAATAATTAATCAATCGTTTCATAATATTTTGTCCTTTGCTGCGTTATCGCAATTGAAGAACATATAACATTAGTTGCATGAAAAAACTGATTTTGTTGCTTTTAGTGGCTTTGATTGTTCCTGGTTTCGTCGACGCCCAGAATAGCAGAAAGGGAGCCAAAGAGGTGAGCCCTTTCGTTGATGGCAAGCAGAAGGTTCGTAAGAGCGACTATGACTCGATATGGAAGTTCACCACTTTTGATGCCAAGAAGGTGTATTTCTGCAATTTCGATTTCTCGACTTTCCCTACCCTATGCGAGGAACGCCATCCGGTGTGGGGCACGCTGAACCCGGTGATGAACTATCTTGAGACGGTGCCGCGTGCACCGGTGCGTATGTGTGCCATTTTCGCCGTCAACCCCAACGTCACCGACGAGGAGGCCAAAAAACAGCTTGCTGAGCAGGGCCGCAAGGAGTCGTTGGAACAGCTCTATGTTTTCAAAGACTGGGCTGAATGGTATATGCCCACCAATAAATTCCAGTATATGGTGGCTCAGGTGGACTACCGCTATTGGCTTGGCACAGACTATTTCACGGCAGAACAGCCTGCCGACCAGTTGATACATGTGGGTCTGGTGCTCTATTTCGGCACGAAGAAGATCAACCTCTTCCCCAGTGCCGCCGAAGGTGCACGGTCGTTCAACGATGTCCGTTTCTTTCCCAACGACGCTACGGTGGTGGAATCGTATGAGCCCTTGATGGACAGCTTGGCCAACTACCTGATTCAGAATGAGCGTTTGGAAGTGATGCTCCGCGGCTATTCCGACAATACCGGGACGGAGGCCTACAACAAAGGCCTGTCGCGTCAGCGTGCCGTGGAGATCAAGAAAAAACTCATAGCACGCGGTGTGGCCGACTATCGCATCGAGATAGAGGCGAAAGGAGCGGAAGACCCCGTGGGCGACAACAACACCTACGAGGGACGCGTTATCAACAACCGCGTCGCCATTATAATGCAGTGACAAACAAAGAAAGATATCAAGACATCTGCGAACAGCGGCATAACGATGTGCCGCTGTTTCTGCAATATTGGTGGATGGAGGCGGTGTGCCAAGGCAAGGCGTGGGATGTGGCCCTGGCCTACGATGGCGACAGGCTGTCGGCGGTGTTGCCATACCTCTATGGCCGCAAGTTGGGCATGACATACATACTTCAGCCTCAGCTTACCCAGTATGGCGGCCCCCTCTACTTCTATCCCGATGGCCTTACTGAAAGCCGACGGCTTGATTTCGAAAATAGAGCGGCTCAGTGCCTTATAGCCCAAATCGCCCAACATCGCCCGGCTTTCGTGCGCCTTCATTGCCCTCCGTCGGTGACCAACTGGCTGCCTTTCTTCTGGTCGGGATATAGCCAGACCACACGCTACACCTACCGCCTGCCAGATATCAGCGATCCTGAAAGGCTCTTCATGAATTTCGATAAAGAGAAACGTCAGCGGAAAATACGTCGCTTCGAGGCTGTCACCAGTGTCCGCTTCGACCTCGACGCTGAGAGCTTCGCCGACATGCATCGCCGGTATTGGAACGACAAGGGCAAAGCCGACCTGTTGCCTCGCGACCTTATCGTCCGGCTGTGCAGCAGCGCCATTGGCAGGGGACAGGGCGTTATAGCATCCCTCCACGACAAGGAGGGACGTGTGCTTATGGCTCGTTTTGTGGCTTTCGACGCTAATTGCGCCTACTCGCTTATGTCGGCCGCCAATACAGCGCTTCATCGCAGCGGCCATAGCGAAACCCTTATGTGGGCCATGCTGAAATATCTGTCCGACAAAACGAAAGCCTTCGACTTTGAAGGAGGCATGGACCAGGGGGTGGAATTTTTCTATCGCTCTTTTGGGGCTGTCCAAACTCCTTTCTTCCAGCTTACCAAGTGCTATAACGGTTTGTTGGATGTCTTGCTAAAATTCAAAAAGTTATGAATAATGTGCAATCTCTTCTGACATCGTTGAGCCAGATTAAGCCACGCGAGCTTGACATACCGTCAGATAGCCGAAAGGCACTGCGGCGTCTGCTCGACGTTGCCGAATATAATTTGGAAATATGCCGGACGGCTCTCGACCGTGTGTTGATGATGTGCAACAAGGCTCCACAGCAGACCATTCTGGTGGACTATTGCGGTGGGGCTGGTGTGCTTTCCTTCTTGGCCAAAATGTCGGGCTTCGGACGTGTTATTTATGTCGATAGCAGTCCGGATGCTGTCAAGACGGTTCATGAACTGTCACGTAGACTGGACGTTGCTCCCGATGTGGTGATTGAGGGCGGTTCGGAGATGCTGGCACGTTGGTGCAGGGATAAAAATATTGTCCCCGACGCTCTGGTGTCGGTGGATGTGATTCAGCAGGTTTATGTGCTCGACGAGCTCTTCGCCGACATTCACAGCATGGCACCACGAATTAAGATGGTCTTCACAACCATTTCCAATCCTTTCAACAAGAAGACTGTTCGCCGCTTGCACAAGGCTATGGACCGCAACGAGAAAGGTCATGGGCTTACAAAGGGCTACCGGCAGATGCGCCGCGATTATATACACAAGATTCATAGCGATATGCCCGACCGTCTGTTGGATTTCTGGGCCGACAATACCCGTGGGCTTAAGTACGACGACGTGGCGCGAGCCATTGAGGCACAGGCCCCCAACTTGCTGCTGGACCCCCATAACACGTGCGACCCGGCTACGGGCCTCTGGACGGACCGCGTCATGCCGGTCGACGACTACAGCCAGCTGCTTCAACCCTATGGATGGCGTCTGCTTGTGCTGCCTGGCAGGTGCAACGTCCACTGCCATGGACCAAAGGCGTGGATTAGACGTCGTCGCAACAAACGCATCGACCGTGCCCCTATGGGGGAGCCCGACGGCATGGGCGAGCGCCGCCGTATGCGCCGCGCCCTTAAAGTGGCACCATTTATTTATCTGATTATAGAGTAGCAGTTGACGAAACTAATCACTTGGTTTTTATACTATTCAATATAGTCATTTGACATGAATCTCCGTCTTATTGTTGTTGGGAAAACCGACGAGAAATACCTTCAGCATGGTATTGACATTTATGCCGACCGCCTGAAACACTATATCAATTTCGAGCTTGTGGTGATCCCGGCCCTTAAGGACCAACGTGGAGCGTCGCCCGACATGATTAAGGAACGGGAGGCTGTAGCGCTTTTGAAACAGTTGGAAAAAACAGACCGCGTCGTTCTGCTCGATGAACACGGAAAACAATATTCTTCTGTGGCTTTCTCGCAGTATGTGCAGAAACAGATGAACGCCTCTGTCCGCAATCTGGCTTTCGTTGTCGGCGGAGCTTATGGTTTTGCACCGTCGGTTTATGCGGCAGCACACGACAAAATCTCACTGTCGCTCATGACTTTCAACCATCAGATGGTGCGCCTCTTCGTTATTGAGCAACTCTATCGTGCATTCACTATCCTCCACAACGAACCATATCACAACGAGTGATTTTTTTAGTTGTTGCTTATTATATTTTGTGGATTGATTTTTTTTTGTATTTTTGTAGTCTTGTTAGAAAAATTAATTTTATAGATAAATAATTAATAATTATATTGATATGAAAGTAAGAGATGTTGTAGAGGCTTTAAACCTCAAGGTTCTGTCTGGCGAGCAGGGGCTCGACAAGGAAGTGGAAGGCTGCTATGTCAGCGACCTGTTGAGCGACGTGATGGGCAATGCCGAGATGGGCAATATCTGGATCACCCTTCAAACCCACAAGAATGTCATGGCCATTGCCTCGCTGAAGGAACTCGCCGCTGTCATCCTCGTCAAAGGGCAGACGGCCAGCGAAGACACTCTGGAGCAGAGCAACGAAGAGGGTATCCCATTCCTTAGCACTGATGCAGAGACCTTCGAGACCGCCGGTAAGATTTACATGATGCTCAATGCCTGAGACGCTGCATCCATATAAGGCAGATCTGCATATACATACCGTCCTCTCGCCATGTGGCGACCTTGAGATGAGCCCCACGGCCATCGTAAAACGTGCACTGGCGAGAGGACTGGATATGATTGCCATTTCCGACCATAATACCACGCGGCAAGTGAAAGTTGCTCAGAAAATTGGTCGCGAGAATGGCCTCTACGTCCTCGGCGGTGTTGAGGTGACTTCGCAGGAGGAGACACATTGCCTTTGCTTCTTCGCCAACGATGAGCAACTTGATGCTTTTCAGGAATTCCTCGACCTCCATTTGCCCCCTATTCCTAACGATGAAGACCGTTTCGGATATCAGCTGATTGTGGATGAAAACGAAGAGATAGTGGGCGAAGAGGAATATCACCTGCTCAACGCCATAGACGTCGACCTTGATGGCATCTACGAAGAGGTGCATCGGATTGGAGGCCTTTTTATACCTGCACATATCAACAAGGGTACCACTTCGCTCATGAGCCAGCTGGGGTTTGTGCCGCCCGACATTAAAGCCGACGGACTGGAAATCAATTTCCGCACAACCAAGGCTGAGCAGCTGAAGAAGTTCGCCTACCTGAAGCGCTTTAATTTCATTACCGACAGCGATGCGCACTTTATCGACAATGTCGGCGACGTTTATAATGTTATTTATATGGCGCACCGCAATTTCGACGAGTTCCGTTTGGCTCTCGCCGGCAAGGATGGCCGCTATGTCGACACCGACTATTTTCGCGACCATAAACTCCCCAAAATCATGTAAAACCGCCCAAAAAGGCCGGCCTTAGCTCCGTGCCTTCTCTTTTTGATGGTTTTTAAGATTTTCCCTCTTCACCTTGGCTCATTCTCAGTAAAAGTCGCATTTATTTGTTGAACTTAGGTTATTATAAGTAACTGTTCATAATTAACATTCATTTTGAGCCCCGTAGGGGCGGCATATAATAGCCGTGGGCGCGAGCCCACGGAATCGAAATACTCTGTTTTATCTGAGCCCCGTAGGGGTGAAGAAAGCTCCAGTGGAGCTTTCGATAGCGAAGCGGAGAAAAAATATTACGAAAACACATTTAATCGTCATCACTAATTTGTAAACTATTTTTGATTGATTACTTATTGAAATGACACTACAGGAAGCCATCGTCGCGCGCCATAGCGTGCGGCAGTATAAGAATCAGGCCATTGAGGCCGAGAAGGTTGAACAGTTGCACGCGGCCATCGAGGAGGCCAACCGCAAGGCGGGACTGCATCTGCAGCTCGTCACCGACGAGCCGGAGGCCTTCGCCAAGGGCTTGGCCAAGTACGGCAAATTCAGCGGTATAAATAACTATATAGCCCTCGTTTGCCGCAAAGGGATGGACGAACAGCTGGGCTACCACGGCGAGCGCATCGTGCTGCTGGCTCAGACGCTGGGACTGAACAGCTGTTGGGTGGGCCTGACATTCAGCAAGCAGCCCGACCATTACACCATCGGCGAAGGTGAGACCCTCCACGGCGTCATCGCTTTTGGCTATGGTGCCACGCAGGGCGTCGGACACCCGGTGAAGCCTGTCGAAAAATTCTACAAGGCTCCAGCAGGCGACATCCCCGAATGGTTCCGCCGCGGAGTGGAAGCCGCAGTGCTGGCCCCCACAGCGATGAATATGCAGAAGTTTGAGTTCGAACTGCTACCCGACGGTCGCGTGGCGGCACGCACACGTTTCGCGTTGGTAGGTACCTACTTGAAAATTGATCTCGGCATCGTGAAGTGCCATTTTGAACTTGGAGCCGGCATGGAGAACGTCCGTTGGGCGTAGCCATCGCTAAGCGGTATAGTGCCATCGTTTTCGTGTATTGAACGACGGCTTTTCAAACAGGTCATCCATCGTAATGATTTCAGAGAGAATCATATTACAAAACGCCGTTAGATGTGTGATGTCCTGAACAGGCTCAGTTGCAATAGTCTGTGGATGAACAGATACACCATCCTGCCCAAATAATACCATCAAACTATACATATATGCGATAAAATGTGTACCTTTGCAGCATGAAACAAATAAAAAACCAATAATAAAAAACAACAGTAAAAGCAAGAAACAGAATAGAATAAAGAGAATATAACGACATAATTTAAAGCGTTTTCGCCTATACAATAAAAGTTATATCATTATGAACAACGCGGACTTTTGGAAATCGATTAATGTCATCATTGCCGACGGCTTCACACCCGAAGGTCTGCAAAAATTGGATTATTATGCAGAGTTATTTATCAATGGACGGCTTGTATATAAACGATTTTCACCGTTCGAACAGCATGGCTGCGCAACGGGAGGTGCAACGCATGTCATTGCATCCCTACTCGCGGGAGCAGATGCTGCAGCAAATAGCGGAGTTTCAGGTAAACTCAGTTTCCAAGCAGAGTGCCAACGAGGAAAGGCGCAGGAAGACATCATAGAGCAATGGGCAAAAAAAGTCAACTGCTGGTATGATAATGTCGATCAGAGTCTCGAAAAACAATTTGGTGAAAGGATAGCCGAGGGCGGCGAAGCCGCTGTTTACATTAACGACCTGCACGACGAAAATGTAATCCTATCGAGAGAGGGCAATGTCTTGTCGACTGCGATATACGCATCAACACGCCACAGCTACGTGCTGGGGGCACCCGAACGTTGACAACTGAGGTTGATTTTCTTTAATGGTTTTTCCCGCACCACAGAATAATAGAAAAACTTATCAATAAAACCAATAAAAACCACAGCAATAAAACCAAGAAACAGAATAGAATAAAGAGAATATAACGACATAATATAAAGCGTTTTTGCTTTTCAAGTGGACGGAAATCTGGACAATTGACGTCACCACTACAAGAAGGCAGAACGCTCGCGGTGTTATACCGTGGGCTTTCTTGTTTAGTGGTGATTATAGGCAGTCCAGAGCCTCCGTCCAGACAGAAGTCCGCGGTTTTTTATTTGTGGCTCATCGAAAGGCAAAGCGCCAAAACACGCCGAGCCTTATGATTGACACAGATAAAAGCCCCATACTCAACAATCCTTACGAAGAACCGTTGTGGCACTACGACACCGACCTCGATGGCAACCTCGACTATGGTCGTGTGCTGCCTGGACGCAGGCCCTACACGGGACAAATCGGCATCCAGCCACGGCAACAGGCGCAGGAACAGCTGTTTCATGGTTCCGACTTTGAAAACGAAGATTCCAATGCCGATTTCATCAATCAGTTGCGCCAGCTGGTAGGCCAATGGCGCAATGGCGGCTATGGCCACACCACCCGTGTCACCAACGAGTTGTTGCAGTTTTGGTTCTGCAACTCCGAGCGTCAGAGTTTCCAGAAGCTTTTCTTCTGTCAGCGTGAAGCTGTCGAGACGGCCATCTATCTGAACGAGGTGGCCGACAGCGACCCAAACATGGGTCGACACCTCCTTAATCAACTATATGCCCGCCAAAATTCCGTGAGCGACAATCCCGATGATGTGCTTCCCCGTGTCGCTTTCAAGATGGCTACCGGTACGGGCAAAACGGTGGTGATGGCCATGCTCGTCCTCTATCACTACCTCAACAAACGCGAGTACCACAACGACACTCGCTTTGCCGACCATTTCCTTATCGTGGCTCCCGGCATCACCATCCGTGACCGTCTTGGAGTACTCTATGTCGAAGACAAGCGCAACCCAAACGATGCCAACGACTACTACCACCGACGTGCCTTGATACCACCCAACTTTCGTCACTTGATGGGTGGCCTCAATGCCGCCATAACCATCACCAACTATCACGTCTTCGAACCCAAAGTGTTCAGCGGAAAGAAAAGCAGTCCGCTTGACGGCAAGCTGGTCTACAACCCTGCCACTGGAGAAATGGAGAAGCGCGACGACCTTGAGCCATTCAGTAGCGTTCTCTCACGTTTGTTGGGTCGTAATATGAAAGGGAAACGAATCGTGGTCATTAACGACGAGGCCCACCACTGCTACCTGCCTGCCCGTAACGACGATGCATCCTCGAAAGACGAGGAAACACAAGAGGGTGTGGAGGAAAATGCCAAAGCTATGGTATGGTATGAGGGCTTGCGACAGATGAAACTGCAGGGTTATCGCCTGCAGCAGGTATATGACCTATCCGCCACGCCCTACTATCTGAAAGGGTCCGGTCATCAGCCATATTCGCTCTTCCCTTGGGTGGTGAGTGACTTCGGTTTGGTCGATTCCATCGAAAGCGGCCTGGTGAAGATACCATTCCTACCCACCTACGACAACAGTGCCGACCTCGACGAACCCAAGTTGCGCAATATCTACGAACATATCCGCTCCGAGTTGCCCAAGAAAGGACAGCGTGGTGCCCGCAAGGCCGCCAGAGAAGCCTCCCAAGCTGAAGGCAAGGAACCTCCCAAAGGTGAACAACCGCCCCATCTGCCCGAGTTGCTGAAGCTGGCATTAGCGCAGTTCACCGACGACTATCGTCGTTATGACGATGGCCTGCGCGGTAACGCCGAGACCTCGGTCAACCTCTTCACCGCCCCGCCGGTATTCATCGTGGTATGCAACAACACCACTGTGTCGAAAGAGGTGTATAAATACATCGCAGGTTATCAGACTACCGATGCCGATGGCAATACTATATACATCGACGGACAATTCCCGATATTTTCAAACTATAAAGACGGCATCCCAAAGCAGAAACCACCCACCCTTATCATCGACAGCGAAGCTGTGGACAGCGCCGCTGCCACCATCGATGACGAGTTCAAGCGTGTCTTTGGCGACGAGATAGCCACTTTCCGCCGCGAATACGCCTTGCTTCACGGCAGCGGCAGCGCTGATCGGTTGACCGAGGGCGACATACTGCGCGAGGTGGTCAACACCGTGGGTAAGCCAGGTCTGCTGGGTGGCCACGTGCGCTGTGTGGTCAGTGTGTCGATGCTCTCCGAGGGGTGGGACGCCAACACGGTGACCCACGTCTGTGGTGTGCGCGCCTTTGGCAGCCAATTGCTCTGCGAGCAGGTGGCAGGCCGCGCCCTGCGACGTGTGAGCTACGAGCTGCGCAAGTACGATGCCAACACAGGTGAGGAACTGCCCGAGGGCAGCAAACGCACTAAGAATGTGGTGGAGAAGTTTCCTCCCGAATATGCCCACATCATCGGCGTGCCGTTCAAGACATTCCGTGGAGGTGCCACGCCACCGCCGGTGGCGCCAAAGCCCAAGACTACTATCCGAGCTCTCGCCGAGTGCAAAGACTATGAAATACGTTTCCCAAACATCGAGGGCTACCGCAGCAGTACCCCTGATGGCGAATTGAGAGCCGACTACACCGGGCACTATAAGTTCCGACTCAACTTCAACGACATTCCAACCGAGACCACACTTGGCACCGCAGTCGACAGCCAAAGCATTATGCTCAAGAGCGACTACCGCCAGTTGCGCGACGCACAGGTGGTATACGAGCTGACGCGACGGCTGATACACAACAAGTTCACCGATGCCGAAGGGGGCCGTCAGTTCCAGTTGTTCGGGCCGCTGCGTGACATTGTCCGACAATGGTACGACACCCAGATTGAGGTGCTGGGTGGCGACGGCTCGGCCGAACAGCGTCGGTTGGTGCTTTTCTGGGACGACAAAGAAACCTCGGAAAATATATACGAGGGCATCCGCAAAGCCAACTGTACCGACGAACGCATCACAGCCATACTCAACTACTACAACCCCGAGGGCAGCACCGCCCATGTCTTTGGCAGCACTACCAAGGAGGTCTATCCCACGGTAAAGAGTCACGTCAATTTCGTGGTGGTCGACACCGACAGTTGGGAACAGCGTGCCGCCAAGGTGCTGGAGGAAATGCCGCAGGTGCAGAGCTATGTGAAGAACCATTTCCTTGGCTTCGGCATCCCCTATTGGGTGAACGGCAAGGAGCATCGCTATGCGCCCGATTTCATCGCCCGCGTGCTGACACCGCAAGGCGACGTAGCCAACCTTGTCATCGAAATCAGCGGTTTCAGCAACGACCGCTTGGGAAACAAGGATGTCAAGCGCTACTATACCGAGCACTACTGGCTGCCCGCCGCCAATAATATTGGCACCTACGGCCGCTGGCACTTCGTCGAAGTCAGCGACATCGACAACATTCGTTCTATTCTCAACAAGAAAATACAACAACTATGAGCAAGATACACAAACCCGTTGACGCCATCCGCCACGACAATACCACCCGTGCCACTATCCCCACCACCGAACTGGCCGGCAGCGAAGCCGGCGCCGTCGATGGCGAGAAGCGCATCAGCTACGACACTTTCCGTCACGACTTCGACCGTGGACGCGACCCCGAGCTTTTCTGGCTGGGCAAGTACGGCAACGACGACGAGCAGACCCAACGTGCTGACCTACGCGTGGACATCCGCAGCCTATACGTCCACGAGCAGATACAACCCGAACAGCTCATCAACAACCTCTATCGCATCCACGAGCAGAAGCGCGTCGACGAGCAGGCGTCGCTCTTCGACCACGAAGGCTTCGAGGCCTCCAATGTGGTGGAGGACGAGTTGGCTCGTGTCACCGAATACTACCGCCACACCGACAAGTGGAAGAACCGTCTCATTCAGGGCGACTCGCTGCTGGTGATGAACTCGCTGCTGGGACGAGAGGGAATGGCCGGCAAGGTGCAATGCATCTATATGGATCCGCCCTACGGCATCAAGTACGGCAGCAACTGGCAGATGAAACTCAACAGTCGCGATGTGAAAGACAACGACCAGAATGTTAGCGGCGAGCCGGAGATGATCAAGGCCTTCCGCGACACGTGGGAACTGGGCATCCATAGCTACCTCAGCTATTTGCGCGACCGTCTCGTCCTGGCCCGTGAGCTGCTTAGCGAAAGCGGCAGTGTCTTCGTGCAGATAAGCGACGAGAATGTCCACCTCGTCCGCAGTATTATGGATGAAGTGTTTGGGAGTGAGAACTTTTTTGCATTCATTACGTTTAAAAAAACCTTACCATTAGGTAGTTCGGGATTGCCTGGAATATCTGACTATATAATATGGTATTGCAAGAATAAAGAAAACGTAAAATATAGACAAATTTACGATAAAAAAACTATTGGTCAAGGAACAGGATACACATGGGTTGAGTTACCTAATGGAGAAAGAAGAAAAATGAGTTCAGAAGAAAAAAATAATCCATTGCTTCTTCCTAAAGGGTCAAAAGTTTTTTTTACAAGTACATTATCATCTTCGGGATATACTCCATCATGTATGTATGATTTTGAACTTGATGGGAAAGTTTATAAATGTGGGAGAAAAAGTTGGCGGACAAACCTAAATGGCATGCAGCGACTAATTTCCCTAAACAGAATTATTGCGCCTGGAGCTTTGCCTTGCTACATTCTATACCATGATGATTTTCCATATCAAGAGATAAATAATTTGTGGGATGATACGCATGGGGCGACAGATATTCAATATGTATGCCAAACATCTGTAAAAGTAATCCAGCGCTGCCTCCTTATGACCACTGACCCGGGAGACCTGGTTCTTGACCCGACATGTGGCAGCGGCACTACGGCCTACGTGGCGGAGCAATGGGGACGGCGGTGGATTACCATCGACACCAGTCGCATCGCCCTCAATATTGCCAAGAAGCGCCTCACCACGGCGGTGTACCCATACTATGAGCTGTTCGACAAGAGCGCAATGCCAGACATACGGCAGGGCTTCGTCTACAAGAAGGTGCCGCATATCACCCTCAAGTCGCTGGCCAACAACGAGCCTGCCGAGGAAGAGGTGCTCTACGACCAACCCATCGAAGACAAGAAGCGCCTCCGTGTCAGCGGACCTTTTACGGTGGAGACGTTGCAGAGCTATGTGGTCACTAACCCCGACGACCTTGGCCACACCGCAGACGAGGCCGACGAGGACCTGCGCTTCCAACAGCGCATCTTTGACCACCTGCGTTCTAATGGCATCCGCAACGGCGATCGCACACAGCAGGCCACCTTTACCAGTGTGGAGGCCACCAGCAACCCATACCTCAACGCCCGTGGCATATACAAGGACGAAGATGGTCGCGAGCGGTTGGTCTACTTCCACATCGGCCCAAAGTTCGGCACCGTCAGTCGGCTAGCTGTCAACAAAGCAGTGCAGGAGTTTCGTGAGACAAAATTGCAGGAAGGGGCCTCGTGGCTGGTGTTGCTGGGCTTCTCGTTCGAGGACACTATCAACGACCGCGACTACAACCTCGGCCAGTTCACCGTCAGCAAAGTGCGCATGCACGACGACCTCATGCAGGACGGCCTGCTGAAGAAAGACAGCAAGGCAGGCTCGTTCATCACCATTGGTGAGCCAGACATCGCGCTGGTCAAGGACGCTGGCGACAGCTGCCACGTGGAAATTCGTGGTCTCGACATCTACGACCCCATCCGCGACGATGTGAAAGCCCGATCGGTAGAGGACATCGCCTATTGGGAACTGGACAGCGACTACAATGGACAAATGTTCGTAGTACGCAGTATGCACTTCTGCGGCGGCGACAAGAAGGACTTCGAAGCCTGGCGCAAGGGCTTGTCCACAGCAGCCTCGGCACTGGTGAAAAAGAAAGCCGAGCGCACCCTGCGCATGGAGATGGCCGACGAACTGTGGGACACCCTCTATGGCTTCAGCAGCGAGCCACTGCCCTACGAGAAAGGCCGCAAGGTGGCTGTCCGCGTGGTGAGCCAGTTCGGCGAGGAAAGCACCAAGGTCATCACGATGGAATAGTCCAACCGACTATCCCCCGAAGAAATCACAACAATATGGCTCAGTTGCAATAGTCCGTGGATGAACTGACACACCGCCTACCCAAACAATACCACCAAACGATACATATATGCGATAAAATGTGTACCTTTGCAGCATGGCAAAGAAAAGCAACACATTTGACAGCACGTCACTGCTTCAGTATATGTTCCCCAAGGACATGCCGAAGTACTTCGAGATAACCAATGCCGAGGAAGAACATACCGGCAAGCATGATGAGATGGAGACGGAGATAGTCCTTTTGCACATTTACATGGACGAACGTGACCTCCGTAACGATGAGTGGCATGACCCGAAGCCTAATGGTTTCACTGAACCGAGGGTTATCCATGACTTTCCTCTCCGCGAGTTGAAAGTAGTGCTCCATGTCCGCCGTCGCCACTGGCAGGCTGAGGATGGTGGCAACGTCATCCTAAACCGCATACCACTTGCCGCAGACGGCACGAGTTACAGCGCAGATTTCGCTGCTTTTTAAAAAAATACAAGGGCAAGATACGTGGGCCAAAGCCCATGCGCAAGAACGCACGCTTCACCCCGCCAAAGATAGAACTGGAAGTCAAGGGGGAGGAAGGTCTGTGAGACCAAGGTCGAACTGCTCACCCACGTGCGCTATCCGCTGATGAAGTCAAGGGAGAAATGGACGGAAAGGCAGAAAGAGGAAATGAAAGTACTCTTCAAACTGGAACCAAGGATGGAAATAGCCTACAATCTTGTGCATATGCTACGCTCTCTCTTCAAGAGCAATATCACACCGGAGGCAGACAAGCCGAAACTTGACGAGTGGTGCAAGGACGTTGGGAAAAGCCTAATCAGGGAACTCATCTCCGTCAGGGACACCATACGACAGAAAGAAACGGAGATACTAAACTACTTCACCAATAGATCGACCAATGCATCAGCAGAATCACTCAACTCAAAGATTAAGGGGTTCAGAGCACAGCTCAGAGGAGTGCAGGATCTGCCTTTCTTCATGTATCGTTTGGTGGTATTGTTTGGGTAGGCGGTGTGTCAGTTCATCCACGGACTATTGCAACTGAGCCCATATTTTCTTATTTTTCTTCTTCTCGACACGATACATTTATATAATCGGTATATATATGGCACATTATGCTGTTATTCATTTCAATAGTGAGGTTTTGACAGCGTTTTGACAGCGTTTCGTCGATTTGAACGGTGTTTGCCGAGATAAAATTTTGTTACATTCAAGAAAATATGTATTTTTGCATTTTCTTTTGAATAGAATATAATGGATTATTTGCAGTTCAGAGAACAATGGTTAGATGTAGGCTGTTTCAGTATCTACCAGCTCCGAGCGTGGAAGAACAACTTTGACTCGGGAGCCCTTTCAAGATGGGTGAAAAAGGGTTATATAACCAAATTACGCCAAGATTGGTATGCATTCAGCGAGTTGCAACGAGAGCCTGATATGGCACGGTTTATTGCAGGCAAAATATACTCGCCCTCGTACATAAGTCTTCACACGGCATTATCTATTTACGGTATTATCCCTGAAGCAGTTACGCAAATTACTTGCGTAACCTCCAATCGTACTACTTCTTACAGCAACTCCTTTGGCCAGTTCCATTACCAGACTGTTAAGCCTGAATTGTTCTTTGGTTACAAGCAAGAACTGCTGAAAAGGGGTGGAGGCTACCTGATTGCAGAACCGGAAAAGGCTATTGTTGACCTGCTGTATCTATACCCACAGTACAATTCGGCTGAAGCAATGCGTGAATTGAGGTTTGATGAATGGTGGATGCATGAACAGCTGAACCACGACAGGCTGATTGCATTCACTCATCAAACATCAAAGAAGGCTCTGACCAAGAGAATAGAATTATTAATCAAGACTTACAAAGATGATTGATATTAAGCAACTATTACCGTATTATCCCAAGTCGATTGCAGATAACGCTTCTCTCCACAAGCATATTCTGAAAGAGTATGTCGAACTACTCGCCTTAGAGCATCTGTCACAATCCGCTTTCGCACCTCAATTGGTGTTCATTGGTGGTACTTGTCTACGTCTCGTATATGGTATTGACAGATTCTCGGAAGATCTGGACTTCGACTGCAAAGCACTTTCGAGGGACGATTTCATGCGGATGACAGACTCACTCATTGACTATTTGCGTGGAAATGGTATGATGGCGGAAGTCCGAGACAAAGAGAATCCCAGGCTTACTGCTTTTCGGCGCAATATATATTTCCCGGGTATGTTGTTTGAACTGAATCTGACAGGACATCGCGAAGAACGTTTCCTAATGAAAATTGAGGCACAGGACCAGGGGATAACCTATATCCCTGAGACTGCCATCATTAATAGAAACGGCTTCCTGTTCTCCACCAGTGTTCCGCCGAAGGGTGTTTTGCTGTCGATGAAACTCTCTGCTCTGTTGGCTCGTGGCAAGGGACGTGATTTCTACGATACTATCTTTTTGTGGCAACAAACAGAACCCGATTATGATTTCCTTTCAAAACGCTGCGGTATAAGTACACCGGAGGAACTGAGGGATGCTCTTGTCCATAATATGTCGGAAACAAGTTTGACAGACAAGCAAAAGGACTTTCAGCACCTTCTTTTTGCAAACAATACTGCCGACAAAATTCTACTCTTCAATGATTTTTTTGAATCTAAACTGAATAAATAATCATCTGATTTCCAGTAGTGATAATCGTATTCGTATGCGAATGTTGATAATTATAAGTCTGCAATTCAATTAATTTGCGTACTTTTGCAGCGCAATTAAGCAAGAGAACATTGAAAGAGGGTCCGGTCTAAATTGGAGTATTTTTATCACGTTTTTATCACGTGAATCCAAAATAGGCAATATAAGCGACTTAAAATCTGAATGATAGTATATCGTTTTTTATTCCGATATACTCCACTTGAAGGGACTCAGACGAGTCCTTTTTTTTTTTTTTGTCTTATCTCCCGTGTTTCAAGTGTTTACCGTTTGTTTTCAACAGTCTTTTGGGATGTAAAAAATGTCTGGAAGTTTACCTCATAGGGTTAGGCGTTTAGCTGCCCCAATGTAAATGTCTGTTTTATAGTCTTACCGGTTTATTATATACCATCCTACGGATAAGTACATCGAAGATTGTGTCCTTATTTGGGGACTTTGAAAGGAAAAGGCTCCGCCTTCAGCAGGGCCAGTCCCGTTCAATCTTGAGTTTGCATTCCTATTCCTCATGGAGTTACTCCCCAGCAGAGCTCCACTACGCTTCAAACTGCACGGCAAAAGTACGAAACTTTTTCGATTCGTCCATCCTGAAATTTGACCTATAGAGACAAAGTACCAAAAATCATCCTGAAATTTGACCTATACGCCAAAAAAGTGGTATTACCGTGATGGAAGCTATCTGGAATGATGATGGAGAAATCAGTCTATAATGAGTGATTTTACTTTATCTATGAATTGCTGTGTGGGTTCCATAACGCTTGCAACGTCGTCCTCACAGAAATCAAACATATCGCTGTAATCACCTTTAGTTCGCCAGTTGAGAAGCTTTGAATAGACTTTGTATTCGTCAGACGAAACCTCTCCAGATAATACCGCCGTTTCTGAGAACTTTGAAATCACTCCGCCATGTGATTTTGCACCAATTCCTCGGGCTATCAGAAGTGCTGAAGATGCATAGAAACAGGCATAATAGAGTCGATTGATACAAGAATTCCATTGCTTAGCATCAAATAGTATTTGAGCAGCCTCTAATACTTCGTCGGCTTTGGCAAGTCTATATTGAACAAATTCGTTGATATTCGGTTCCATAGCCTTAGAGTCTTATGGCTTCGCTAGTGACATTTTGATAGAAAGGAGTTATGCAATGTCTTGTGTGCCAGTCTTTTTTTCCGTATGCAAATAAATGTATGACTTGACCTGTTTCTATCATTAAGTCAGTCATGTGGTCGATGAAAACACTTTCCTCCATAATGGACAGTTTGTCATTTGGAGTCAGAACCAACACATCCCAGTCGGAATCTTCACGAGCCTGTCCATTGGCACGAGAACCATAAAGCCACACCTCGGCATTAGGTTCAACGCCAAGAATATTGTCTTTTATTCTGATTTTCATTGTTTCATTCGACACTTTCATATACACTGTTTTTTATTTCAATAACGTAAATTGTATAGATAAATTGTTAGGGTGTTGAATTTCTATAAAAAAAGTAAAAAAAACTTGTTCAATTCATTGATATTTTGTATTTTTGCATGATAATTTTTAAAATACATCTATCATGAAAAAAGGCAAGGAAAAACCCACCTATGAAGAGCTCGAGAAACAGCTCAATAAAGCCCTCAGCGAGGCAAAACACGACAAGGCGGAGCTTAAGAAGGCAAACAAAAAGATTGACGATTTGGAGTTAAAAATCAATTTGCTAGAATACTTAAATGACCCTGAAAATTCGCAAAAAAAAAGCAAACTGACCCCACAATGGAAAAAAATAGCGGACGTATTCCTCGCCATACATACAGAGCCGAAGACATAATGACGTGACTGATGCTGTACGTTTACTGCGGATGCAGTTACCGCAGCATACCCAAGGCCCTACGGGTGATGCGGCTCAGGACCGGTGGTGAGGTCGGCGACTTTCCCGACCATACAACCGTTAAGGGCTGGGTGGAAAAGGCAGGGCTGGCCGAGCTGAATAGGCTACGCTCTCTCTTCAAGAGCAATATCACACCGGAGGCAGACAAGCCGAAACTTGACGAGTGGTGCAAGGACGTTGGGAAAAGCCTAATCAGGGAACTCATCTCCGTCAGGGACACCATACGGCAGAAAGAAACGGAGATACTAAACTACTTCACCAATAGATCGACCAATGTATCAGCAGAATCACCCAACTCAAAGATTAAGGGGTTCAGAGCACAGCTCAGAGGAGTGCAGGATCTGCCTTTCTTCATGTATCGTTTGGTGGTATTGTTTGGGTAGGCGGTGTGTCAGTTCATCCACGGACTATTGCAACTGAGCCGAAATTGCGCCTACAAAAATATATTTTTCCTTGGCAGCGTGATATGTCAAAATATTTGTGTAAGTATCTGATCAAAAATGACATTCATTTTCGTTGAACAGCAATTGCCATCAATAAACAGCAATTACCATAAATAACATTATAGAACGTAAATGCCCGTAAATGTCAGTGAATGCCCGTGAATTATCGTAAATGTCAAATAAATTTGACTGCTTACTTAACTTTGCACTGCCCAAAAACCGAGGCGCGATGGTTTATGCCAATTGCGACTCATTAAAAATCAGTGGGGAGTCGAACCCAACTGATTATTGCCCAAAAACCGAGTGCGCTCAGGATTGTCCAATTGAGACTGCTGACGCATATCTAAACAAATGTTAAACCCTGTCGAAAAATGGGGTACACCATACGAAGACAGCGATACCGAAAACAATAAAACCGGGAGTCCTACGTTATTTGATTAAGAAAAAGAAAAAAAATAAGATATGAATCATTTTATCACAAATATCCATGTCAACAAATTGTTTCATCTGAACAATATCGACATTCCGATAGCTGACAGCAATTATCCTCATCTAATAATCACTGGTAAGAATGGCAGCGGAAAAACAATATTGCTGAATGCAATTGCGGATTTCCTTAATATTATTAAGGGCGAGAAAAGCATGTCCTTTCTGTCCTACAAAAAGGATCTTTCTTATTGGCAGGGGATAATCAATTCGCAAAACGATCAACAACGGATGCGGGCCAAGAGAAACGTTGTATATTATGAGGGGCTTATTGATAAATTATGGGGAATGGTTGATGTTAATATTGATAATATCAGTAACATTATAGAGAAATATAATGAGGACAATTTTCTAATTGTATTCTATCAAGCCTCACGGATGGTATCTATGCTTGAGCCTAAGAATCCAACTAAGCCTCAGTATAAGAAACAGGGAGGCGTAAAAGAGACAGCAACAGCACAATTTCTGAATTTCTTATCCGACCTAAAGATTCAAGAAGCTCTTGCTCGGAATGAGAAGCAAATTAAGGATGCAGAGAGAATTGAATTATGGTTTGATGGTTTTGAAAGCTTATTAAGAAGATTATACCAGGATACCTCGCTAAAACTTGAGTTTAATTATAAAGATTATAGTTTTAAGATTTGTACTGAAGGAAAGAAGTTTAAATTCACGGAACTCTCTGATGGTTTTTCTGCTGTATTGGATATCGTTGCGGATTTAATACTGAAGATGCAAGGTGAAGATACATTGTCTGGAGACTACCAAAAAGAAGGTATTGTTTTAATTGATGAAATAGAGACCCACCTGCACCTTGAACTGCAAAAAAACATTATGCCTTTCTTAACACAGATTTTTCCCAATGTTCAGTTTATAGTTACAACTCACTCGCCGTTTGTGCTTAGTTCAATGCCCAATGCGGTTGCATACGACTTGGAGCATCAGCAAGTACTTGAAGATTTATCCAATTACTCTTATGAGTCGTTGGCTGAAGGCTATTTTGGAGTTACGGCTGAATCGAGTGATTTGAGGCTCAGATTAAACACAATCAAAGAACTTCTCGAGAAACAAGAACTGTCGGACGGAGAAAAGAGTAGTTTGAAAGAATATATTATAGCTTTTGACAAAATACCTGAAGCCATATCCCCTTCCATAATTGGAGAATATCTGCAATCCAAAATTAAACATTCTGAGAAGATAAAAACAATAATGTAATGATCAGAGTCAAGAAAAGTGCAGATATTCCACAGTCTTTGTTGACTACCACAAACTACAATGGTGAAGATGTACAAAGACAACTGTTGGAAGATCAACACGACAAGTGTTATATTTGTGAATGTGAGGTTGAGCCGAACTTTCATATTGAGCATCTAGATAGCAGAAACCCAAACCGGCGAGACTGGAATAACCTGTTCCTATCTTGTGGTTATTGTAACGAGAGAAAGTCCTCTCGTTTTGATAACATACTGAACCCTGCAACAGAAAATATTGAAGAAATTATTGAGCAACGATATGAAGGCGACACGGCAAGATTTAGTAGCGATAAAGCATCCATCAATGTTGAGGAAACAATTCTGTTACTGGAACGTCTTTTCAATGGGAATGCAAAATATCCAAAACTTCGCAACCCGCACGAGGAATTGTTTTTTGACAGAGTAAAAATGATTCTGAACGACTTTCTGAAAAAAATAGATGCTTTTCAGAAAAACGAATCTAAAGAGACTCAAAAAAATGTACAAGAGGAACTCTCGATAAGTAAAGCATTATTAGGCTTTAAATATTGGATAATTAAAGACAATCCCCAATTATATGCTGTCTTTAAGGACGACATTAAGTGGAATAAGCAATGAACCCCACCGCCAACAATATCAAACAGCGTCTTAATTCCCATTGTTTGCCGAACAAGAAGCAGAAAAACAGCTTGCGCATGTGGATAACGCGGCCTACAGGGACAGGCGCTTCGAGGTTTTCAGGAAGCTGCTGCCGCACCTGCAGGAGGAGATGAGCCAGAAGGAACAGACACAACGCGGCGACGGCGACATCACGGAGTGGCTTGACTGGTACCTCGGCTGTAGGAGTCACGCCATCGAGAGTGCCGAGGACAGCCTGTCGCCCATCATCCGCAAGTCCATCTTCTGGCAGAACCACACATCAGACAGCCTCAACCTCCGTCAGCACACTATACCGAACATCTCTGTTTCTCTTTTTTCGCAATAAAAATTGCTTGCAATTTATTTTCGCATTTTTCTTTCGATATAATTATCCATCATCAAGTTTGCATAATCAAACAAAATCTTTTCGCAAATTTCGTTTTTTTCGTTTTTTTTGTGTCGAGACCTCCCGAGAAAAGGATGGCGCTGAGTGCCACGGTGCCTACAATCTGTGCCGTGGCAATATTGTCGAAATGTATGCCAAGGCCATCGCTGCCGAAGAGCATCCCGACGGCGAGGAAAAGCAGGAGGGCGGGTACGCCGAAACGCCTACCCGCCTTGCCTGCCAAAATGCTTGCAAAAAAAAGTGTAGAGAGTATGAGAAGGATTAATTCTATTTGCATAACTTCATGATGTATAAGGCGTCGGTGCCACGGAAGCAGGCCACTGGCGTTTCGGGCTCGAACCGGTTGCCCTCGTAGCGTCCGGCCTGAACGAGTACTAAGGCACCGTCGGTGCTGTAGAGTATGTTGAGCGCGCTGTTGCTGCTCACCTGTGGTTTGAGGCGCGAGAGGGCGAGGCTATCGTTGCCTTGGATGGCGTTGAGAGCCTCGCGGTAGTCGGCATTGGTGAGGTAGAGCTTGGCCTCTGTCATGCGGCATGAGGTCGGCGTGTAGATGAAATGCCAGAGGGCGCCGCTGAGGTTCATGGCGGTATAGATGAAGCCAACAGCGGTGAATATTATTCCGATGGTGAGCAAAGTCATAAGAAGGCTGTCGGAGGCCTCCATGGTGCGTGTTAGCACCAGTGATGTGATGCCCGCGGCAAGGACGAGGAGCGCTGCTATGGGGTTCTGTTTCTTCTTGGCGACGGTGTCGCTCATGTGGTTCTCTATATATTGATGTATTGTTTCCATTTCTTTAGGACTTTAAAAGTTATTTGTTGTTTGTGTTGTTGATAATAATCTCAGTGATAGGAATGTAGCTGTCTCCCTCCACGCGTGTGAGCTGGGAGTAGAAGACACGGTCGTCGGGGTCGCTGTAGCGCACCAGTGCAAGCTCGGGTTGTGAGGTCTTTTTCACACGGCTGAGGGCCACTTCGTCATGCGCCTCAAGAGCGGCCACAACATCGTTCTGTACCGGGAAGGCATAATATGTGTAGGTGGGCTCCAGAACGGCGTGGAGCTCACGGCTGTAGGGACGCCGCGAGTCGCCGAAAAGATAATAGCAGATGATGGTGATGAGGCTGCAGCCGCCTATAACCATCGCACCAACGAACGTCGACGACCAGCCGGCGGAAAGGTTGTCGAGCTTGAGGAACAGTGCGCCGCATACGATACCGACGGCAGTCAGTATCCATCCCGTCCAGAGAGGAAGTAGCGCATGACGTATCTCTGGGAGTTTATAAATTGATTTTCTGATATATTCCATCTTCAATTTGTTGTTAGGTAATGGTTTATTGTGTTTTTCCTCTTAGGGTTCTGCACCGTGAAAAACACATAAACTCATTACTCCGGTTATATCTTATTTGTATAACGGTCAATAAATAATGATTTTTTTCGCATTCTGCGAAATGTTCCATTTCAGGGCATGTGCAACCCTCCAACAGCGGTCCCCTCGTGGGGGTTATGCTGTTCGACTTTGCTGCCGACAAGGAACACTGCGACAATTACGGCGAAATGCTATGTCGCAAGGCATGACGTAAAGTGGAGATGGAATCAGAGCCTCAAACAAAGCAACAGGTAAAGGTATCCGGGTTGCGCACAACGAGGAATGTCAACAGCCAAGGGCGAGATGAGGAATGAGTGTCGCAACATGCTCGTCTCTCGGCTCAATGTCGACACGTTCTCGTGCACCACACGAACCACGGTGGGGACTGTGACTGTGGGCTGTCCCACGGCCAGCACATCCTTCATGCCGAGGTCGCCCCAATGAGGGCGGTTGTCGCTTGTGCGTTCCACGGTATGGCAGATTGTGCCGTGACCGATTTGCTGGACTGCTGCATACGAACCTTGCCACCCCATAAGGAGCAGGAATAGTAAAATGGTTCGTTTGACAGCGTTAGTCATATTGAGGATAAGTTTTTTAGTTATAATTGTTTAGGATGTAGATGGCGTTGTTTCTATCAGGTTGCAAAGTTAGTAATATTTCTCCATAAGGGTATTATTTATGCTCCAATTTTATCGTAGCGATAAGTAGGAGTGTTGGTCTTAGCTCTTTTTTGTGTGTTTTGTGGCGTTAAGTTCTTCGGCGAGGTATTGGCCTGTGAAGTTGTCTTTTTTCTTTGCCAGTTGTTCCGGAGTGCCTGCAAAAACCACTTCGCCGCCTTTCACACCGCCGTCGGGTCCGATGTCTATTATCCAGTCGGCTACCTTGATGACATCCATGTTGTGCTCGATGACGAGGACGGTATTGCCCTTGTCTACCAACTTTTCAAGCACTTCAAGCAGCACGCGGATGTCCTCGAAATGCAAGCCCGTGGTGGGCTCGTCGAGTATATAGAGGGTGTTGCCTGTGTCGGTCTTCGCGAGCTCTGTGGCCAGTTTTATGCGCTGTGCCTCGCCGCCGCTCAGGGTTGTGGAGGGCTGCCCAAGGGTTATATATCCCAAGCCCACATCCTTCACAGACTGTAGTTTGCGTGCAATCTTCGGATAAGGCTGGAAGAACTCCACGGCTTCGTTTATGGTCATATCGAGCACGTCGGATATCGACTTGCCTTTGTAGCGTATCTCAAGGGTCTCGCGATTGTAGCGTTTGCCGTTGCATACCTCGCAGTTGATGTAGACGTCGGGCAGGAAGTTCATCTCAATGGTGCGCATCCCGGCGCCTTTGCATACCTCGCAGCGTCCTCCGCTGACGTTGAACGAGAAGCGGCCGGGCTTGTAGCCCCTGATCTTGGCACTGGGAAGCTGGGCGAAGAGCTGACGGATGTCGTCGAAAATGCCCACGTAGGTGGCTGGATTAGAGCGCGGCGTGCGTCCGATGGGGGCCTGGTCTATCTCTATCACCTTGTCGATATTCTCAATGCCATTGATGTTGCGGTAGGGGAGAGGGCGTTTCTGAGCGTGGTAGAAATGTTGGTTCAGAATGGGGTGCAGCGTCTCGTTGATGAGCGAGGACTTGCCGCTGCCACTAACGCCGGTGACGCATACGAAGAGCCCCAAGGGCAGGTCGAGGGTGGCGTCTTTTAGGTTGTTGCCGCTGGCACCCTCAAGGATGAGGTGCTTGCGTCCTTTCGCGCTGCGACGTTTGGGAATGTCGATGTCGCGGCGACGGCTCAGGTAGTCGCATGTCAGCGTTTTGTTCTCCAAGAATTTGTCGCGAGGGCCGGCGGCCACCACTTTGCCGCCGCGCAGGCCGGCTCCTGGCCCGATGTCGACTATGTAGTCGGCACTAAGTATCATGTCGCGGTCGTGCTCCACCACGATGACGCTGTTGCCGAGGTCGCGCAGCTCTTTCAGTGCATCGATAAGGCGACGGTTGTCGCGCTGGTGCAGCCCTATGGAAGGCTCGTCGAGAATATAAAGCACGTTGACGAGCCGGGCACCTATCTGAGTGGCGAGCCGTATGCGTTGCGATTCGCCGCCGCTCAGGGTCTTTGAGCTGCGGTTGAGGGAAAGGTATCCCACACCGACGTTGATGAGGAATTGGGTCCGAGAGATGATTTCGCGCAGTATTTCGTGTGCCACCTCGCGCCGCTTGGGTTCCAACCTCTCCTCCAGGTCTGTGGCCCATGCAAGGAATTCGGTGAGGTTCATCGATGCCACCTCTCCTATGTGTTTGCCGTCGATGCGGAAGCAAAGAGATTCAGGGCGCAGGCGATAGCCCTGACAATGAGGACATGGGACGGTGTTCATGAAACTTGCCGCCCATTTCTGCAGCGATGCCGGCTGCTCGTCGGTGCTCATCTCGGCGATGTAGTTGGCGATGCCCGGGAATCCACCCCGGTAGCCGGTGTCAGGGTCGCCACCGATGCCCATATAGTCGCTCGTGCCGTACAGGATGGCGTTCATCGCCTCGTCGCTGATGTCGCCGAGGGGGTCGTCGAGGGAGAAGTGGTACCGGAGGGATAGGTTCTCCAGCTGCCGGTAGAGGTAGTTGGTTGGGGAGTATTTGCCCAGGACGTCGAGGCCGCCCTGGCGGATGCTTTTCGTGGGGTCGGGAATAATCTTATGAATGTCGATCTCAGAAATTTCGCCCAGGCCGTTGCAGTGGGGGCAGGCTCCGTAGGGCGAGTTGAACGAGAACGTGTTGGGCTCTGGCTCGGGGTATGATATGCCGGTGTCGGGATCCATGAGCATACGGCTGAAATAGCGTGGCTTAGGAGCCTCTTGGGCTCCTGATTTCAGATCTTGAACGTTCTCAAGAATCATCAGCATCCCTTTCCCTTGCCGGAAAGCGTTTTTGACGGCCTCTTCCAGTCGACGTGTGTTTTTCTCGTTGACGCGCACGCGGTCGATGACGAGCTCTATGTCGTGTGTCTTGTAGCGGTCCACCTGCATGTTGTAGGTGATTTCTCGAATATCGCCGTCGACGCGCACCCGGAGGTAGCCTTTCTTCGCCACCTGCTGGAAAAGCTCGCGGTAGTGCCCCTTGCGGCTTCGCACCAACGGAGCAAGCACCAGGATGTCTTTGTCGGCGAAGTCGGTAGTGATAATGTCAAGAATCTGTTTCTCGGTATAGTGCACCATCTTCTTGCCGCTGACGTGAGAAAAGGCATCGGCGGTGCGAGCGAAGAGCAGACGTGCAAAGTCGTAGATTTCTGTGATGGTCCCCACGGTGGAGCGTGGGTTCTTGTTGGTGGTCTTCTGTTCGATGCTGATGACGGGGCTGAGGCCGTTGATGCTGTCGACATCGGGCCGCTCCATATTGCCGATGAAATGGCGGGCGTAGGCCGAAAAAGTCTCCATATAACGCCGCTGACCTTCGGCGTAGATGGTGTCGAAGGCCAGAGAGGATTTGCCGCTGCCGCTGAGGCCAGTGAAGACCACCAGCTGGTTGCGCGGCAGGTCGAGGTCGATGTTCTGTAGGTTATGTTCGCGTGCTCCGAGTATTTCGAGTTTCGACATTATTCAAATTGAGAGTTGAGAGTTCGTTTTTTGTTGACACGTCGCGGCAGCGGTAGGCGTTCTGTTGGTGGTTTGCTGCGGCCGGTTCTCCGTTCACATTCTCACGATGAAATCGTTGCCTTTGTCGCGGCCGGTAAGGATTTTTTTCAGGCTTGTGCCGTCCGCGGAGGGCAGCTCAAGGGTGTAGGTGCGTTTCTGCTTGTTGGTCAGTTTCTCGGTGGTAATCCATGGGTTGTACTGCCGCAGCATTTTGTAGGTGGTGCCGTTTTCTTTTGCGAAGGCGTAGAGGTCTACGTTCTGACCGCTGAGCGGTACTTTGCGGGTGGGCAGGGTGGGGTAGAGGTCGCCCGGCAGCAGGAAGAAGCCATAGTCCTGGGGGTGCTGCATAATCTGCTTGACGGCGAGGATGCGGTAAACGTAGCGCGAGGTCTCGGCGTTGAGGCGTGTGTCGTAGTAGCTTGCCACGCTTTGTTTTGTCATGTTGCGGCTTAGCCCGCCCTCGCCGCAGTTGTAGGCTGCCGCCGCTGCCGTCCAGCTCCCGAGGTGCTTGTAGAGGTCTTTCAGGAATCGGCAGGCTGCCTCGGTGGCTGCCTCGAGGTTGTTGCGCATGTCTATCTCGTCGTTGATTTCAAGCCCGTAGTTCTGTCCCGTGCTTTTCATGAATTGCCAGAACCCCTGTGCTTTTGCTGGCGACGTGGCGTTGGTGAGGCCGCTTTCTATCACGCAGAGGTATTTGAAGTCGGCGGGGACGCCGTTTTTCTTGAGGATGGCCTCGATGATGGGGAAATAGCGGTGGGCGCGCTTGAAGTAGAGCAGGGTGCTGGTGTGGCCGAAGGTGTTGACAATCATCTCGCGGTCGAGGGCTTCGCGCACGTAGAAGAGGTCGAGGGGCACCGGCTCGCCGGCGAAACTCATCGTGTCGGGTATCGTCGGGGAATAAATGCGGGGGTTGTAGTGCTGTGTGCGCTGCCTGGCGGCAAGGCTATAAGCCTCCGCGGTATCCTTTGGCACGGCAAAAACGAAGGCCACCATCACAATGGCCACCACGGAAAGTATCAGGGCTATGGTGCTCTTGCTTTTCATTACACTCTTCTTTATTGTTTGTCTACACTCTCTTGCTGGGTTAATCTGCTGGTTTGTAACTGACGATAAGACAAAATGTTCGGCAACCCAATGTCGTCGCTTGCCGTTCAACTTTCACGTCAAAAGGTCTGCAACATCTTTGGCCACTTCTTTCTTCGTTTTCAGCGTGCCGGTTTTCAGCGTGCCGTCGCGACCGATGATGGTGACTTTGTTGGTGTCGTGTCCGAAGCCGGCTCCGGGGTCGTTAAGCGAGTTGAGGACTATGAAGTCAAGGTTCTTGCGCTCAAGTTTTGACTGTGCGTTCTGCAACTCGTTGTCGGTCTCGAGGGCGAAGCCGATTAGCCGTTGCCCATCCCGTTTCATTTTCCCTAAAGTGGCAAGGATGTCGGGGTTCTGCACCAGGTGAATGGTGAGGCCATCGTGGTCGTTCTGTTTTTTCAGTTTGTTGGGTGCCGTGTGCTCGGGGCGGAAGTCGGCCACAGCGGCACTTAGGATGGCAGCCTGGCACGAGGGGAAATAAGATGTGGCGGCATCATACATTTCGCGTGCCGATTCAACGTCGATTCTCTTGATGCCAGGATGGGCTGTTGCGAGATGGGTTGGCCCAGTCACAAGGATGACTTCATTGCCGCGCGAGGCAAGCTCTTCGGCGATGGCAAAGCCCATTTTGCCTGTCGAGAAATTGCCGATGAACCTGACGGCATCGATGCGCTCGTAGGTGGGGCCGGCGGTGATGAGGATTCTACGGCCTCCGGCTTTTGGCCCGCCGGAATTTTCGCCTGCCTGCCCGTCGGAATATCTTATTATTTGCCGTACAATCTCTTCTGGCTCGGCCATGCGTCCGTTGCCTGTGGCTCCGCAGGCCAGTTCCCCGCTCTCGCTCTCTATGATCCTCACTCCGTCGTTGCGCAGCGTGTTGAGGTTGCGTTGCAGCGCGGGGCTTTCGAGCATCTGCGTGTTCATGGCCGGACAGACAAACAGGCTCTTGCGAAACGAGAGGAGCAGGGTGGAGAGGGCATCGTCGGCTATGCCGCAGGCCATTTTGCCTATGACATTGGCCGAGGCCGGGGCCACCACAAGCATGTCGCCCCAGTCTTTCAACGATATATGTTCGGTGCTGTGCTTGTTGGCGCGCGAGAAGAGGTCGCAGTATACGGTGTTGTTCGATACGGTTTCGAGGGTGAGCGTGGTGACAAATTGCAGTGCGTGCTCGGTGACGGCGCACCGCACCTCGGCGCCGGCTTTCACCAGCAGGCGCACCAGCATGGGCGTTTTGTAGGCTGCTATGCCACCCGTAACACCTATAATAATATGTTTACCTTTCAGCGGCATCGTGGCGTTGAATTAGGCATTGCCCTCAGCGATGGCTTCGTTCTCCATGGCCTCGAGGCGTTGCATGTTCTGGTCCTCCTTGGCGGGATTGCGGTAGTAAATCTCGTCGTTCAGGTATTCCTGGGTGGCCTGGAGTGTGGGTTTTGGCATCTGCTCATAGTGGCGCACCACCTCGATTTGCTCGCGGTTCTCGTAAATCTCGTCCATCGTGTCTATGCCGGACGAGAATTCCTCTATCTTTTTGTGAAGCTCGCGCTTCATATCGCTGGCTATTTGGTTGCTGCGCTTTGAAAGGATGGCCACGGTCTCATAGATGTTGTCGGTCCCTTTGCTGAAATCAGCGGTGTTGCGCGTAATAGTAGTGTTGATGGGTCTTTGCTTCTTTGTTTCCATTGCTATATGATGTGGTTTTATTGTTTGCTTTTTAGTGTTTTCGACGATTATGCTTGTCGCCTCTACTGTAGCGTTGTTTCCAAACCCTCCATGACGCTGAGGCGTCTGCGGCTGTCGGTGTATATCGTTTGGCATTCCGACAGGTGTTTGGAGTCTTTGAAGGTGGTGGCGAACTTGTCGAAGTTGTTGATTACCTGCTGTAGGCGTTCCTTCATTTTGTCTTCGCGGCTGTTGATGGCGTACTCATAGCCGGATTTGATGATGTAGTACATGGCTTCTTCGCGGTAGGGAGAGTCGGGGTATTCGCTGAGGAAGTTGTTGAGCGATACCACGGCGGCACGGTACGATTCCGTCCTATAGTAGCCAACGGCTATTTCATAGTCTTTCAGCATCAGCTTGTTGCGGAGCTGGTCAAGGTAGTTGTTCACCTCGGGGATGTGCGTGCTTTGTGGGTAACGCTCGGCGAACTGCTCGAGGTCGGTGATGGCAGTTTTTGTGGAGCTTTGGTCGAGGGTATGCGCAGGCGAGTCAAGATAGCCGCAGTAGGCGGCCTGGAAGAGAGCCTCCTCGGCGCGGTCGCTATAGGGATAACGCTTGGAAAAGAGCTTGAACTGATAGGAGGCGTTGTAGTAGTAGCCTCCTTCTTTCATGCAGTGGGCATAGTACCAGGCTATGTCTTCGGCGTGCTCATTGCCATGGTAATACATGGTGAGGTTCTCGAAAAGCTGGCGGGCGCGCGTGTAACGCTTTTCGTTGTAGAAACCCACTGCAGCGTTGAACTTGGCTTCGTTATCAGTGCTTTTAAGCAATTTGTCGCTACTGTTGCAGCTGCATAAAAAACTGATAATTACAATAGTTAATATAGTTTTTGCGGTTTTCTTCATGGAGTGCAAAAGTACATAAATAATTTCAATATCTCGGCATTAAGATGCGAAATAATAAACGCACCGTTTCTTTTTTTATTGTATCGTCATGTGGTAAAAATAGTGCCCGGCGAATTGGGGCTGTGAAATATTATTTTGTCCAATATGAAAAAAAGTGTACTTTTGTTTCGTATTTTAACGCTAAAAAATGGACAAGATAATCGTCTTAGACTTTGGTTCTCAGTACACTCAATTGATTGCGCGTAAAGTTCGTGAACTCAACATTTATTGCGAAATACATCCTTTCAACAAGCTTCCGGACTTGGGAAACGATGTGAAAGGAGTGATTTTTTCCGGTAGTCCCTTTTCATGTAATGCTCCCGATGCTCCGGTGCCTGATATGAGTGGCATCAAGGGGCGTCTTCCGTTGTTGGCCGTGTGCTATGGTGCCCAATACCTGGCGAAGTGGGGCGGCGGTAGCGTAGAGCAGTCGGGCACTCGCGAATATGGACGGGCCAACCTGAGATGGGTGGACAACTCGTCACCGCTGATGAAAGATATTCCTGTAGGTTCTCAGGTGTGGATGAGCCACGGCGACACCATCCAGTCTATACCCGCCAACTACCGTTGCATCTGCTCTACCGACAACGTTCAATATGCGGGCTATCAGATTGATGGCGAGGAAACCTACGCCATCCAGTTCCACCCCGAGGTGCACCATTCCGTCGATGGACTTACGCTGCTGCGGAACTTTGTTGTTGACATCTGCCATTGCGAACAGACCTGGACCCCCGAGTCGTTCATCGAACTCACCGTACGCCAGATCCGTGAGCAGGTGGGCGACGACAAGGTTATCCTTGGCCTATCCGGAGGCGTCGATTCCTCGGTGGCTGCCGTACTGCTCAACAAGGCTATCGGACACAACCTCCATTGCATTTTCGTCGACAATGGCCTCTTGCGTAAGAACGAGTTCCAGAGTGTCCTGGAATCATATAAAGATATGGGGCTCAACGTTACGGGCGTGGATGCCAAAGACCGTTTCTACGGCGTTTTGGCGGGGGTCACCGACCCCGAGAAGAAGCGTAAAGCCATAGGGAAAACATTTATCGATGTCTTCGACGACGCCTCGAAGGAGGTGGCCGATGCCAAATGGTTGGCTCAGGGTACGATCTACCCCGACGTCATAGAGTCCAGCTCTGTGAAAGGCCCCTCGCAAACTATCAAATCGCACCATAACGTAGGTGGTTTGCCCGACTACATGAAGCTTAAACTCGTCGAGCCCCTACGCAGTCTCTTCAAAGACGAGGTGCGCCGTGTGGGGCGTCAGCTGGGTATCAAGCAGGAACTGATAGGGCGTCACCCATTCCCGGGTCCCGGATTGGCCATCCGTATCCTTAGCGATGTCACCCCCGAGAAGGTGCGCATCCTCCAGGAGGTCGATGATATCTTCGTCCGCGGGTTGCGCGACAACGGCCTCTACGACAAGGTATGGCAAGCCGGAGCCATGCTCCTCCCTGTCCAGTCGGTAGGCGTTATGGGCGACGAACGCACCTACGAGAGTGTCGTGGCCCTCAGGGCTGTGGAATCGGTGGACGGCATGACGGCCGACTGGTCGCATTTGCCTTACGATTTCCTCGCCAAGGTGAGCAATGAGATTATCAACCGCGTAAAGGGCGTGAACCGTGTGGTTTACGATATCAGCTCCAAGCCACCGGCAACCATCGAATGGGAATAATTAACATCTTTTTTTGATTTGTTTTTGAAATGAAAAGACTGTTCCTGATATTAATGCTGCTGCTTTTTGGCATCGTCTCGGCGCAGGGCACGAAGACGGTGGCGGTGAAGGTGTCTAATCAGACGCAGATGCTTAATAATAAGGAATACTATGTACATATTGTTGAGCAGGGGCAAACGGTCTTTTCAATTGCCAGAGCCTATGGTCTGAAATACTACGACGCTGTCATTAAAACCGATATCCACCTGATGAAGGTCGGCGACACCGTGTGGCTGCCCAAGAACGATAACAGCGTGGCCGCCGTTATCGCTAATGCCGAGGCGCAGCTGGCTACCGACCGCGTTCATTACATCAAGGTGGATGCCGGGCAGACGCTATACAGCATCTCTCGTGAATATGGGCTGACCGTCGACGACCTGGTCGAGGCCAATCCGGAGCTGAAGCATGAACAGCTCAAGGCCGGGCAGATGCTTAAGATACCCCCAAAGAAAACCAATTCTACCGATAGTGAGGGCCGGAAACCGATGAGCGGAGACCAAAGGACGGAGTCTGAACAAACTCGTGCAGTCCAGCCTGCTCAGCCTGCCCAGTCTCGTCCCGCTGCAACAAAGCCCTCCGAAACAAAGCCCTCCGAAACTAAGCCTACAGAGACAACAGCCGTCGAGGCCAAGCCCTCCGAAACCAAGCCTACAGAGGCCAAACCTGTAGAGGCCAAGCCTGTGTCGGATAAGCCAGTACAGGCCAATGCCGTTAATCCGCAAGAATCAACGCCTGACGCTCGTCTCCCTAAGCCTGTCGTCAATCCTTATCCGTTCGACGAGGTACCGGCCAATTTCCCAACGACACTGGCCAACTATTTTAACTTCACCACAACGTCCAATTTCGCCTATCAGGTACGTGACAGGCAAAGCAAAGACAAACTCTACGTGAGCATCGTGATGCCCTTGAACCTTGACAAGATAGAGCAGATATCCACATCGAAATTCGATATCGAACAAAGGGGCAAGAAAGAGTATAAGGTGTTCGAGTTTATTCAGTTCTACGAGGGGATCCTTATGGCTCTCGACAAACTTCAGCAGCAGGGGGTCAACGTGGTGCTTAATGTGGTAGACCTCAGCTCCGACAGCGACGAAGATGTCGTGAAGGCTTTCAATTCCCACAACGTCGCCAATTCCGATTTCATCATTGCCCTTCTTGTGAAGAAGCCCTTCAACAAGCTGGCGCAGCTTGCCAAAGACAACCAGGTCTTTGTCATCAATCCTTTCTCTTCGAGAATTGACGTGATCAAGAATAATCCTTATGTAGTGAAGTGCATGCCATCGATAGAGGGTACCGTGAAAGGGATGCTTGACATCGTGGCACGTAGGTACAAGAACGGCAATTTGCTTGTCGTACACTCTACGCCCAAGACGATGAGCCTTAGCGAGAAAGAATACTACGACGAGTTCCAGCGGCAGCTTGAGCTCCGCAAGGACATTAAGTACACGTTCTTTGACTGGGCTGCCAACGGTAAGCTCGTCAGTACGCTTAAAGGCTACTCCGATAATGTGATAATCAGTATCTACGACCAAGATAAGAACAAAAATACGGTATACGCCACTACGCTGCTGAACCGGCTCTCGGTATTAACGTCCAATGTGCCGGTTCTGATGACTACAGGCAACTATCTCAACGACTTGCCCAATCTTGACTTTGAGCAGCTCCAGCACGTCAGCTATACAAGTGTCACCATGGGCTTTCTGGACTACAACAACGAGCGGCACCGCGACTTTATCGACACCTATAAAGAGAAATTCCGCACCGAGCCAAATACTCTCTATGCCGGTGTGGCACATGATATTATGCTTTATTTCTGCAGTGCTCTGTGGCAGAAAGGGGCTGAGTTCTGGCGCAATCCTCAGCAATTCAAAGCCCCCTCGGGCATGCTTTTCCCCTACTCGCTGAAGCAGCCCTCCTCGCTGGGCGGCTACGAAAACCAGTCGCCCGACATTTACCAGATGCAGAACTTTAAGCTTGTACCTCTCACTAATTCAATAACGCAATAACGTTTTGATGGAACAACAGACCACGATAAAAAGCCCGTTCACCCTTTCCGGCCCGGGACTACATACAGGCCAATACACCCACGCCACTGTCAAGCCTGCCGCAGCAGGCACGGGTATCATCTTCCGACGCACTGACGTGCCATGCTCTGCCGATATCCCGGCCTTGGCCGAGAATGTGTCGGGAACGGACCATGGAACAACAGTGACTGTCGGCGGAAACAGCGTATCGACGATAGAACACTTGATGTCGGCATTCCACGGACTTCAGATCGACAATGCTCTGGTAGAGATTGACGGACCCGAAGTGCCTATTCTGGATGGCAGCGCTCGGCTATGGGTGGAGAACATTGCCAATGTCGGTGTGACCCCCTTGAACATGGAACGGAATTATTTCAGGCTTAGCGAGCCCGTCCGCTATGAAGACCCCTCGTCGGGCATCATCCTTGAGGGCACTCCTGCCGACGATTTTGTGGTGGATAGCACTATCTCGTTCAAGAGCAGTTTGATAGGTAGCCAGAATGCTGTTTTCTCTAACTATGGGAGCTATTCTGACCAGTTCGCATGCTGCCGCACTTTCGTCTTCCTTCATGAAGTGGAGTTCCTCCTGGCCAATAACCTCATCAAGGGAGGCGATTTGGATAACGCTATCGTCTTTGTCGACAAACCTTTGGGTGATGACGAGAAGCGTCGTCTTGCTGCCCTTTTCAATAAGGATGCCGACACCATTCAGGAACACAACGGGGTACTCAACACCATACAACCCTTTTTCCCCAACGAGCCGGCACGTCATAAATTGCTTGACTTCATGGGCGACATTTTCCTTGCCGGACGTTTCCTGAAGGGCCATTTCAGCCTGCACTGCCCCGGCCACCGCGCCAATGTGGAGCTGGCAAAGATGATACGCGAGATGATTAAATAGTAACAAAACCTTATTTGATAACCCTTTCTTAACAGTATAATATAGAAAAAATGGCAACACTCTACGATTTGCATCCCGAAGCAAAAATCGGTAACAACGTAAAGATATCCAATTTTACCACTATATTCGAGGACGTTGTGATAGGCGACGACACTTGGATTGGACCCAACGTGACCATCTTCCCCGGCGCCCGCATCGGAAAAGGCTGCAAAATCTACCCTGGAGCAGTGATCGCTGCCGTTCCGCAGGACTTGAAATTCAACGGAGAATACACTACGGTGGAGATTGGCGACAATAACGTCATCCGCGAATGCTGCACTATCAACCGGGGTACTGCTGCTTCTGGGAAGACGGTCATCGGCGACAATAACCTCATCATGGCGTACTGCCATATAGCCCACGACTGTGTGGTGGGGAGTAACTGCGTTTTTGCCAACAACACCACGTTGGCGGGCCATATCATAGTGGGCGACTGGGCTGTGCTGGGTGGTAAGACTGCTATACTGCAGTTCGTGCATATCGGGTCGCACGTTATCACTATGGGAGGCTCTTTGGTCAACAAGGATATTCCTCCCTTTGTCAAGGCCGCTCGCTATCCTATCTCTTTTGCCGGCGTTAATGCTTTGGGCTTGCAGCGCAGAGGCTTCTCGCCCGAGAAAATAGAGAATATTCAGGATATCTACCGCATCCTGTACCAGAAAGGTTTGAATGTGTCGCATGCTGTGGAGCTTATCAAGGAGCAGTACGGCAACACCGACGAGGGCAAGGTCGTCCTCGGCTTTATTGGCAGCGCCACGACGGGCCTCATGAAAGGCTACACCTACATGAGCAAGGGACACGACCCCGAAGCCTGACGCAAAGAGCTTTTCGCATTCCGATAAAATAAAAGCCCACCGGGTTGTCCAGTGGGCTTTGCTGCTTTTTGTCCAAAGCGTTATTTTATCATGCTTACGGAGCGGTTGATGAACTGGGTGAGGGCTTCGCCTTTCAGCAGGCCGTTGCTAAGCAGAGCCAGGTCGGTGAGCTGGTGTACCAATTGCTTCTGCTTGTCGGCGTCGGTCTCGGCAAGCACCTGTCCGATGAGGGGGTGGTTGACATTGACCACCAAGTTGTAGGAATCGGGCATCTCGCCATAGAAGCCCATGCCGCCGCCGCTGGTCTGGCTCATTTCTTTGTAGCGCCTCATGAATTCGTTCTGGGTGATGACCATGGGCTGGTCGTCGGCTTCCATGCTTTCAAGCAGCACGGTGAACCGCTTCGAGTCCACCTCGCCTTCGATGATGGGTTTGAGCTTGTCTTTCTCCTCTTGGGTCAGTTTCTCGGGTATGCTGTCGTCGTGGGCAATGAGCTTCTCTACGGTGTCGCCGTCGACGCGGACGAAACGGGTCTTCTCAATTTTCTGCTCCAATAAGTTGATGTAGTGTGAGTTCAGTACAGAATCCATGAGAAGGACATCGTAGCCCTTTTCTTTGGCCTTGGCAATGTAGGCATGCTGCTCGTCGGTGTCGGTGGCGTAGAGATAGATGACGTTCTTGTCCTTGTCGGTCTGAAGGGCTTTGATTTTGTCGCGGTAGTCGTCAAGTTTGAAGAAGTGGCCTTCGGTGTTTTTGAGGAGTGCGAATTTCATGGCGCGCTCGCAGAATTTCTCGTCGGTCAGCATTCCGTATTCTACAAAGATTTTGATGTCGTCCCACCGTTCTTCAAGTTGCGAGTTGAACTGTTGGGCCGTTGCTTCATTGTTTTCGTTTTCGTTATCTTTCTTGGCCTCAATCTTGGCTTTGCTCATCTCTTCCAGCTTGTCGGCCACCTTTTTGCTTATATGCTGGGCTATCTTCTTGACGTTGCTGTCGCTTTGCAGGTAGCTGCGGCTGACGTTCAGCGGGATGTCGGGGCTGTCGAGCACGCCATGCAGAAGCATGAGGTATTCGGGCACTACGCCCTCGACGCTGTCGGTCACGAAGACTTGGTTGCAGTAGAGCTGTATCTTGTTGCGGTTTGGGTCGATGGTTTTGCGCACCTTGGGGAAATAGAGAATGCCGGTGAGGTTGAAGGGGTAGTCCACGTTGAGGTGGATTTGGAACAGAGGATCTTCGAAGTTCATAGGATAGAGCTCGTGGTAGAACTTCTTGTAGTCGTCGTCGGTGAGGTCGGCGGGTTTCTTGCGCCAGGCGGGGTCGGTGTCGTTGATAATGCGTGGCACTTTCTTCTCAACACGTTTCGGACGTTTGGTCTTGCCGCCCTTGCCGTCGTCAACCTCTTCAAAGTCGGTCTCGCTATCCACCCACTGGCTCTCTTCGCCGAAACGTATGGCGATGGGCATGAAGCGGCAATATTTCTTGAGAAGCTCAAGAATGCGTCGCTCTTCGAGGAATTCCTGGCAGTCGTCAGCGATATGGAGGATGATGTCGGTGCCACGGTCCGCTTTCTTGCATTCCTTCATCTCGAACGACGGGGAGCCGTCGCAGCTCCAGCGCATGGCGGGGGCGTCCTTGAAACTTTTGGTCTCTATCTCCACCTTGTCGGCAACCATGAAGGCCGAGTAGAACCCCAGACCGAAATGACCGATGAGGTTCTCCTGGACGTCCTTGTATTTGTCGAGGAAGTCGTTGGCGCCAGAGAATGCTATCTGGTTGATGTACTTGTCGATCTCGTCGGCTGTCATGCCGATGCCGCGGTCGCGGATAATGAGCTTTTTCTTCTCGAGGATGACGTCGATGGTGAGGTCGCCCAGTTCGCCCTGGAACTCGCCGCGCGACGAGAGGGCTTTCAATTTCTGCGTGGCATCGACAGCATTGGAAATAAGCTCGCGAAGGAAGATCTCGTGGTCGGAATAAAGGAATTTCTTGATGACCGGGAATATGTTCTCGGTTTGTACGTTTAAATTACCTTGCATGTGTATGATTATTTGATTGATTGCTTGATTGATTGCTGTATTGCACTATCGTTACCTCTAATTATCAACTATAATGCCAAAAAAGCGGGTGTGACATTTTGTCACACCCGCTGTCGGGCGAGGCGTGTGTGCTTCGTCAGAACGCTTTGTTCGTGTTGGTTGGGCTGGGAAGCCCAACCTCCTAATGCTCCACTATCAGTCGCAGCACCTTTTTTATGCCAGCACCTTTAATCATCACGAAATAGGCGCCGGATGGTAGAGTGCCAAGCTCTATCGACCGGCTGACACTGCCATTGCACTCCAGAGTGCTCTCGTGCACTATCCGACCACTTACATCGGTCAACACTATTTGTAATTGTTCATGTATTCCACTAATACTTAATACGCTGCTACTTCCGGCCGGATTGGGTGACAATGTGACAAGCAGAGTCTCTGTGGCTGCCCGTATTGCGGCTGCCTGGGTGGTGAAGTGCAGTACTTCCGACCATGGACTGAGTCCTGTGCCGCATCGGCTGCGGACGTAGAGGTCGTAATTGCTATTGCTTTCAAGACTTGTGATTTCGTAGCTGTTGGTGTTGACGCTTACCACCAATGTCCCGGAACCTTGCGGGAAGTTGGGTGTGCCGTACTCCAGGTCGTAGAGGCCACTGGTGGCGTTCCATTCCACACTGACCATGTTGGCATCGGCGAATATCACGTGTAGGCCGTCGGGAACGGGGCATTCTCTTGTGCTGAACTCTATCGTGTCGCTCCATTCCGACAGGGCTCCCCATTGGTCGCATATCGAGCGTACTGCGGCATGATAGGTTGTGGTGTGTTCAAGGCTGCCGATGTTCACGCTGCTTTCATTGGTGTGCAATGTGGTGTCCATTACGGTGTTCCAGACATGCAGCTGCCATTGCTGATGGTTGTTGTGCGTGTTCCAAGCCAGTGTGGCTCCTTCCCAGCTTGTGGCCTCAGCAGAGAGATGCGTTGGGGCTTCGCATGGCGTGGATGTGGTCTCGAAAAGGCCGCCAATCCAATCTGAATAGAAGTCCTCGCCGCACAACTGGCGTAGGCTGTAGCTGTACTGCTGTTCGGGCTGAAGCCCGCTGATAAGCAGCGTCGAATTGGATTCGGTGGTTGTGAATATTGTGTCGAACGTGTAGGAAGGCTCTTCTTCAATCGAGGTCACCTCTATCTGGTAGGAACCTGTAGTCCCGTCCCAGGTCAGCAGTGCCGTGGTTGGCATGGTGTCGGTTATGATTACATTGTAAGGCATTTCGCACACGGGATTGCAGCCTATAAGCTTCATCATGGGGCGATAGCGGGTGGGTTCGGGAAGCACATCGTAGCGCTCGGGATTGCTGATGTCAAAGCCTGTATTGTTGGCAAAGGCTCCCACAGTCAGTTTGTCGTTGTGTATGGCCACGCCAAAATTGCCGCCGCTGGTGTCGGCTTGCCCCGAATTGTCGACGAAGACCACCATGAGGTTGCTGCTCTGGTCCCAGAACCAGGGTTCGCTGAGAGCGAAATAGTTCCAACCTGGTGTACAGTTCAGCGAGCCGCTGTAGACATGATGTGCCGTCAGGGTGTCTACGGGCCATTGGCTCCATGAGAAGTTTTGGAGTGTGGTGCTCTGGAACCAGATGTCCACATGGTCTTTGCCTGTCATTGGCTGTTCTCCGCGGAAAAAGAGGGCCAGGTGGGTGATGCCGCCGGTGTCGCTGGGTGAGATATGACTCGAAAGTTCGTCGGCAGTGATTAGGGTCTCCGTTAGCGAATAACTGTGGTTCAATGATATGGGGTATTTGCTGCTACTGTCGGCACTATATCCGGTGCTCACCTCAACGGGGTTTTCGCAGAGTGGAGCAGCTATAGGTACCGGACCGACCCAGTCGCCGGTGTCGCCAGCACCACAGATGGGACGTACATATATGTCTATCACCGATGTCTCTTCAGCGTTCCAGGGAATGGCGGTAGGATGGCTGATGGTGGTGAACATGGTGCCGGTGCCTGGCGTGAAGGCTGCAGGACCGTATTCTATCTGCCAGCTGCCGGTAGCATCGCTCTCCCAGTCCACAGTGAGCGAGCCATCGTGGGCTGCGGTAGCGTGGAGGTTCTCGGCAGTGTGGCAGAACGATATGTATTCTACAGCTATATCGTCAATCCAGTTCTGTACGCCATTGCTGCTCTCGTGATTGCGTATGGCTATGGTGCGGCTGGTGCCGGTGTAGCTTTCGAAGGTTATGGTGTTGTGGGTATAGGTATTGTTCTGACATTGGAAAGACTGTAGAGGCACGAAGGTGCTGGTGCCCTCCATCACGCCAACGGTGACGTTGGTGCCATAGTGCCAGAAGCTCAGGCGTACGCTGTCAAGTGTGGGCTGCACTTCGGGCAGGATGATGCATCCGTTCATGTACATCCTCATGCTGTAGTCTCCGCTGTGGGCGTTGGCGGTGCCGTAGACTACGCCGGGTTCGCGAAGGCTGTTGTTGTAACCCAGATAGGCAAAACACCAGCAGGGTGGCATAAGGCCCGAGGGTGGTGTGGTAAGGTTTGTGAGGCCGTCGAAGTCTTCGTAGAAGGGCAGCGCCAAAGGGTCACAATGGGTGGTGACGTAGAATGTGGAGGTGGCACCGGTGTCGCCGTCACCGCAGAGTGGGGTGATGTGTACGGGATAGGTGGTGCTGGGTTGTAGACCGCCTATGGCGAAGACGTAAGGCGTGGAGCTGTAGGTGGCTGTCTGCCCATTGCATTCCACAAGCCATTGCGTTCCGACAATGCTGCCGCTGCTGCCGCTCCAGCTGAAACGCGCACTGTCGCTGCTCACATAGAGCAGGTTGAGCCCTGTGGCGATGTAGCAACTCCGTTTGGAAAGGTAAATGTTGTCGATGGCTGCCGGAAGCCCGCCATAAGAGGAACTGCCGTTGGCTTTGGGACCGTCGTTCTGCCAGTAGAAGACCAGGTGATAGACTCCGGGACGACGGTTGTTGATGTCTGGCGTGATGAGAGCGTTGCTCATTACCGAAGACCAGGTACTGCTTGCCGGACCGCTGTAACTGCCTCCGTTGTCGACGTAAATGTAGCTCGACAGGTAGTTCAGCGTGCTCATGTCTACAGAAGCCGGCACCAGTGCTACACGATAGTAGTCGGTATAGTCATCGCCGTCTTCACATCGGAAGTCGTAGGCTATGTCGTAGGTGCCGCTGTCGGGCAGCATAATGTCGGTCCAGGCAAAGCAGCGGGCATCGCGGTCGGCATAGTAGTCGTAGGTGGCGCCGCTGTCGGGGGTGATGTAGAGGCTCGCATTGTCGCCGTTGGCTGTGGCGGCCCCTATGGCCCATCGGTTGACGACGGGGTCGGTGTACGACATTCCGGAGCCAGCACGTCGCTGTATGAAATGCCAGCTGGCGTAGGCGCTGCTGTCGGCGAAATCCTCGAAGTAGGGCAGCGTATTGTAGAACGCCGTTGTGGCGAAAGTGCTGCGCACTCCTTCGCCTGCTTGGGCACAGACCGGACGAACTATGAAGTCATAGTTGGTGGAGGACTGCAGTCCTCCGATTGTGTAGGGCAATGTGTAGACAGTGTCGATGATGCCGGTACCTTCGGTGAATCCTTCAAGTCCATATTCCACTCGCCACGAAGTAGCATTGCCCATTTCAGTCCAACTCATTGTTAGGTAGTTGTAACCGGCCAAGGTGTTGGTCACCCCTGTTACGTGCGGACATGCCGGCATTGCTTCCAGCGTAATGTCGTCCACTAGCATGCTGTAGATCCAGTAGGTGCGGTCGGCACGTATGGCTATGTAATTCCCCTGTCCGCTGTAATTGTTAAAAAGGACCTCATGCAGACTATAATCGCTACTGTTTTGCAATGAAATGGAGGCTACATCTTCAAAAGTCTCCAGACTGTCGGGGTTGCTCATCACGCCCACACGTAGCTGTCTTGTGCCGCCGCTGTTCTGCATCAGCCGGGCATAGAAGCTCAGTTTCAGGGTGCTGATAGGCAAAGCCGAGGTGTCTATCTGTGGGAGTACGGCCCATTGGCAAGAGTTGGGAGTGCCGTTGATGTCGCTGGTGACGTAAAAGCGTAGGTACTGGCTTCCGCTGTGTGCCGTGGGGCTTTGGTTGCCTAAGTTGTCGCTTTGTTGGTTACCTATATATGGGGGGTAGGTGACGTAGCCGTTGTAGTTCATGTGGCGCGACCAGCATTGGGCAAAGCCCACTCCTTGGTAGCCTGTGCCTGTCACGTCGTCGAAAGTTGCAGTGTAGGGCAATGTCGCAATCTTTCCGCACGAGGTGCTGAATGTGTCGACGACGGCCGTGCTTGTGTCACCCTCGTTGCACCAGGCTCGGAGGGTGATGGGATAGGCTGTCTGTATGGTCAGTCCGCCGAATGCTGCCATAGTGTCGGTGGTGTAGATTTGTTGGTCGCCACATGTCACGAGCCAACCTTGGGGCCATGTGCTGCCCTCCCAGTGTAGGAGTAGGCTGTCGCCAGTACTGCTGTCCAAGGTCAGCCCCTCGGGGTGTGGACAGCTGGGCACGAAGTCAAGCTTCAGGTCGTCAATCAGCGTGTAGCTCTGCTTCCCCTGGGGCGAAAGGATTGCCAGGTGTCCCTCGTAGATGGGGGTGTTGTAGAGTGGCAGCTCCACGTACTGCCAGTTCATCGATGTCACCTGTATGCTGTCTATCAGTGTGAAATGGTTGATGATGGTGTCGAGTTGCGGCCTGCCGTGGCAGAACAGGCTGTCGGGCACGGCTCCTACCAGCAGGGTATAGTCGCTGTAGTTCTGCCTTTTCTTCACCCAGCAGTTTACCTGTACCATGTCGATGGTGGGCTCCACTACGGGAAGCACCACTATGCTGCTCTGTCCTGTGTTGCTTTGGATGTAAAGGCTTTTGCTGCCGCTCCGTGATGCCCAGTCAACGGCGTTGGGCGTGCTGTTCTGATAGGAGCCGGCCACGAGCCAGCAGGGGGCTGCCGGCTCTCCTTGTCCGGCGGCCCACTGCTCGAAATCATCGCTGTACGGCAGCTCTACAGGCAGGCAGGTGGTGACGGCTCTGACCTCTCCATAAAGACTGTCGTTGCAGCCTGCCACGATGCGGAAGGTGTACGCGACACCGCGTTCAAGGCCTTCGTAGGTGTAGTAATTGTCGTAGGCAATACCCCAATATTCCCAGTCGTTGGAGTCAACTTGGCTGTAGATGCGCCACTCTGTCTCGTTGGCGCCACTGGCCCATCGTATTGCGATGCTGTCGCCGCTGATGCTGGCCACGTAGGCGTATGGGGCATGGCAGTCTGCACGCTGCCAACATTCACCCATGTGGAACATCATGTCGTTGCGGCTATATCCTGTGTTGCTCGTCAGGAACATGTCGCCAGGTGTCACCTCGCCGGCATTCATGCTCCACCAACTGAGGCTTTTCTTTGGTGCCGTATGCCCACGGAAAGTATAGTTGCCCAGGAAGGCGGTGTCGCTATGGTCGGCTACGGCCACAACCAGGTTGCTGAGCCCGTCATAGTGGAACTGCGTCAGATTGAATTCCAGTGTTATCCAACCAGGGGTTAGGCGAATTGGCCCTTCGTAGACGGGGGTCATCTGTTGTATCGGCACATATTGGGTGTCGCAAATAGAGTCGAGGGTGGTGTGCGCCAAATATATGGTGCAGCGTTCGCGAAGGCTTTCCACACTGCTGGTGAAGAAGAACGACAGGGCGTGGATGTCGCCGCTGTCTTGCATCTCGTCGGCCATCACCAGCTGCTGGCTCAACGAGTGGCGCCGGTTGGTGATAAGAGGCAGTCCACCCAGACTGCTCGATGTCGACCCGGCAATGGTTGGTGTTGTGGCGTGCAGTGTGTCGTACATGGTACAGGGCATGATGTGAGTCTGCAGCCACACGGTGTCGTGTTCCGACAGGAGTCTGCCCTCGCACATGGCTGCAACGCGTACCAGGTAGTGCGATGCCGAGTCCAACCCCCACAGCGCAAACGCGGTGTCGCTCGTCAACTCCCACTGCCATTGGCTTTCGCCTTGTTTTAGCCATTCCACATGGGCTCCTTCATAGGCGCCGGCATCGGGTCGTTGCCAGCTAACTATTGCTCCGCTAACGGTTACGTGGCTCACTTGCAACGATCGAACTGGATTGCACTCTGTGGTTTGGGCTGCCACATTGCTGGCAATCATCAGCAAAACTATGAGGCTCAATGGAAACACCGAAGGGAAGAATTTGTTCTTTTTCATATTGAGAGATTTTTTTTCCACTTTATGTGTACTTTTTGAGAAAAAAAAGTTTTATTTATCTTTCTTTAATGTCTCCAAATTCCCTCATTTTGTTGCGTTGATATGATTAAAAGAATGGTAACTTACGGCATTTTTATTGCCTGTCATCAAGTAACGGTAAAAAAATAAGGTGTAACGATAGTGCTGTCGAAATGTTACTAAATTCGTGTAAATTCATTTCGCTTGCGAATTATTAGTTTTCTACATTTGACGTTTCCTGGCTTGAAAATTCGTGTAATTCGTGTTAATTCGTAGACAAAATAAGCATTCGTGTAATTCGAGAGATTCGTGTTCAAATCGCAGGCGAGGACGCCCGCGTACCACGACGCATAAACACAGTTGTCTCCTTTTTTTATTACACCTATCTGATTGTATCAACTTTTTTTTAATTATTTCTAAAAAAAGTAATCGTTAAAAAATAGTCTAATGATTATCCGCAAACGGCACAAATTTGAAATCGCGTCTCTTATTCGCTGTATTTGATTTTATTCAGCGGTGCTCATCACCCTTTCAGGGGTCGAGACGCAGGGACGCGTTTGATTCACAGGCCCCAGACTGCACTCTGTTTGTCTGGGGTTATTAAGAATATGCCACGCGCAGGGCTTCTTTGCGCACTCCACTGGAGTTTGCACCCGTCTCCGAGGCTTCTTTGTGGAAAAGGCGGATAATCATTATAGTTTATATATTGGGATGCTATTTGGATTTGTATTTATAATTTTTTAGGTTCTCCGCTACGCTATCGAAATATCCACTGGATATTTCTTCGCATCTACGGAGTTCAATGTAACAGTCTGGTTTATACCGTGGGCTTTCGCCAACGGCTAATATGTGTCGCCCTTACGGGGCTAAGAAAAGATGAATTTTTTTTGAACAGCTATTTATTAGATAGTGTATACCTTTTGCTCGGCGATTTGTTATTATATATAGCATTAATCCATTGTTGATTTGCATATAACAATCACACAAAATAACATTCTAACAACTAAGTTTGGCTACCCGACATCTGCGAAAAAAGAAGAAAGAAGATCAACCTTCATTTTTTTTTTTTTTTTTTTTTCAAAAAGTTTGACCATGAATTACCATAAATGATTTTTTTTTTGTATCTTTGCAATTCGTAATATCTAATAATAAAGGTTATATTTTTTTAAGTTGTTGTTATTTATTTGTTTATATATTTATATATTTATTTATTTTCTGTTTTTTTAAATATTTATTTATGAAGTTTGAAATAGAGTCGTTTGATAGTGCGTCGGAATGTGCTGAGCCATTGGAAAAACGCAGCTATACCCGCAAGGCGATTACTTCAATAAACCATGTAGACCCTTTTACTTGGAAGTCCGGTATCGTACAATGGGCGCTGTTGGAGGGTAGGAGAAGAAGTGTCCCTGTAACAATAGAGTGTAGATAAGCAACCAAAAACAATATTATTATGAAAACAATTGCAAAAATAACCATAGTTGCTTTAATGACTTTCTTGGTGTCGGAGGCTTTGTGCCAGCGTGTTGAAACCAAGGCGATGATAACAGCAAATGACACTTTAGAGCCAGGCGATCGCGAACCAACATTCTATTATTGGGACACGGTGTGGTTCGACAGATATCTTCTCGCCAGCGGTTCAAATTACAGATGGGTCTCGAACAGTTTGGAAATCCAGGGGCATAAACCTGAGTACGCCAGATACTGCTACACCGATTCAGCCCTGCGTATAATCGGCATTGCTTCGGCAATGTACGTTACCGATATCCGTATGGCTGGCGACACCAACGATGCTTGGGCTAATACCGAGCCGGAGTTCTTTAATCTTTACGAGGTGGATCCTATATCAAACGATATGATACCTCTTGCCTCGAAGTCGTGGAACAACACCACTCCTCGATACCTGCACCGTGTAGTTGTAGAGCCAGACCCTATGGTACTGTACGATTCCTATGACTATTATCCTGTGTTCGAAGTCTATTTCGACTCAGCCATAACTGTGCACGACTCTTTCTATGTCTCCGCCACTTCAAACAACAATTATTATCCCAAGTCGGCCATTAAGCCATACTACAGGTTCAGTATAGGAACAATAAGGGCTTTTAATCTCATTGACCCATTACAACATGACTTTCTTCCGATCCCCAACCATTTCAGGCGGCGTATACATCTCTTAGACCCTACTCATGCATCAAACAGGGACAATGGTTTCATGGGATTTAATGCCACCGATACAAACTGGCATACATATTCGCATATATATCTTGACGATCAGGGTAAACTCGGACCGGAAAACTCCAACTATTTCTTCATTTTCCCAATCATCGACACGTCTTCATACGAGCCTGACACTTTATGCTCTGCCCCGTCAAGCCTCGGAATCATGAGCCTTAGTTCTCAGTCGGTCATGATTTCATGGGATGGTGGAAGCGGCGACATGTGGGAACTAAGGGTGGCCCCCGACGGTTCTTTGCCTGAAGTTGGCGCTGCAACTATTTGCAACTCAACCGTGGCTACGTTGTCGGGTCTTGAACATGGTCAATGGTATTGTGCTTGGGTCCGTACCATTTGCGACAGCGCTACTGTGAGTCCTTGGAGCGACCAACTCAGATTTTTTGTGCCTTCCGACACAACCCAACAGCAGGACATTGCAGACATAGTCAGCCGGAATACACATGTTGTCCCCAATCCAGCAAAGGATGTCGTCTCTGTCATCTCTTCGTTCCGCATCTCGTCCATTGAGGTATGGACAATAGACGGGCGGCTGGCTGTCCGGCATGATGTGGACGGGCTATCGTCAACGATGGATATATCTTCTTTGCCAAAAGGCTCCTATATCCTCAGGATTCTTACCAACAATGGTTTTTCATACAAGAAACTGGTGGTGGAGTGACGCCATGCGTTTTTGGGGAGATGAGCCGGACTATGTCTTTACTATATTTGCGGGGCCGTAGAAGGTACATATTTCGGCGGCAAGGGCATTGAGGTTGTGAAACCGGCTGTAGTCGGTGTCGGATGCGACACCTCTCACGCCGCTCATGTCGTCCAGACCCCAAGGGGCTAAAATGAGCAGGCTGCCATTGGCGCACGCCTCAAAGCGTTGCCGTTCTGGTTTCCAATAGCGGCCAATGGGTTCTTTCTGCAGGTGTATCAAGGGATAGCCTTTCGCAAGGCATTCGTTCTTTATCAGAAGCTCGCCGCGCGAGATGCCCGGCGTGACTGCGACCGTGCACCCCTCAAGAATCGCAGCCTCGCATGCCTGACGCTGACGCTCGAAGTCCTCTGTGTTTTCGTAGGGCAGCAGGGAGAGGGGGTGGCGTCTATGGCACATCACCTGGATTTTTCTGGGCCAACGGAGCAGGAAAATGTTGCCGAAAGCCCCGTAGCTGCGGTTGCCGAACTGCAGGTGCAGACATCGTTGCAGGGAATTGGGCAGCAATTGCCGCAATATGGCACGGCGTGGGTTGTCGTTGACGTAGGCCACCATGGCTTCTTGGTGGCGGCTGTCGAGGCAGATGGTGTCATCGTAGTCGTCGTCGAAGAGAGGCTGCTGCGGTTGGCTTCCTACCAGGGCGTAGTATTCAAGGCGTTGTTTCTTTGAAAGACTGCGGACCAGGGTTCCTTCGCTGCGGTGCTCTGCGGCTTTCTCGCGCAGCCATGCCGGGGCCGACGGGTCTAAGCATTTTGCCGGTATCGGCCGGTCGGTGGAGGAGGGCAGGCCTTGCATCTGCTGCCATTGGCGTGTGCAGGTGGCCTTGAAAGCCTGGATGATATCGCCCAGGCTCCATTGCATGGCGGCTCTCACCTCTATGACGCCGTGGAAATGGTCGGGCATGCATACGCTTGCGAGTACGGCGACGTGGTTGCCGTGGGCTGCCTGCTTGGCAGGCGTCTCCAGCCAGGCCTGCTGTATGGCCTGCCCCAGAGGGCTCAGCACTAAGGCCTCGCGGGCCTGCTCTTGCGTCAGGCCGGGCCTCTTTCCTTGGCCGAGGTCGGAGCCGGGACTCTTTCCTTGGCCGAAATCGGCCAAGGAATTGGCGGTAGCTGCTGCTGCGGTAGCTGCGGTGGCGGCGGGCGGGTAGGCGAAATGGGAGAGAAGGCGGGCTCGGTTTCTCACCACCAGGGTGATGAGGTAGGTGCCGATGCCGTGGTAGTCGTGGCCTTTGTCATGAGGGCGATAGGGTGATATTGGCATTGCATTATTTGAATTTAGGGGTGGTGGAATAGGGGGGGGAGCTACCTTTGAAGTTAGGGGATGGTGGAATATAGGGGGGGGACGGCGGCTATTGAAGGGGGCCATCTGCGGGGGTTGAGGCGTTGTTATGCCTGCTACAGGCGTTGGAGGAGGAAGCTGACGGGGCGGAAGCCGTCGTTGCAGCTGATTAGGGCACTGTAGGGGTCTTTCATCCAGCCATCGAAGAAATTGCCGTTGCCTGCAGCTAATTGTTCCACAAACCATTGCATGCTTTCCCATGCACTTTGACACATGCCGTCGGGAATCTTGCCACCTACGGAGATCCACGTCTGTCCTTCCCTAATGTCGCAGGTGTGTTCTATAGGATTCTCGTATTGTTCTTGCAGGTCGGTGTAATTGGCTTTTCGTATGGCTGTGATTCTAATGTTGTACATATCGGTGAATTGTTTATTGTAAATAATGTATTTGGAACAGTGGTTAACGCTCTGCGTTGTTTTTTCTGCTGTATGCGAAATATGTGGTGTCGTCAAGATGAGGTCGGAATGGACGCAGTGTGTTTTCCGCTTCCACAAGTGGCTGGATAAGACAGATGACCCCGGAACGGGCTTTGGCTCGCAAACCGTAGTAGATATTACCTTGGCGGTCGGCAGCTTTGTGCTTGTAGAATTTTATTTGAAAATAATGGCGGGGTATTCCTGTTATATTCATTAGGTCTGTGAAATCGTCATGTTCGGCGATCCATTTCTGGCGCTGCTGACGACTGTTGACGGAGGGGATATCCGCTGCGTTTTCGTAGTACTCCACATAGTTGCAGGGTACCGTGAAGCTGTAGTGGTAGAGCTGTGTGGGGTCGTTCTGTAGACGCCGGCGCAGTCCTTCGCGCCAGTGGGTGGTATCGGAAGGGTAGCGTTGTCGCAGCTGCCGGACAATGGCGTCTTCGTTGTAGGTGCTGTCGGGATTGTAGAAAGCATACCAAGTGCGAGCATAGTAGTGCTCCACGCTTTGAGGGTTGCGGTTTGGCGAGAGGTAGGCGTAGTATTCAAAGAGCCTGGAAGCCATTACCTTCGCACTGTTGCCGAAGAGCGTTGCCAACTGGTCGAGGAGTTCCTGGTTGTTGCCCACGGCACAGCCATGGAGGAATATGAAGGTGGCGCTGTCGACAGGCAGGCCTGGCGAGGCATTGAAGCGTCCGTCGGCGAGGGCCTGTGCTATAGCCTTTGCCGAGGTGCGTTCTCCGCCGGGAGTGAGCTTCATCTGTAGGTCGATGAATTCGTTGCCGTGAGTTACGATGTTGATGAGGCCATAGGGCATGCTGTCGGGCGTGGGGTTCTGACGAAGGTAGTGCAGTAATTGGCTCAGTGAGGTGAGGCCTTCCACCACCCTGTCGGTCCGGCTGTCGGGGTTCATGCGGTAGTAATGAGCCGCGAGGGTGTAGTATTGGTTGTAGGCCCAGTCGTCGCTGCCCATGATGAAGGTGATGCTGGCACGCTGTGGTGGGGGAGGCGGAGGCCCGATGGCGGTGTCGCAGTCGACGATGTCGAAAAAGGCACTGGCGCCACTCTTCTCACGGCAGGAGGAGAGCAGCGCCAGAGCAATGATGAAAGCAGCAGATATGACCGGGCGAAGTAGAGTGGTGGCACGCGGGGACGCGTGTTGTCCGGCATGAGGCTGTCTGGCGGGGGTCATAGCTGAAATGCTATAGGCAGGGTGAATTCGCAACGAACAGCTTTACCGCTTTGTTTGCCTGGTTTCCACTTGGGCATGAGCCTCACCACGCGAACGGCCTCATTGCCACAGCCACCGCCGATATCGTGCAGGAGTTTGATGTTGGTGACGGAACCGTCCTTCTCGATGGTGAATTTGACAATCACAGTGCCGGAGATGTTGTTGCTGCGGGCATCCTCAGGATATTTGATGTTGCGGGCCAGGAAAGCATAGAGAGAATCCATGCCGCCGGGGAACTCAGGCTCTTCTTCCACAATGACAAAAATCTCTTCCTCAGCCTCTTCCATGATTTCTGTGTCGTCCCCAATCACTCCGAGTACAGGCATGGCAGTGTTTGCGGTGCGTGCGGCTTTCATTTTGACTATGCTGGCACTGGCCATATCGTGGCCCACGGCATAGTCGCTGACCCCCTCGGGCATGGGCAAAGGCTGCTTGACGGTGGTGGGCTTCCCGTCTTTGTTCACCACCACCTCGTCGATGGCCACAAAGCTGGTGTAGTTGGTCATGAGGTTGTATTTCAACCCTAAGTCAAGAATTTTCTTGGCGTAGGGGTCCTCCTCGTTGGCATATTCGCCCACAAGGTAGTCGTAGTATTTGATGCGTTCGCGAGCCCAGAGATAGCGCAGTGCGCTGTTGGTGCTTTCGGCTTTGAGGTCGGAGAGGTTGAAAGACTGTTTCCAGGCTTTGCGGCCCACCTTGCCGGTCAGCGTGATGCTTCCTTGCGGTTGGCCCTTGTATTTGCCGAAGATAAGGATAGGGCGTTCGGCCATCATGTCGGGCGATGCCACGGGTTCCACATCGTAGGCTTCGAAACCTTTGGCGTTGAATTTGATGCGTGTCAGCACCGGTGTGCTAATATATTGGCGGAAACGTTCGGCGGCTTTCTTGGCTTCGCTCTCATGGGTGACTACGAAAGGCTCGCCGCCGCCGGCAAAGGCCATGCCATCAATCATGTAGCGGTTCACGCTGCTGCCTATGCCAAAGGCGAAGAAATTGGCTTTGCCGCTGTTCTGACGCACCATCTCGAAGCAGGCTTTCTCGACGGTTACGTAGCCGTCGGTGGCTATGACCATGGTGCGTGCCATGTCCTCGTCGGGCAGCGGGAGGGCATAGGCAGTCTTCAGGGCATCAAGCACTTCGGTGCTGCTCCATTTGTTGGCGCTTTTGATGAAGTTGACGGCACGCTGCATATTCTCGGGGGTGGCGTTGACGGAGGCGGGGCTGAACACGTCGGCGTTGCTCGAGAAGAGGACAACGTTGAATTTGTCGGTGGGGCGCAGACCTACTATGAGGTTCTGCATCAGTTTTTTTGTTATCTCCATAGGGAAGCCCCACATTGAGCCGCTGACATCGACAATGAAAATGTATTCGCGCGGTGGAATATCCTCCTTAGCCACGCGCTTTGGGGGTTGCACCATAGCCAGGAAGAAATTCTCGTCGGCACCTTCGTAGAGCATAACGCCCGATTCTATCTGGCTGCCCTGCAGCGAATAGGTTACAATCACATCGCGGTTGCCCCCTTGCTTCTCGTTGGGGTCGAGGGTAAGGGTGGCATGGCGCAGGTCGTGGCTGAAAGTGTTCATCTTGTGGGTGTTGCAGGTGATGTCCTGAATGGGTATGCCGCTGTTGATGCTGAGGCGGAAGTCGAAAGTGTAGGTAGGCATCACCCCTTCGTGGGTGTAGGGCGAGCCTACGAACTGGTCGTCGGGGCCTGCCTTGCTCTTCTCGGTCTTGCTGTAGCGCGGTCCCACCACGGTGGGGTAGACGAAGCTGTAGACCCCGCGCTCTGGCACCAGCAGCTCGGTGTAGTTGAGCTCCACAACGATGGTGTCGCCCGCCATGATATTGCTGACATTCATGGTGAAGACGTTGGGGCGGCTCTGTTCGAGCAGCGAAGCCCGTTTGCCCTCCTGCTTGGCTTGCTCGTAGTCGGCACGGGCTTTCTTTTTCTCCTCGATCTTGGCTGTGATGCGGCGTTGTCCTATGGTCATCTGCATGCCATAGACAGCTGCGCGAGTCGACATGGGGAAGGTGTAGATGGCTTCGAGGGGGTTCTTGCCGCTGTTGACGTAGACCTGGCGTACCGTCACGTCGGCGATAGAGCCGACAATGTTGACATCGGCACTGGTCTCCTTAAGGGGCAGTTGGTCGAGCTCCGGGTTGTCGCTGACCACCACGAAGTAGGGCGAGAGGGTCCGGTCTTCATCTTTGTCCTGAGCGTTCAGCATAGCGGACATAGGCAAGAGGTATCCTATGAGGACACCGATTTTTTTGATTAAGGCTGTTTTTTTCATGGTTCAGAAAATGTATTACGCCTTATAGGTGTTCTTTTGATGCTTTTTTTTACAGATGGTGATTATTTTTTGTGGAGGCTGTTAGGCCGATGAGGTGTCATCGTTCGCGGCGTTCTATCACTTTCTCAAGCACATAGCGGTTGCCGGTGGCGCTGGGAATGGCATCGATGAAAGGTTGGCCGTAGCCTGGTGTGTCTTCATTATTTATAGTTTGATTTCGTGGATTTTGCCATCGTCGACCAGAGTAATCTCATTGTCGCTGCCCTTGTGGCGCGATGTCCAGTGGATAATGTACAGGCTGTTTCCATAGCGATAGTTTATAGAGAAGGCTGGCCAGTCGGTAGGCACATGAGGCTGCACCACGATGGTGTCGCCGCGTTTGTGCAGACCTAAGATGTTCTCGATGCCAGTCTTGTAGGCCCATGATGCCGAGCCGGTGTACCAGGTCCATCCGCCGCGTCCCGGATGTTGGGGGTTGCTGTAGATATCGGCGGCGATGCAGTAGGGTTCCACCTTGTATTTCAGCACGTCGGCCAAGGTCTGAGTGCGATGGATGGGGTTGATGAGCGAGTAGAGGAAATAGCCCATGTCGTTGCGCCCCTCTTTCAGCTGAGCCATGATGTACCACATGGCGCCGTGGGTGTATTGACCACCGTTCTCGCGAACGCCCACGGGGTAGTTCATGATGTAGCCCGGCGAGGGTTTGGAGTTTTGGAAAGCAGGGGTGAGGAGCTGTATGATTTCGTGTTCCCTGTTCACAAGGCGGTTGTCGGTCTCGCGCATGATGGTGGCTTTCTGTTCGGGAGTGGCGACATCGGTGAGGATGCTCCAAGCCTGGCAGATAAGGTCGATTTGGCATTCGATGTTGTTGCGGCTACCCATGGGGTCGCCGTTGTCGAAATAGGCGCGAAGGAACCATGCCCCGTCCCAAGCGTTACGCTGTACGGCGTCGACCAGGCGTTGGCGGAAGCTCATAAGTTCCTCGCACCATGCGAGGTCGGCTCCTGGTGTCATCTCCGTCAGTTCCTGCATCTTGGGCAGCAAGTCGGCGAGGAAGAAAGCCACCCAAACGCTCTCGCCCTTGCCGGCGACGCCCACGGTGCTCATGCCGTCGTTCCAGTCGCCGCAGCCCATCAAAGGCAGGCCGTGGGAGCCTATGCGGCTCATGCCGCGGTTTATGGAGCGGCGCAGGTGCTCGTAGAGTGTGGCGAACTCGAAGGTGTTGTTGTAGCTTTGCTTGAAGGCATGGGTCTGAGCGTCGCGTTCGGGCACGGCGTAGTTCATGCCGCGTTCAGCCTCGCCGGGTGCCAATTGGTCGCTCTGGCAGAAGGGTACTACCTCTTGAAGAATGGCGGTGTCGCCAGTCACCTTGACGTATTGGTAGGTTACGAAGACGAGCCAGAGGTAGTCGTCGCTGAAGGTGGTGCGAGCGCCGAGGTGCATGCTCTCGTGCCACCAGTGCAGCACGTCGCCTTCGGCGAACTGGTGTGCGGCGTGCTCGAGGATTTGGCGTCGGGCGTAGGCGGGGTCGCTGTAGAGCACGCTCATCACGTCCTGCAGCTGGTCGCGGAATCCCGTGGCACCGCCCACCTGGTAGAAACCGGCGCGGGCGTAGAGGCGCGAGGCGTAGACCTGGTAGAGATACCAGCGGTTGAGCATGTAGTTCAGCGAGCGGTCGGGGGTCTCCACTTGGATATGCGACAGCTTCTCGTCCCAGAAAGCCACCACGCGGTCGAACTCCCTGTTGATATAGTCGATAGTCTTCGGCGTCGGTGTGTGGTTGGCATCTTCTACGGCAATCACGAAGGCCATCTCTTTCTCGCTGCCGGCAGGGATGTCGATATAGAGCCCCAGGTTCTTGCGGTTGGTATAGTTCAGGCCTATGTCGGTGAGCCGCTCAGTGGCACTGACGAGCATAGTGGTGTCGCGGTAGATGGGGTGGTAGACATTGCGCACGCGCAGCGTGTTGCTGTCGTCGTCCCATTCCGAATAGAGGTATCGTGCCGTCTGTTCCTCGCACATGCCCATCACGATCTTCAGAACCATGTCGAGCTCCACGTGCTGCACCTCGTTGGTTTTGTTGGCAATGGCCAGTTGGTAGTATTTCTCGGCTTTGTCGATGGCCACGAAGACGCGCACGCGCACGCTCATGTCGTCATAGTCGGCATCGAAAGCCGACCAGCCCTGGCTGTGGCGCGCCGTGGCGGGCACAAATTGTTTGCGGTTGATAAGGAGCATCTCGCTGGCGTTGTCGCGCACAATGTCGTTGCTCCATCCCGTCAGTTTGAACTGCTGAGCGTTGCCCCAGAATGTGAAGCCTGCCATGGTGCTGCTCAGCACGCAGCCGAACACTTTGCCCTCGGAGCCGCCATCGTTGGCAATCACGTTGACCCAAGGCATGGGTGTGTTGGTGTTGGTGACCACATAGTCGCGCCCCTCGTTGTCGAAGCCTCCATACTGGTTGTAGTATTCCAGGTTGCTCCACACCCGGAACTCTTTCTTGGGCTGTAGCACGGGGTACTCTATCTTGTCCTGGTAGTGCTGGTTGGCCTCTTCCAAGGCCTGGAGCTGCTGCTCGATGGTCAGGCCGCTGCGCGTGTCGAAGGTCAGACGAGCCACCACACGTAGCAGAGTGCGCTCGGCATCGCTAATCTCGCCGCCGTTGATAACATAAACGCGTCCGGCATCGCTATGGGGTGCCCAGAGGTGTTCGGTGTTGGCCATGTTGCGTATGAAATGGGTGAGCCCCTCGTGGTCGCTGCTGCTGGTGGGGATATCGTTGATTATGACGAGGTCGAGCAGCAGGCCGTGCACTTTGTAGTATTCAAAGGCACGCAACAGCTCTTTGGCAAATCCCGAGCGTTCCATGCTGTCAATCTCAAGCATCAAGATGTTCAGGTCGCCGCTGATGCCGAAGCGCCACAGTCCGCTCTGCGACAGGGTGTTGTGTGCCAGGGCCTCTTTTCGGCGACTTCCCAGGGTGGCCGTTTGGAGCATGTATTTGCTGATGTTGTTGTAGAGGCGCATCTGGCTGCCTTTCAGCAGCGACATGCTGGTGCGCATATTGTTGAACACCGAGGCGGTCTTGAAGGCGTGCTCCACGTCCATAGGCGTCTGATACTGTTCGGCCAGGCCCAGCAGGTGCTCGCGGGCTTTGGCAAAGCCTGTGATGATGTAAGCCTCAACGCTCTTGCCGTCAGCAATATGAATGCGTCGGCGCATGCTCATGATGGGGTCCAGAGTGGTTCCGACGGTTCCCGAGAGAGTTCGGTGGCTGTCGATGATGTCGGCATGGCGCAGGCTGTTGCCACGGCCAATGAATTTCAGTCGCGAAGTCTCGTACTCAACTAATTGAGCGTTGTGGGAATAGGAGCCGTCGGCACCTTCGAGGTTGCCTTTCCTGAAGTCGGCGCCGTCGTCTTCGGTCCATAGTTTGTGGATCATGAAATTGCGGCTGTCGCCACTTCCCGGGCGGGTGAAGATCAGAGCCTCATGCTCGGCGTTGTATTCCGAGGCAATCTTCATAGCGTTGAAGACGCGATGGTTCTCGTCCTCCACGCCTGGGGCCAGCACCACCTCGCCATAGCTCGTCAGTTCCAGGTCGACATCCTTGCCGCTGTTGTTGGTGAAGGTGAAGCGGCGTATCTCGGCGCTGCGGTCTTTAAGGATGGTCACCTCGGTTTTCGTCTCGATGCCGCCGTCGACGCGAAGATAGGAGATCTTGTCGCTGGCGAAGCTGACGTGGTATTTCTCTGGCATCACGTCGAGTGGAGCGTAGGTGGCCGACCATAGGCGGTCGTTGCCCAAGTTACGGATATAGAGATAGGTACCGTAGTGGTCGGCACTGATTTTGCGATAGCGGTTCAGCAGTATGTTGCGGTAGCGCGAGAAGCCGCTGCCGCGGTCGTTCATCAGCACGGTGTACTGGCCGTTGCTTATCACGCCGATTTCCGGCACGTTGGCAATGGTGTCGAAGTCGCGGGCGTCGCTCTCGGTCTGCACTTTTGAGTAGCGGTAGCGTTTGTATTGCGTCACTTTCAGGTCGATATAGGGTTTCACCTGTGCTTTCTCCTTCAGCAGGGTCTCCATGGAGCGCATCGCGGGGTCGTGCATGAAATGGCGTTGCAGGCAATGGTCGGCCAGGTAGTTGGCCAGCGAGGCCAGGATCATGCCCTGGTGGTGTGCGTAGTGGGCCAGCACGGGCACCTGGTCTTCCTCGTCGTAGCTCTCGTAGAATCCAAACTCGTCGTACATGGCCAGGTGTTTGAAACGTTGCATGTTGTCGTACACGGCGCGGTCGTCGATGCCTATGGCCATGAGCGAGCTGTAGGGCGATATGACGATGCGGTCGGGCGTGGTGTTCTGGAATTTCAGGTAGGGGACGCCAAAGGCATGATATTTATAGTTCTGAGCGTCGTCGAGCTCGTTGTAGGCTGTCTCCGAGATGCCCCACGGCAGTTCTCTCGAATCTTGAATCTCTGTTTTGGCGTTACGGATAAATGCCTTTTGGGCACGGATGGCGAAACTGTAGGTCTCGTCCATCAGGGTGTGCTTGAAGGTGGGCAGGAAAATGAGAGGCATAAAGTATTCGAACATCGTTCCGTACCACGACGCGACGCCCTTGTAGCCCTTGTATTGCACCAGGGTTTTGTCGAGGCAGAACCAGTGCTTGTAGGGTGCGTAGCCCTGTGCTATGGTGAGGAACGAGGTCAGACGTGCCTCGCTGGCGAAGTTGTTGTAGTGGTAGGGCAGGAGGGAGTAGTTCATCGTGTCGTAGCCGATGCTGAACACGTCGAGCTCGGGGTTGTAGAGTTTGCTGAAATCGGTGTTGTCGATTAGATTCTGTATTTTGAACAAAGTGTTCTTTATGCTGTCGCTCAAGCCGGACTTGGCGGTGTCGGAATCGGAGAGCTTGCTTTCCACGGTCTCGAGGTACCCTTTGGCCACGTGCAGACAGGCCACGAAATTGCCGCTGTCGCAGGTGCTTATGAAGAAGTTGGGCAATGCTTTCAGCGAGTGGATGTCGTACCAGTTGAAGAGGTGACCGTTCCATTTCTGCAGTTGCATGACTGTTTCCACGATACGGGAAAGGCGTGCCGCGGCATCTTTGTGCGAGATGAAGCCTAATTCGGCGGCGCTGATCACTGCTGTCATCGAATAGCCTATATTGGTTGGCGAGGTCTTGTAGTCCTCACGTTTTCCGCGGTTCAGCTGGTAGTTGTCGGGGATCAGCCAGTTGTTATCGTCGCATAGCAGGGTGTCGAAGAAATGCCAGGTGTCTTTGGCCAGTTGCCTCACCTCCTCGGTCTCGGTGGCGTTGAGGCTCTTTTTGTTCTGTGGGAATTTCTTGCCGAGCCAGAACATCAGCAGAGGGGCTCCGCACCACATCACCACGCAGAATGTCACGGCGATGAACGAGAGGGTGGAGAATGGAGAGGAGAGGATGAAGAGGAGTACCAGCAACGCTGCGGCAACATAGTTGAACCAGAATTTGCCGATGTAGTCGCCAAGGGTACCCTTGGTGCTCTTGGCGGCTTCGTCGCTGGTTATCCATGCCAGCAGGTCGCGGTGGCTGAACCACATGCGCCAGCAGGCACGCACCAGGGCATCGGTGTACATCAGGGCCTCTTTTGGAATCAGCGCAAACTGCACCAACGAGCGGTAGATGATGACGGAGAAGCCGCGCATCAATGTGGCATAGTAGTGGTAGCGGCGTCCGAAGCTGGGCAGTTTGGTGAGCTGCCCGACGATGAAGAAAACTATCGGGCTGGCCACCACCAAGAGAGCCAGGAGGGTGGAGAACGGTGCCACCGGCTGTGCCACATGACCGAAGGCCACCATAGCGTAGCCGGCCAGAATCATCACCAACACCGAAAGGCTCAGCACCGAGCGGCGCAGGTTGTCGAAGATTTTCCATCGCCCTATGGTGTTCACCTGGTTGCGCACCCGTTCGCCACGTTCGTTGCGGACGGTGTTCTTCAGCCAACCGATTATTTGCCAGTCGCCGCGTGTCCAGCGGTGGTGGCGTTTGGCGTCGTCGATATAGTTGGAGGGGTTGTCGTCGAACAGTTCCAGGTCGTTGATGAGGCCACAGCGTATGTGGCATCCCTCTATAAGGTCGTGGCTCAGGATAAGGTTCTCGGGGAAGGTGCCTTTCAGCACTTTCTGGAACACGCGCAGGTCGTAGATGCCTTTGCCGCAGAACGACCCCTCGTTGAAGATGTCCTGATACAGTTCAAAGCTTGCCGTGGTGTAGACATCCAGTCCGCCCAAACCGGCGAAGAGCTGAGCATAGCGGCTTTTGTTGGTGACCTCCACATCGACGTTCACACGAGGTTGCATGATGCCGTAGCCGCTGTCCACACGGCGACCGTCCTTGCTCAGCTTGGCGCGGTTCAGAGGGTGCGCCATGGCGCCAATGAGTTTCTGCGCCGAATAGAGAACCAGTTCGGTGTCGGTGTCGAGCGTGATAATGAACTGCACCGGGCAGGCGGTGCCGACATCCGAATGTGTCGCCGCCTTGGTGGCCGAGGCGTCAGCCCTGAGGCTGTGGCTTGCTTCGGCATCCACGCTATGCCTCCAGTCGCTGATAGTCTCGCAGCGGAAGCGTTTCGCCATGTCCTCGGCAGAGGTCTGTCCTAACAGGAGGTCGTTGAAATGCAGAATAGCGCCGCGTTTGCGCTCGTGGCCCAGCCATGTCTGCTCACCCTCGCTCCAGGCACGGCGACGGTAGACGAAATTGAATATCGGGGCTCCATATCTGTCGTTCAGCTCTTTCACTTTTGCCATACCGGCCTCCACCACCTCGTTGTCCCACGGAGCGTCGGCTTCCTTGTACGAGGCGGCATCGCCAATCAGCGTATAGTAGATGTTCTGGCGGCGGCTCTCTAAGCGCTGACCTTCCGAAGCACGGTTGATGTTGCTCAAGTAGTACACTTCCAGCTGTTCCAGCAATTCCACGGTTCTTTGCTTGTTTTTCAGAATGGTGGGCATAATCACCATGGTGGTGTACTCTTCGGGAATCAGTCCGTCCTTGAATTTGATTTTGAAGGTCCCCATGGGGTGGTGCAGCCTGCCCAGCAGCCAGTTGAAGAGGTCTATCACTATCTGGCTCATCGGCACCAGGAGCAGCAGTGCTAATAATAGTTCCAACCATCTGAAACCAAAGTGGAAACCATTTACAACCCAGAAGGCAATGCCTCCCGACAGGGCTACGGACAGCAGTGCCACAATGCATATATACCAGTGAGCGCGGGCGTTCCATTTCTTGGGAGGGAAGAGTTGCCACCCCACGTGCTCGCCCTTGGCATCAGCCTTGGCCACAAGTTCTTTCACTAAGTCGTACTCCTTGATGTTGCGTTTTTTGCACAGCCTGACGATTTTGGCGCGATAGTCGTCCTTCGTCTTGTCGTACATCTGGTCGTACATGTCGGCTTTCTCGTTTTTCAGCATGCGTTCCGAGAAGCTCACTCCGTCAATGAGTTCAGCCACCGGCAGACGTGTCATCTTTTTCAGCGAGTTGAAGATGTTCATCATCTTCAGGTTCTGCTGTGCCACGCGGTCGAGGGTTTCCATATCGCCCTGCTTTTTGTCGGTGGGGGAATAGTGGTAGGCCCCACTGCTTCGCAGTTGGGTGCAGAGGTTTGCCAACTCGTTGATTAATATTGTTTTCAGTATAGGTAGCAGGGCGCATACCTCAGGATAGGTAAGATAATCGTTCTGTTTCACCTGCACCTGGCTCAGGTAGCGCAGCAGCAGAGCTTTGTCTATCTGGTAGTGACAGCGTTTCAGGTAGGCTTGCAGAAGGTTTACCAAAGTCTCTAAGCGTTTGGGTTTGATGCGGTCGGTTCCGCTCTCTATGCTCTTCAGATCCACGCGCAGCACCTTCTCCTGTTCGCTAATCATGTAGTAGTTGTCCAGCACCCATTCGTTGGTGCTTCCCACCAGTCGCTGGCTTTTGGTCTCCTCCACCAGCAGCATATAATAGTCGGTGATGACTTTAACGTCTTGTTTAAAAGTCTTGTATATATGTTTCATAATGTCCTATGATGTTCTTAAAAAATGCAAAATTACAAATTTTTTTTTATTTCGGATTGTGAAACATCCGAAAAAAACAAGGGACTTTTCGCAACCTGCGGAAAGCCCCTCGTGATAAACAATTCATCAAACAAACATTTAAACAATCCAAATAGGCTGCCTCTTATTGGTTCAACATTTGCTTGCAGCTATTGATGTAGGGCGATATGCGTTTGTCTTTTGGATTTTTTTTGTGCAGCTCTTGAAAAAGCTTGAGGGCTCCGCTGTAGTTGCCGTTGTTGTAGTAGCTCTTGGCAAGGTTGAAACGCCTTTCGTAGATTATTTCCTCCTCGCTTTTAGTTTTTTTCTTCGTCTCTGTTTTCTGCTGCTTTGTTTCGTTGGCTGTAGATGTGTTGGAGGCGGTAGCCGCTGTGTTGGCGGAGGCTGTGTTTGTGGGTGCCGGTGAGGCTGCGGGCACCGGTGAGGCTGCGGGCGATGTCGTGGGCTGCGCGGTTGATGCAGTCTGTGCGGTTGATGCAGTCTGTGCTGTTGTAGTTGCCGTTGATGGTGCCATGCTCGACGGTGCTGTGGCAGCCACAGCAAGAGTAGCGTCCTTGGCGGCATCTGTAGCGTTTTTCAGCTCAGCCGTGTTTTTTTCGTTTTTCTTGGCGGCGGTATTGTCAGTTTTTTTCTCTTGGCTGTTCTTGCTCTGTGCGGTTGTGGCTATTTGTGTAGGCAGTGTGGCTGGGATTTCTTCCAGGCTGGCTATCTGCGTATCCGCGCTGTCTGCCGCGGTGGTGTCGTTTTCAGCCACTGTTTCGCCGCCGCGCCATGGTTGGAAGACGAACAGGAGTGTGGCGGCAATAGCCACGACGGCGATGCCGGCAATGGCAGCAACAAGTTTTTTCTTGTTGGTCTCGGAAGCCGATGTCTGGATGGGGATGGTTTCCTGGATGCCTGTTATCTGGCCGAGGAGAATGGAGAACTTGTCGGTGGTGTTGAAAACGGCATCGATAATCTGCACGTTGTTGAGCATGAACAGGTAGCCGCTGGAGAGTTGGCATTTGGCGATTTTGAAAGGCAGCACTTGCTTGCCCATCGACATGGCCTGGGCTATCTCTTTCTTCACCCATTGCGATGCCAACGAGTTGGGCGAGAGTATAAAGACCAGTACTGAACAGCCCTCAAGGGCTTCGTTGATGACGTCGGTGTAGTCGCGTCCGGCGGCAATGTTGCGTGGAGCTATCCAACATTGCTGGCCTTTGCTCTCAAGGTAGTTCACCAGCTGGCCTGCAATGGCGGCATCTTTGGCAGAGTGACTGATGAAGATGTGACTCATAATGTTCTTGCTCTATAATGGTTCGCTTTAATAGTTAAACAATGTCGCAGGTGCGGACGTCTGCGTGCCACGATTACTTATTTTTTCCGTTGCCTGTCCATATCGGCACATCCTGCGATTGCAGAATGACGCTTCCTTTCCGCAGCTCGTCGCGAAGCTTCTTGGAATGTTTCATATTGTTGACGCTGTTGCTGATGGCCTGAACCAGGTCGACGATGTAGATGGTGGCCGCAACAGAGGCACCTACGGCGCCCACAATGGTGCCGAAGTTCTTGTATTCCCAAGGGGCGTGCGATTCTGTGTCGTCCCAGTTGTACAGCTCTGTAGCGTTGGCCTCGTGCACGAAGCCCCATGTGGCGATGCCGGCAAAGAGAAAGAACGGCAGGGCGCGTGCCGCCACGGAGTGAGGCTCGCCCTGGCGCGATGTGGCGAGGCCGGGAATGATGAGCGAGGGGACCCACGACAGAGCCCCGGGTGTCTTATAACTCATCAGGCTCACATCGGTGTAGGTTTCGCCTAAGTAGGTCTTGTGGGTGACCCCCATTGTGTACTCGCTTTTCGAGGGTATACGACGTTTGGCAATGGTGGTGTCGCCTGTGGCCAGATGTTGGGTGGTATAGGTGGTGAAATATTGGTCTTCAATCATTTTTATGAAAGGAGCCAGGTCGTCTTTGCCTGGAGGGCATTGGTCGACGATAAACTCTCTGAAATGGTACCATTTCATTTCAGCCTCGAGCTTCTGTTCGGTGAAGACGGTGATGCCATGGTCTTTGACAGGTACAATCAGTGGCGAGTTGTAAAGTTCTGCGAGGCGTGTGTTGAAAGTTTTTTCGCGCGACTTGAAAAGTTCTACGTTTTTTGGGCGAGTGTCTTTTTCTGGCCACAGGGTTGCCTCGCCGAAGCTTTTGTTTTCGGTGTCGGTCTTGAAGGTGAATTTCACCCTCAGACCCTGAGGGTCTTCCACGAGGCTGCTGCGTATCTCGTTGTTCACGAGGATGTGTAGCGAGTGGATTATGGAATCGTAAACGTCGGGGCGATATTTCCTGTAGGGTGGGAATTCGCCGTTGCTGCGGCTGCGCAGCAGCTTTTTGATGGTGTTTACCGAATCGGTGTTGGTCGAGAAGGGGAGCAGGGTGTCGCAATAGTCAATGGCTCTTTCAATGTCGCTGTCGGCCATATCGAAAATCATAGGGATGTAGTATTTGTCGGCGGCCATCATAATGCGCTGTCTGGCGTTGGTCAGCAGGGTGTCGTCGCTCACGAAGCGGGTGTCGATAGAATCGATCTGACGAAGAGCCTGCGCGAAGGAGTGGTATTGTGTCATGAGCATTGCCTTGTCGAGTTGGTCGTAGACTTCGTCGACTTTCTCGCTACGGCGCTCACCGGCATAGAAAGTGCGCTCATCCTCGTCGCGCATGATGAAGTGGTAGTAGTTGTCTTCCCGTTTGGTATAGCTCATCAGGAATTGCCGTGGCTTGTTCAATTTGGAGATGTAGTCGACGGCGATGATGTGGTCTACACGATTTTCTTGGAAGTTCAGTTTTTGGAATGTGTTATATAGGGAGCAGTCGCCCGAGTCGGGACGAATGTCCTCTACCATGTGGGTCAGTCCGTCTTCGGAGAAGTAGATTGTTATGCTCGATGTTCCGTCGTTGGGGTAGTTGTAGGTCTGTATTTTGTAGGACAGCACAATGTCTGATATGGTGTCGTAGCGATGGTCGCTCTTGTTTTGAGAGCTTAAAGCCGGGATGTAGCCTCTGTCGGCCATGAAGACATCAATTTTCTCAAGGGTGTCCATTATCATGATTTTGCGCAGCTCATCGGCCGTGAGACAACCAGCTTCAACGGCTTCTTCTTCCTGAGCCTGCACCAAAAAAGGGGCAAAGAAAAAAGCCGCAAATAGACAGTAAATCAGTTTTTTGCGCATGATGTTGTTTTGTGTTTTTCCTCAATAAATAATTTGCAAAAGTACACAAAATATTATTATGAAACACAATTGTTGATAAAAAAACACTAAAGGGTACTGTTTTCAATATTCCACACGAAGGCGCGTATGCCTACCTCTTCGTTGCGTTTGTCGAGTTTGCGGACGGCGGTGAGGAGCTCTTCAACCTTGTCGTCGTCCACCACGGTCATCACGGCGTTGTTCATCTCGGGCCATGCGTGGGTACCGCGATGGGGGTCGCCATTGATGTGTCCGCGCCCCTGCACGTTCTCCCAGAAGGTGAATCCTCTTATTTCCAGCGTGTCCAGCATATATTCTACACGCTCATTATTTGCCTGGTTGTATACTATAAGTACTGATTTCATTGTGAGTTTATTATTTTTATGACAGGTGATTAGTGATTAGTGACCTGTGATTATATATACGAAAGAGTTTGTATCGCTGGTCACTAATCACTAATCACTTTTCACTCATTTTTCATTCAAGTCTATATTCATGAAAACAAATTTTTTGCGCAGCTTGGCCTGCCGTTCTTGCTCGCCTTTGCGGTTGAAGATGCCGTAGAGGATGGGCACCACAATAAGTGTCACGAATGTCGACACCGTGAGGCCGCCAATGACGACGATACCCAGCGTGGTCCACAATTCGGAGCCTTCCGACGTTGATGTGGCCATAGGTATCATACCAAGAATGGTGGTGAAGGCCGTCATGAGCACGGGGCGCAAGCGGCTCTTTCCGCTGAGGGCTATGGCCTCGTAGAGCTCGGTGCCACGCTCGCGCAGCAGGTTGATATAGTCGACAAGCACGATACCGTTCTTGACGACGATGCCGATGAGGAGCACAATGCCGAGCATACCCACCATGTCGAGGTTCTCGCCAGTGATGAGCAGGGCGAGGACCACGCCGCTGAGGGCGAAGGGGATGGCGAACATGATGATGAAAGGCTTGCTGAAGCTCTCGAACTGCGATGCCATGACGATATAGACAAGCATCATGATAAGCAGTGCCAGCGTCACCATGTCTTTCGAGGTTTTCTGCTGGTCTTCGTAGTTTCCGGCCAGGGCCACGTGGATACCCGCAGGTACGTTCATCTTTTCGATCTCGCCCTGTACGCCTTGTGCCAGCTGCCCCAGCGAGGTCTGGTAGGGCATCACGGTCAGCGTCAGGTAGCGTTGGCGGTTCTTGCGCTCGATGGTGGGTGGGCACCAGTACTCGCTGATGGTGGCCACCTCTTTAAGCTTGATGATACGTCCCGTGGCCGTGGGGATGGACAGTTCCTCGATATCGGTGATGCTGCTGCGGTATTCCTCTTTCAGGCGCACCACGATGTTGTACTCCTCACCGTCCTCTTTCAGGAAGCCCGCCGCCATGCCGTTGACGCGGTTGCGCACATACATGGCCACCGTTGAGCCGTTCAGTCCCGACAGTGCCAGCTTCTGTTTGTCGAACTCTATCTTCAGCTCGGCGCGGTCCTCGTCGCGGCTGATCTTGGTGTCGCGTGCACCTTTCACGTTCTCCATCACATTTCTCCTGAGCTCCTGCGTGAATGCCGTGGTCTGGTCGAAATCGTAGCCATAGATCTCCACCTGCAGGGTGTTGTTGCTTCCTCCGCCCATGCCGCCTTGCGACACCTGGAAGTTCACCAGCTCCGGATATTCGTCGAAGCATTTACGCAGGTCTTCTTGCATGTCGAACACCGAGCGGTCGCGATCATATTTCTTGGTGCATCGTATGCTCATGCTTATCTTGTTGTTGGTGGTGCTGTTGAAAAGGGCGCCGAAGCCGGCGTCGTCGTTCGAGCCTGCGGTGGTCGACATCACTATGACGTCGTCGCCCAACAGGCGTTTCACGTCAGCCTCCATCTTGCGAGCAGTCTTCAGGGTTTCCTCGATGCGCGTGCCACGTTGCAGCTCGGCGCTGATGTTGATCGAGCCGTTGTCCTGCTCTTTCATGAAGTCCATACCTATCTTGCCTGTGAAGAACGGTATCATCGTGACCACGAAGAAGGCGAAGGCAATGAGCAGCGTTATGCGTTTGTGGCGCAGGCACCAGCGCAACACGTTGCTGTACCATTCATCGATGGCGTTGAAGACCCTCCCGACGGTTTTCTCGTAGGTGAACCGTTTCGATTCAGCTTTTTGGCGTGCCTCTTCTTCAGCCTGCTTGGTGAGGTAGAAAGGCTTCTCTTTAAGCATCAGACTCGAGAGCATGGGTATCAGCGTGATGGCCGCCGTGGTCGACACGCACACCACTATGGTGATAATCCATCCCAATTCCTTGAACATGATGCCGGCCATGCCGTTGAGCATGGTGAGGGGCACAAACACGGCCACCAGCACCAATGTTGTGGCTATGACCGAGGTCCACACCTCGTTGGTGGCGCAGATGGCTGCCTCGCGCGGGTTCTCGCCGCGTTCTATATGCTTGGTGATATTCTCCAGGACCACGATGGCGTCGTCCACCACCATACCTATGGCCACGGTGAGCGATGCCAACGAGATGATGTTCAGCGAGCTGTCGCTGATGAGCAGGTAGATGAACGAGGTGACCAACGAAATGGGTATGGTTAGGGCGATAATGATGGTGCTGCGCCAGTTGCCCAGGAACACCAGCACCACGAGGACAACGAAGAGCAGGGCGTAGAAGATACTCTCCGTCAGGCCGTTGATGGCATTGGTGATGTCCTCTGAACCGTCGCGTATCAGTGTGACGTTGAAGTCGGGCGGCAGGGTTTTCATTATTTTCTCCATCTCGCGCTTCACCGATGTGGCGATGGCCACGGTGTTGGCTCCGGTCTGTTTTGTGATGATGAGACGTCCGCCATCCCTGCCGTTGATTTTCTCGTCGAGCGAGAGGTCTTTTATAGTGTCGCGCACTGTTGCCAGGTCGCGCACGAAGATCTGTTTCCCCGTGGGTGTTGTCGCCACCACGATGTCGGCGATTTCGGAGCTCTCCACATATTCGCCCTTGACGCGCATCTGATACTGCTCCTTGCCCATCTTGACGGTACCCGAGGCCAGGTCGAGGTTGTTGACGCTGATGGCGTTGCCCACCGCTTCAAGGCTCAGGCCGTAGGCGTCCATCTGTTTGGGGTCGAGGTCGATGTAGACGTAGCGTTCGGGGGCGCCGCTGACGGTGATGTTGCCTATGCCGTCCACGCGGTTCAGCACGTTGGTGACGTTGTCCTCCAGTATGCGTTCCATACCCGAATAGCTCTCGCCTGCCGTGAAACCGTAGACCATGATGGGCATGGCCGACGAGTTGAGTTTCAGTATCATCGGGCGCGACACGCCGTCGGGCAGGTTGTCGTAGAGCAGGTCGACATAGGAGCGTATGTCGTTGAGCGATTCGTCGATGTCGCTGCCCCACTCGAATTCAAGGGTCACCACGCTGAGGTTGTCGCGGCTGTTCGAGGTGATGTTCTTCAGCCCGTCCACCGAGTTGAGCGAGTTCTCTATCAGCTTGGTGATGTTGGTCTCTATCTCGCTGGCGTTGGCGCCGGCGTAGGTGGTCATCACGGTCACGTAGGGCGGGTCCATCTCGGGCATCTGGTCGATGGGGAGCCGCGTGAGCGAGAACAGACCTAATATTATCACTGCCACGAATATAAGTCCGGTGGTGATGGGTTTCTGTATTGCTGTCTTGTATATTGCCATATCTTGTTATTTGATTCGTGTTAATTCGTGCTAATCTGTAGACAAAACCATAATATGAGCTAATTCGTTTTAATTTGTATGTCGTTATTCGGTTATTTCTATAGTAGAGCCGTCTACGAGGCGGGCTTGTCCGGTGGTTATCAGCAGGTCGCCCTCTTTGATGTCGCCAGGGGTGACGGGGATTATCTCGATCTGGTCGTCGAAGCGTTGTCCGAGGGTTACGGCGACGCGGCGTGCCGTGTTGCCGTCGGCAACAAAGACGTAGCGGTCGTTGCTGCCCGTCAGTTTCAGCACGCTCTGATAAGGCACCACGATGGCGTCGACTTCACCGATGGACAGCGAGGTGCGTACATACATGCCGGGGCGTATCTTCTCGCCGGCGTTGGGAATATTGAGCTTGACTTGGAAGGTGTGCGACGAGGGGTCGACGGTGGGGTAGACAATCTCGATGGTGGCGGGGAATGCCTTGTCGGGATAGATGTCGCTGTATACGTTGACTTTCATGCCCTGCTTGACGAGGGGGAAGTAGCTCTCAGGGATGTTGATATGTGCTTTCAGGCGGCTTATCTGGGTAAGGGTGAGGATGGGTGCACCGGTATACATCTCGCCGTCCTCATAGTTCTTGGCGCTGATAATGCCGCTGAACTGCGCTTTGACGAAGGTGTTCTCTTCCTGGAAGCGTGCCGTTTCCGCCAGCTGGTCGTAGCCGGCCTTGGTCTGGTCGTAGATCTGTTCGCTGATGCTTCCGCTGGCTTTCAGTGCCGTCACGCGGTCCAGCTCGGTCTTGGTACTCATCAGGTTGATACGGGTGGTGTTTAGCTGGGTCTGGTCCATGCGTACCAGCATGGCTCCTTTGCTTACGCGGCTGCCCACTTCGACGTAGATATGCTCGATATGACCGGTGATGGATGGCGCAATGTTCATCGTCTCATAGCCCTCTAAGGTGCTCGACAGCTCCAACTGCTTGGCTATGCGTTTTTTCTGAAGCTCGGTGACCATAACTTTCTCGGTCTCTTTCTTGGTGGTAGAGGCTTCTTGTGAGCCTTTCTTGCCACCACAGGCGGCCATTGCTATTGTGGCCAGTCCTATTAATGCTATTTTCAGTACTTTGTTCATATTGTATATTTTTTCTGTTTTCGGTGTGATGTTGTATTGGTTTGTTTGAAGGCAGAGGCTTAGTGCCGGTTGGAGTACGGCCGTGCAGCGATGTCTCGACTTTCAACACTTGTGCTATCTTCCCAGCAGGTCTTCCAGAGCTACCTGGGCCGACACGACGCTCATAACTGCCTGAATGTAGTTGCTTTGTGCGGTGATGATGTCGGTGCTGGCATTGGTCACCTCCAGGTTGCTGGCGTGTCCGTATTTGTATTTCTCGGCGGTGTTGTCGAACACGCGGCGGGTGACGTCGAGGTTGTCCTTTTGTATTTGGTAGGTCTCTATGGCGTTCACCAAGTCGAAATGCAACTGGTTGAACTGCACGCGTAGGCCGTCCTCGGCCTGCTGTTTGCTGTTCAGGGCTTCCTGATAGTCGATCTGAGCCGCCTTGACTTTAGCGTAGCGCACGCCGGTGCTGAACAGCGGCAGCGAGATACTTGCCCCTATCATGTTAGGCGGTGTCATGTTGAAGCCCTGGTCTTTGCCGAAGTAGGTCTTCGAGCTGTACTGGTAGTAGGCCGACAGGGTGGGAGCGAAGTCCATCCACGCCATGGTGACGTTGCGTTTGGCCACTTGCTCGTTTTGCTGCAGCAGTTGGTAGTTGTAGTTCTTGGTGATGTCGAATTCGGCGAAAGCCAGTTGGCCGAGGTAGTTCATGTTGAGCACCTCATCGAGGCTTGTGGTCAGCCGGATACTGCTGTTGACGTCGGCTCCGAGTTGGAGAATCAGTGAGTTGTAGAGCAATTGTAGCGAACGTTTGTTCGACTGGATGCTGTTGCGAAGCGAGGCCACCTGGACGTGCAGTTTGTCGACGGTGATTTGCTCGGCGGCGCCGGCGTCGACGCTGCGTTGGGTGGTCTCTTCCATGCGAAGCATGTTGGCAAGGCTCGAATCCAGCAAGCCCACGATGTCTTCCATCACCAGGATGGAGACGTAGACGCTGCGCACCTGCGAGCGTGTGGTCTGCTCGCTCTGCTTATAGCTGAGGTCTATCATTTTCTTTGCCAGGTCGTTGAGCATCACGCCCACTATCTGAGCTCCCGTCACGGCTACCGAGGCGGTGATGCTGAAAGTGCCGCTGGGGTTCATGGGTATCACAGTGCCTGCTGAGCTGCCGGCATCGTCCATGCCCGGTATCGAGATGGGGAAAGGCGTTCCACCAATCATTATGGTGTCGGGGAACATCGAGCTCAGTCCGCCACCGCCACCCATAACCATCTCGTAGCCGCACATGTTCTGGTAGTCGAAGCCTGCTTTCACCTGAGGAAGCATCGACGCGAGGGTTTGCCACCGGCTGTAGTCGGCTTTCTGAACCTCGAGCGAGGCGTTACGCAGCGTGTAGTTATGCTCCACGGCATATTGCTGCGCCTCTTCGAGCGATAGGGTCATTGTCGTTTCTTGCGCCTGGACTATGTGCTGCGCACTGAACACAAGAATTGAAGCTGCTATCAACGACTTCACCTTTGATGTCGTTTTCTTCATTGTTAGAATTGCCATTATTCGTTTTGATGTTTTTATTTCCAATATATTTAATAAGTGATTATTCATGGGTTGCATTTCGCTTCCGCATCTGGTTGATTTGCATGTATTATTTAAATATGTATGTGTCATTTAAACATAGATGGCGGTTCAACATTTCAACACAGTCGTTTATGCTTTTATTTCGCTTCTATCATTTTGTCGATGTTTTTGGTGTTTGTGGTTTCTATAATGCGCTTGAACTCTTCTTCGCGTTCGTCGTAGCGCATGATGGCTTTCACAGAGCAGAGGCCGCGGAGGTATGTGTAGATGCTGTCGTGGACCACCTCGGAGAGCTGCTCCTCGTCGTCTTTGTTCCGGTTGTGGTTGTGCCAGAGGGCTATAGACATGTTGATGACGTTCACGGCATTGGCGATGTTGACGTTTTTGCGTAGGTCGCCGGCCTTCTCGGCCTCTTCCAGTATGGTGGTCATGATGCCCTTGAATTTCTGGCTGAATGTTTGCATGAGGGTCTTGTTCAGCTGATGATAGTAGCGGTCGGCATCCTGGAGGAAGCGGAAATATTCCTCGTTGTGGAACACAGCGGTTTTCACAACGTAGATGGTGAGCAGCAGGGGGTCGTTGACTTTGTTGAAGAGCTCCACTTTCTGTTGCCCTATACGGTGGTGCACTTCTGTAAGACATTCCATTAGCAATTCTTCTTTGTTGGTGAAAACCTCGTAGAGTGTGCGCTTAGAGATGTGTAGCGTCGACGATATCTGGTCCATCGTCACCGCCTTACAGCCGTAGGTGTTGAAGAGCTCTATCGAAGTTTCGATAATTCTTCTACGATATTCTTCTCCTGGCATTGTGTTGATTTTAAGTTTGAAATAAGGTAATTATGAGCTAAAATGGTTTCTGTTTTGAGAGTGCAAAAGTACTAAAAACCGAGAAAACTGAAATGGTTTCCTCGGTTGTTTTGTAGTTAATAATTATTAAAGTGGAATAAATGGAAGCTGAAAGGTAGGAAAGTCTTGCTGATGTGGCAAAGACGTGACTTTTCGGCATCACTGCTTCTGTTCGGGTATGGGGTTGATTGTGGAAGTCTGGACTTTGATGGTGGTGTTTTGGGCCACTTCGACGACGGTATAAACACCTTCGGTGGCTATAAAGGTGCCATGTATGCCGCCTGCAGTCATCACCCGGTCGCCTTTCTTGAGGTTGTTGCGGTATTGCTCCTCGGCTTTGGCCTTCTGCGACTGCGGCCTGATAAGGAAAAAGTAGAACACGGCAATCATTGCCACTATCATTATAACGGTCTTAATACCTGTGGAAATAGCCAATATCATGTTGTTTAATTGTTAATTGTTTATTTATTGTTGGTTGATTATCTGGATGTAAGAATAATTATGCCTGTTTGCTTTTCTTCGGGAAAGCAAGCGAGAGGAGGATGCTTCCGAAGAGGATGCCAAGGATTACGCCTAGCGAAGCCATCGTACTGATGTGGAGATCGAAGAACTCGCCGGCAATCATCTTGAGCCCTATGAAGCAAAGCAGAGCGCCCAATCCGTAGCGCAGCAGCCAGAATTTCTCCGTCACGTCGCTCAACAGGAAGAAGAGCGAGCGCAATCCCATGATGGCAAAGATGTTGGAGAAGTAAACGATGTAGGAATCGGTGGTTACAGAGAACACGGCGGGGATGGAGTCGACGGCAAAGATGACGTCGCTGAACTCTATAACAAGAAGCACCAGGAAGAGAGGTGTTATGTAGTTCTTGCCGTCAATCTTGGTGAAGAAGTTGTGCCCGTCAAGGGTGGGGGAGACGCGGAAGTGCTTCGATGCGAAACGCACTGCCGGGTGTTTCTCGGTATCGATTTTCTCATCGCCCTTGTCGCGGAACATCTTCACGCCGCTGAATATGAGGATGACGCCGAAGATTGCGAGGATCCAGCTGAGGCGCGTCACCAGGGCTCCGACGGCGAAGATGAAGATGAAGCGCATCACTATGGCCCCCAGAATGCCCCAGAAGAGGACGCGGTGGTAGTATTTCTTCTCAATGCCGAAGCTTACGAAAATCATGATCATCACGAAGATGTTGTCGATTGAAAGCGATTCTTCGAGGAAGTAGCCGGCCAGGTATTGCTCCGTTATCTCGCTGCGGTACACCGACAGGGCTGCATCATAGCCTCCTGAGGCTGCTGCCTGCTCTATGGCTTTCAGCAGCTGGGGTTGGCTTGAGGCGTAGGCCATGAGCGAGTCCAGGTCGCTGATGCCGTGCACCCATTCGGCATGGAAATAGAGGAGTACGGCCATAAGCATGGCCAGAAAAACCCAGATGCCAGTCCAGGAGGCGGCTTCCTTAATACCTATTTCATGGTCTTTTTTGTGGAATACGCCCAAATCGAGCGCAAGCATGATGATTATAAAAACAATGAATACAGCGAAAAACAAGTATCGTGATGCCATAATTTAATGCATAAAATGAGGTGCAAAATTACGCAGAATGCCGTTCTCGGGCAAATATTTCGTTGTTCTTTAATAAAAATTAAAATTTAATGTCTATTTTTGCAGATATGTACAGAGCATTGTTCTTTAGTTTTTTTAGGATAGGAACATTCACTATTGGAGGAGGTTATGTGATGATTCCAATAATGGAGGAGGAGCTTGTCGACAAGCGGAAATGGCTAAAACGCGATGAGTTTCTTGACCTGATGTCGCTGTCGCAGGCTATGCCTGGGGTCTTTGCCGTGAATATGGCCACTTGCGTAGGGCGCAGGGTCGCAGGCTGGCGTGGCGTGGTTTGCGCCATTGCGGGCAATATCATGATGCCTATAGTGATTATACTGTTGCTTGCCATGGTGTTTCGCCATTTCCGTGGCAATGCGGTGGTGGAGAGCATCTTCATGGCACTGCGTCCTGCCGTTGTGGCACTTATCGCTGCTCCAGTGTTCCGTTTGGCCAAGTCGGCAAAGGTGTCGTGGCGCAACTGCTGGATTCCTGTCGTGGCGGCTTTGCTGATCTGGCTGTTTGGCGTCTCGCCCGTGTGGGTGATCCTTATAGCCATTGCAGGAGGCCTTGTGTGGGGCAAACTCGGGCGCGAAGATTAATCGTTTAATTTGTAGACAAACAAACAGTTCATCAGATGATACTCTTGAAACTATTTTTCACTTTTCTAAAGATAGGGATTTTTACTTTCGGTGGTGGATACTCGATGATAGCCCTCATACAGAACGAAGTGGTTGAGAAGCAGGGCTGGATGAGTGCCCAGGAGTTCACCGACATATTGGCCATCAGCCAGATGACTCCAGGTCCGGTGGGCATAAATACCGCCACGTATGCCGGCTATACTGCCGTGGTGAACAGTGGGCTGCCAGTTTGGGAAGGCGTCGTGGGCTCCTTGCTTGCATCCCTTGCCGTCATACTGCTCCCTGTGGCTGCTATGCTTCTCGTGTTGCGCTACCTGTCGCACCATAAAGATAATCCTTTGGTAGAAAAAGTCTTTCAAGTCCTGCGTCTCACCGTTGTCGGCCTTATCGCTGCTGCGGCCCTATTGCTGCTGACCCCCGAGAGTTTTGGCGCGCCAGGTCTCAACAAACAATTTTTGGTCAGTGTTGCGCTATTCGTTGCTGTCTTCTATCTCTCCTGGCGCCACCGCACCAGCCCTATATACCTTATTATAGGTTCCGCCATTGTCGGGCTTTTGGTCTTCTGACAACTGTAGTGGACAATGTCTCCGAATGTTGCAGGTCGGAGGCGTTAACCACAAAACAGAATTCAAGTCATTTATAAGGTTCATCATAAATTTGCTGAGCCCAAGTTCACCCATTGCTTAATCTAACTATCCTGTCTTGAGCGATTTGGTGCTTCGTGGTTTCATGTTTGGGTACTACAGATTTTCATTTTTCGGAATGGGTAGTGGCGATAGCCGAGTTTGTCGTAGATGTCAGCCGCGGCTTTGGTGGGCAGGCTGCAGATGCGTGTTTCGACCAC
>JAFSQF010000009.1 GCA_017446745.1 Bacteroidales bacterium
GACCACTGCCACGATAGAATGTAATCTTGCTGACCGTAGTGGTGCAGTTCTGGCACACGAGGCTCTTGGTGGCCTCGCCTTCCCACACGGCGCTCTTGCCACTGAAGGTCCAGCCGTCGGCGGGTGTGATGTGCGGATTATAATCACTGGCGTCACTGGTCATCGTCAGTTCGATGCGGGTGAATCCGTCGCCCGTGGTGCTGAAGGTGAGGGTATGGTGATCATATTCGTTATCAGCGGAATAGAGAGAAAGATTACCATCACCCTGTTTTATCAACCAGCCTTCCGTCGTGGAGAGGGTGATATCACCCGAGGTCAAAGCATCATGTTGTCCTGTTGTCGACACATTTGTCCATGTCTCCGGAGTCCACTCCACAGGAGCCGCTGCAGCGTCAAGTTCCACCTTTCCACCGTCAGCGGGGCTGGCAGCGAGGGTCAGCATGGCGGGGTAGTACTCCACCTGCAGCTCGACGTTGCCGGCGGGCATCGCGTCGAGCGTCCACACCTTGCGCGTGGCGTCGGGGGTCAGCGCCGTGCCGGCGGGGGCGGCACCCTCGATGGTGAACACAATCTGACTTAAATCATTAAAATAGCCCGAACATGAAACACTGGACGCATTGCCTGTCCATGTGGCTGTAGTTCCGTCGTATGTCCAGTTTGGATCTTCAATGAAATCATCGGCGGTGACAACAATCTTGGTGATGTTACCGGAGGAAGTTGTAAATGTTGGTTCCCAGATATAAAGTTTAGTATTTTGTACAAACCATTTATCTGCTGATTCTACTGTTAAGGTGATCCCATCTTTCGAAAAGGGTGTGCCAGATGGATTTGCCAAATCACTCGCATTCCACGTGACTGTCGCGTCGGCCCATGCGCCCGCCGTCATAGCAAATAGCGCGACGAGCGTCAATGTTAGTTTTTTTAAGTTTAAATGTATCATAATCTTATATTTTTATTTTTTTCTTAATTCTTTTATTATTCCCTTTCGCCCTCCGACGATAACTGAGACAAGACGGATAAAACGAGAACCGCCGGGACCATCCAGTTTCGGATGTCTCGGCGGATATTTTTTCGGGGGGCTGTCGTTACTGCTCTATGGCTTAAACTCGTTGAACATCTCTATCTCGCTATCGAAGCGGGCGATGATTTCATCTAACCGTGGATTTGTGCGCTGGATGATAATTGCCACGTAATCTTTGGTGGGTTTACCATCGGAGCCTATGGCCTTTACATCAGTAGCCTTCAATAGGTAACGCTGCTGCTGTTCGTAACCATTGAACCAGCGCAGAAACAGTCTAGAACGTTGAGCTTGCTGGCCGTTATCATGACTGCACATGTAAAGTAGCACGTCAGGGTTCTGATTGAAAAACTCCTCGATGATACAGACTACGGTCTGTGCAATTTTGATATCATTTGGCGACTTGGTGTGGCGCGGATTGGTCAAGTTGAACCAATAGCAACGGTAGTATGGGTTATCGTCAAGATCGAAGTCCACGACATAACTGATGCCATTCTCTGTCTCAAAACGATATGCATCTTCCTCGTTCCACACCTTGTATGGGGCGTTGATGTTGATGCGTGTTAGGTTAAGGGGTTCCATCGTACGTACTATTTTATATCATAGTAGTGCGACTCATCAGCCTGTTTGCGAATGAGTGCCTCTTCATCAAACTTCTTCTGCATCTTTTCTTCCCATGCAGCCTTGCGGTCTTTTGCGCGCTGCCACCACGCCATGATTTCCTCGCGTGTACGGCCGTTGTTGATTGTTGTCGTTGCTTCCATAATCTTCGTTGTTTTGTGATTACCGCTGCAAAGATACAACTTTTTTTTTATCCGCGCACGATTATGCCCGAAAAATATAATATCCGTTTGTCTCAGTAAGTCAAAGAACGATCGAGGCAGAGCCTCAGAGATCGCTTGCGCTATACCTTATTATGGATTAGCGCGCAGCCGTCACGCTCTTCACGTGGCGCGTGCCGCTGTAGGTGGCCTTCACCTCAGTGTTCTTCTTCACGCCCGTAGTCGTAGCCTCGGCGGGAGCGATGGTCCAGTTCGTGACATCATCGGTGTTCTCGGCCAGCTTCACGGTGTAGGTGGCATTGGGATCCTCTAATTCTTCAATCATGCTTGCGTAGGCAGGCCATCCGGTCTTGTAAGTATTGCCAGAGCCGTAGGGAACGTATATTTTCATTCCGCTGTTTGCGTTGAGGAAAGCATTCTCACCATAGGTTTCCAAGTTGGCGGCATTGATGGTGACTGTAGTCAAGGAGTTACAATATTGGAAGGCGAAGGATGTACACACCTTTCGGGGGGAGGCGGCTAAAAAGTATTGATTTGTATCAATTCTTGACAATTTCACCGCCAAAACGGCTGTAAAGGGAGGTAAAAAGCGCAAAGCGCCCCGACTTTGAGCAAAAGTCGGGGCGCCGTTTTACTTCTTCACGTCCTTGTAAAGCGCGTACTTCGTCTTGCGCAGTTTCTTGATGATACCGCGCTCGTCGGTCTCGAACTCCTGCTCCGTGTAGATCACCTGATCATTGCGGAGGAAGGTGAAGGCGATGCCGCCCTTA
>JAFSQF010000055.1 GCA_017446745.1 Bacteroidales bacterium
AACGACAAAAAAAATAAGGTGTAATGATGGTGCTATCGAAACGTAACTATAATTCGTGTAAATTCATTTCGCTTGCGAAAAAAAATAGTTCTATATTCAGTGTTTCATATCTTGAAAATCATGTAATTCGTGCTAATTCGTGCTAATTCGTGCTAATTCGTAGACCCCCAAAAAACAATCGTTTTACCTTTTTTGCGCCTACCCGATTGTATCAACTTATTTTTTTACTTATTGTCTATGGAAAAAGAAACTAATTATCGGAAAAAACGTATAACAAACCACATTGACAACAAAGAGAATTGTTGAATTGCATTGTTGTTATCCGAGAATCAGCAAATTAAACAAAGGCACAATATTGGTTATTATTGAGCAATTGTTTATTCAATCATCTTTCTTCTAAAATCAAATCCATGAAAAGAAAATACATGCAACCGCAGCTGACGATAGTGTCGTTCACAGTAGAGCAGGGGTATACTGCAACGGGTGGACAGCCGGCATCAGTAAATTCGTTTAGCATGGAGCATATGTTTGACGAGGCTGCAACCGAACAGAACCAAGCCTCACAATACGAATACTCAGACTGGCAATGGTAGGAGACGGCAAGGGGAGGGGATGACCTATAGTCAGTGGCCGAGACACTCCAACACGGCGAGGGCCGCGGAGCGTCCGTCGTTCACCACATCGTTTATGCTCATGGGTCTCTTGCAAGCGCCGCACACAAAGACGCCATCGGCGGCGGTGAAGTTGTCGCGCAGATGAGGATCGACGCTTTGAGCGAAACCATATTCGCCACAGATGCCACAAGCAGAGCCCAGACGGCGAGTGCCTTGCGAAGCCTCCATGCCCACCATAAGAACCAAGAGGTCGGTGGTGAGTTTTAGAGGCAACCCCATAAGAGTATCCTCGGCCTTGATTTGCACGCGCCCGTCGAAGGTGCCGGAAGCCTCGGAGATGCGGCCACGCACAAAACGAACGCCATACTCCTGCTGCGACGAGCGGTAGAGCTCCTCGAAATGCTGACCCCACATTCGCAAGTCCATATAAAAAATATAGGCATCTACATCAGGGAGCTGACGCTTAAGTTCGATGGCTTGTTTCACGGCCGTAACACAGCACACCTTTGAGCAGTAGTGGTTGCCGCTTTTCTCGTCGCGCGAGCCCACGCACTGCAGGAATACCACGCGTTTAGGCCTCTCGCCCATGGAGTTCTCCACGCGCTGGTAGCGTATCATCTTCTCCATCTCGAGCGAGGTGATGACACCACTGTAGATGCCATAGCCCAGTTCCTCCTTGCGGTGAGCATCGAAAGGTTCGTAGCCGGTGGCCATGATGACGATATCGGTGTAGTGGCTTTCGCCACGGGCATCGGAAAGTTTCCAGCCTCCATCCTGCCGTGCGATGGCAACAATATCAGTATCGAGATGTTGTACGATATTATTGTTCAGAAGTTTCTTGCCCATAGCCTCGACGATGTCGGTGGCCGGTGCGAAATTCGGGAAGAGAAAAGCCTTGTCGGCGACATTCTTCATGGGAGATGCTGTGCGTTCGAAAAGATGGACGGTGATGCCCTGACTGGCTAATACCGTTGCGGCCTCGATGCCGGCGGGGCCTGCGCCTATGATGGATATTGATTTCATTTTCTGTATTTTTTTCGTTATTTCATTAAGTTAACGGTCAAAATTAGCGCTCATATTCTTTTAACAGCAATTAACAGCAATTAACAGCAATTATCCAGAAATTATTTATAGAACGTGAATGACCATGAATGCCCGTGAATTATCGTAAATGTCAAATAAATTTGACTAATTACTTATAACGTTATCACGAAGTGCCGAGGGATTGGCGACACAGAGATACGCTGACCTGTTGTTTTACATATCTACGCGAAGGCAGTCGGGGCTGACGGGGCGTTGTAGGAGGCGGCCGGAGATGCCTTTGTATTTCTCATCGGGATTGTAGGCTATGCCAATCTTGTTGAAGAGCGGTTCGCTCTGTACCTGATGGAGCTGGAAGCCTAGTTTCCAGGGGTCGTAGCCGAGAAGGAGGCCGGCGAGTTCCTCGTAGGTGAGTACGGGGATGCCGTAGCCGTCGCGGTCATAGGTCTTATGCTCCAGCTCGGCAAGCGTATACTGCCACTTGTCGAGGAACATGCTGCATCCCGGGCAGTTGGTGAGGATGAAGTCGGGCTCGTAGGGTTCCATCGACTGGAATTTCTTCTTTGTATTGGCGATAGAATATCCACGGTTTTCCTGCACGAGATACTGTCGGAAACCGAAGCCACAGCAGTGACGGCGTTCCGGATAGTCGATCACTTCGCCGCCCCAAGCTTCAATCATGCCGGCCAGGACGTAGGGGAACTCGGCCTTGCCAATGCCACGCTCAGGGAAAATCTTGGCATAGTGGCATCCAATATGCTCCACTACGCGGAGCGGTTTGCCAGTGAAGCGGTTGACGAGCTGATACTTCATCTTGGGTTTGAGGTCGAAGCGGAAATTATAGATCAGGTCGGAGGGATGGACTATATTTTCGGGTATGGAGAATTCCCGCTTGGTGGCCTCCCAGAGCCACTGTCGCGTTTTTGCCAGCAGTTCGGGGTCGTTTTCCCATTTCTCTATCATCTCCGAGAAAACGCCGAAGGAGGTGACGCATGATGGCACATAATTCTTGTAGCCGCACTCTGTCATGAGCGAGAAGAGGCGCGCGCAGATGGTCATGGTAGTCTCGAGGGGCACCACATCGCTGTGGTAGCCTATGCCGGTGCAGGTGTGCTGGTGAGGGTTGTCGCAGATGTCCTTGCCCAGTTCGTCGCGCAGGATACGCAAAAAAGCAGCCTCGGAGCCAGGGAAAAAGGTCTGCCGGATGCAACTCCTTTCGTAGAAGAAGTGGTCGTCGGCGATCTCTTTCTGATATTCATTCCAATAACGTTTCATATTTGGATTGTGGTATTGTCGTATTTATGGATTGTCAGGACTATGGATTTTCGAATAACTGAACCTCTAAATAATGTTAGCTGCCACGATTTCCGCTATGTCCTTCACCGGCACGTTGTCGGCATGAGCGAAAGCTTTCTTGCACATAGGGCATGCCGTGGCAATGGTGTCGGGGTTGCAAGCCATGAGGTTGTCGCGTGCCGCGTTGCGCACCAAAGTTTGCTGTTCAAGGTTCAGGAGCGGGTTGCCCATATTGAAGCCGCAGCAGAGGCTATGCTCGCGTTCCTCATCGGTGCGGAGCAGCGTGGTGGTGGCTTCCAGCACCCGGCGTGGTTCGTCGAAGACACCGCAGCCGCGTCCGAGCTCGCAGGGGTCGTGATAGGCCACACGGCGGTCGTCGTGGCGCACCTTGAGGCGGCCTTCGCGAAGCAGCATATCAATGTATTGAGTGTGGTGCATCACGGGGATGGGAAGCTTGTACTCCTTGGTGAACGACTGGAAACAGATGGGGCAAGAGGTGACGAGCATGGTGGCCTTGCTGCCGACAATCATCTCGGTGTTTTTGCGACGCAGCTCAAAGGCCTGATTTTCGAAACCCTGCTGCAACAGGGGGCGGCCGCAGCAGATGCTCTCCTCCTTGTCCATATACCAGTATTTCTGGCCGGCGGCGGCGAATATGCGTTCCATGGCAGCGCTGATGGCCGGCGTGAGGTGCGTCATGCAACCGCCGAAATAAACCACACGGCTCATGGCGTTGAAAGGCTGCACATTCTTCAGGTAGCCATAGCCATCGTGGGTATCGATATCAGCCTTGCTACGTATGCGCACCTGACGGCGGATGACAGAGAGGTCGATATTGACCGGACAGTCGGCCACGCAACGGTCGCACATCATACAGTTCTCGGCCAACGACTCGGCATTTTTTTGCAGCTCAAGATTACGGATAGACTGGAGCATATAGACGCCCTGCATATTGACGATGCCCAATTCGCGGTTCATGGGGCATCCGTCGATGCAGATGCCGCAACGCGAGCAGGCGCTGAGTTCGAACATGGTGTAGCCGGTCTTTTTGTCGCCGTCGGTGACGCCCAGCTGACGGAAGAAGATGAGGAAAATCTCGGTGAAGATGTGCATATAGCGCGTGAAGGGCATAAGGCAGAAGAACAGGCCGAGGGCGATGCTATAAAGCGTCCAGCAGGAGAGTGCGAAGGTTGGGTCGGCGATGCCAATCTCGGCCAAGAAGTTGCCCAGGCCGCGGGTCATGAAGCCGCCGTTGCCATAGAGTGCCGAGGTGGCGGCCTCGGAGAGGAGGCGCAAGGGGAAAATGCACCAGAGAGCCAGCTTGGCGACGCGGTCCATCAAGGTATGCCGTGTGGTACGCTTCATGCCCATCGGACGCGACCACACCTTCTTGAACATGGCAAGGAGGAGGCCGCTAAGGACATAGATAAGAAGCACATCCATCAGGTTGGCCATGAATTCGGCATGGGGGTAGCTGATGTCGTGCGAAGGCTCGAAATAGTTGAAGAAAATAGCCATCCAGAAATGATGCCCCTCAGGGAAGGCGAACATGGCCTGGAAGAAGCCCACCACAATAAGCAGGAACCATCCGAAAGCCAGACTGCGATGCATGTAGCCCAGCAGGAGGTTCTTCTTGGTGATGCGCCAATGGAGCAGGCCTTCGCGCACCGACTCCCAGATAGCGGGCAGGAAGCGCCATGAGAAGATGTTTTTACGTATTACGGTGCGTTGCAGTTTGTCGAAACCGCGAATCCAGCGCCAATATTTCCACACCGAGAAAATAAGCAGGAAAGCCACACCGGCCAGGAAGGGCAACACAAAGGGGTTGAAAATTTCGTCAGTCATGCAGCAACCTCCTCATATTGATTATTAACGAACGGGTATTGACGCCGCGAGGGCATACCAGCAGACATTTGCCGCAGAGCATGCATCGGCGCAGCTTTTCTTCAAGGCCATCGTACTGACCACGGATGAAAGCCGTATGGATGCGGCGGATATTGAAATCGGTGAACCCTGCCGCGGAGCAGGATGCCGTGCAGCCACCGCAGCCGATGCACCACTTATAGCTGGGTTCGACTTCAAGCAGACGGTCGGCTTTGTCCGACTTCATCTCGTCGAAATTAAGCTGTCTGCCTTGTGATATTGCAAAACCGAATTTGTTCACAGGAGGGAAAATGTTTGGGGTTTTACTGTTTTAGGGTTGTCGTTGACGTAAGTATTCATTCATCCAAGACCTTATGGCGAAGCTTCGTGCCGCCGGTGACTTCAAAGATGCGCCGCACCTCATCGAGGTCTTCCTCAGGTATTTTACGCAGAGCCCCGGGGCCGTCGCCATGATAGTTGGCACCGAGTTTAGGGGCTATCTCCTCGATATTATCGATATACCACTGCCAGATGGGGCCTTGTTCGGGATGATAGTCGGGGTCGACCTTGTCGGGATGGACGCAATAGCCTATTTCCAGGATATTGCTGCCGATGCTGTTCATAAGCTGTTTTTGCTGACGCCCCTTGAGGCTCTCAGTGTAATAGCCCAGTTCCTGCGAGGCACGACGCAGAATGCTGATCAACTCGCCCGGGACGTTGCCGCGCGGGCAACGGGTTTTGCACGACATGCACTGGCCGCAGAACCAGATGGTGTCGCTCTTGAGCAGACGTTCTATCTCGCCCTCGTCGCCGCGCTGCACGGTGTCGCAGATGCGCCGCGGGTCGTAGTCGTAGAACTCAGCGGCGGGGCAAATGGCAGTACATACGCCACAATTCATGCAAGCCTTCAGAGCCTCGTCGGCCCTGACATCGCGTTTCAGATAGTCTACCAGATTGCTCATAGCTTTTTTATGTTTTACGTAAGTAATCGTTTTATAACAACACTTAACTGCCTAATTAATCTATTGATTTACTTAAAACAGTTAAACCATTCAACATAACCACTTAGCAATAATTAAAAAATAAGATGATACAATCAGACATTCAAAATAAAATAAGCTTGATAAGTAACCGGTCAAATTTAATTGACATTTATGATAATTCAACTGCATTTACCGGCATTCACGTTCTATAAATGTTATTTATGGTAATTGCTGGTCATTTATGGTAATTGCTGTTCAAAGAAAAATAAAGTTAATTTAGGTCAGCCACTTATTTTTTTACTGTTAGTTAATATGCCGCCCCTACGGGGCTCAGATTAATAGAGTATTTCGATTCCCGTGGGCTCGCGCCCACGGCTAATATATGCCGCCCCTACGGGGCTCACTCTGAAAGAATATCGTTACACCTTATTTTTTTACTGTTACTTAATCGATGTTTTTTTTCGTCAGCAGCATAGCCTTACAGCTTCACCTTGTTCAACGCCATCAGGCGGAAGAAGAGTTTTGGGAATGCTTTTTCGCGGTTACGCGTCAGCATATTGATGTAGATGTGGGGGTGTTTCAACACGGTGAGTTTATGAGCTTCCACCAGTTCGATAAGAGTGCCGTCGGGGTCCTCGACATAGGTGAAATGGCCGCTGGCCTCGCCCATATCGAAATGTTCATTGCCCTTGCAGCTGTCGACAGTGAAGGGGAAGCCGAGAGCTTGGCAATGCTTCTCGAGGGCTCGCATATTGGTGACGTCGAAGCATATCTGGATAAATCCCGGGTCGCCCCAGAAGCGTCCTTCGTAGATCTTGCGCGGCTGTCGTTCGAGAGCCTGCACAAGCTCTATGGTGCTCTGACCGAACAGAGGCACGAAAGCGCCCTTACGCTCTTTGCTGCTTGCCAGCAGCACACGGCGATAGCGTTGTCCTCCGGCAGCCATAAAAGAGAAGTCGTCGAAAGAGCCTTCCACATCGTATACCACCTTGTCGTAGCCCAAGACATCGCGATAGAGAGGTATGGTGCGGTCGATGTCGGTGCAACCCGTCATGGCACCCACAATGCCGCCGCCGAGGCGTTTCTGGTCGATGAAGACGTAAGGGTCCTCGACCACCTGGAACCAGTTGCCCCAGGGGTCCTCGACCGTGAAACAAGCCTGCCCCGCGGGGTTATGGCAAACCGGGCCTACCTTCTCGTACTTGCTTAGCAACTCGTCGTGGAAAGCCTCGACATTACGGCTCTTTATTTTTGCGGCGAAGATTCCCAGGTCGCCCACCTGTATCTGGAAACTGACGGGCTGGGGTTTGCGCTGACTGTACTGCCATATCTCGAAGCCGCCGCCACCCTGGAGGTTGACGGCGATGCAGGCATGACGCTTCTGGGCCTCTCCGCCGGTGTAGGGCAGCATACGCTCGGCCACGGTGTCGTCCTCCAATATCCTCACGTCCATCTGAAACATTTCAATATACCAACGCCACGCCTCACTGAAATTAGTGCAGCCTACTCCAACTTGCTGAATACCAGAAATAAAATAATCTTCCATCAAAATAAATTTATTTTTTAATGTACTGAATAACTATTAACCTCACAAAAAATTGCATTTCAGGAGGTTAAATAATAAATAAAACTATATCGCATACTACGGTTTTATGAATCAAGCACCACTCATCTTTGTACAGCTTTATATGTCAGCGCAATACCAATGGGAAGCATAACCAACGTAGAGATCCACATACCCCAAGGTTCGAGAGCCCCTTCGCGCACAGCTTTTTCAGCTATCATACCTATAACATAATAGATAACGAAGAACACCACGGAAGCCACAAGAGGGACACCAAGACCGCCCTTGCGGACGATAGAGCCAAAGGGGGCGCCGACAAAGAAAAGTACCAGACAGGCGATGCTGAGAGTGAATTTACGATTCCATTCGATATAGTGCCGGTTGATGTATTCCATCTGTGAAGTATAGATTTGCTGCTGTATCTTGCAATCGTTCATGCGACGTTCGGCACGGGCCACGGCATCGTTCAGGAGGCGATGTTTCTTCCCGTCGTCCAACGAGGCATAAAGGTCGTCGAACGACATACGCGCAACGTTGCGCGGCAATAATTCGTGAGGTAGATGGTTAGGGCGCAACGAATTAACATTCTGAACCCGATCGTCTTCCTGCTTGGCCTTAAGGCGAACGATATTGCTGTCGAGCTGCGAGGTGTTCATCATCTGGTAGCCGCCCTGGAAGATGCTCTCGTCGGACTTGTCGAAGGCAAACTCGCTCATATCGAACGACATCTCATCCTTGGCGAAGAAGATGCGGGTGAACGGCTTGGTGTCGTCGCGACCCTTTTCGGCAGCCTCGCTGTAGGAGCATCCGTCGTAGAGGGTGAAGAGCATATAATGTTCGTCGGGGGTCATCTGCATGATGCCATTCTTAGCCACTACGATATCGGGTTTCGCGCTGTTGGCGCGGTGGTCGTAGATGGTGATGTCGTGAAGGGTGCGACCGTCGGGGTCTTTCTGATTCACGCGAATCACATAGCCATCAATTTCAGAGTAATATTGACCGGGTTTTATGTTCACCGCCGGTTTTTTCCGTGTGATGTCGTAGAGTGTTGTACGATATTTCAGCACTGCAGAGGGCATCACATAGTCGGCAAAGATAAACGCCACCACGGTAAGCATCACGACGATGATGCCCATAGGGAACATGACACGCCACAGAGGAATACCGCCGCTCTTTACGGCCACAAGCTCATAATGCTCGCCAAGGTTACCCATGGTCATTATGGAGGCGAAGAGCACCGCTATGGGCAACGCCATAGGCACGAAAGTGGCAGCGGCATCGAGCATCAGTTTGGAAATAATCCACACCGAGAGGCCCTTGCCGGCAATATCGTCGACATACTTCCAGATGAACTGCATCAGGAGTACGAAGACGGCAACCGCGAAGGTCAGAAGAAGCGGCCCTATGAACGATTTGATGACTAAACGGTCGAGGCGCTTCATCTCACTATTTAAATATACGCAATATGTCGTTGCCGTTGGCCACCACGAGCAGCAGCAACAAAAGAATCATTCCGACAGTCTGAGCCACCTCGAGGAATTTGTCGCTTGGCTTACGACGAGTGATGATTTCCCAGAGGGTGAAGAGGATATGACCGCCATCCAGGCCGGGGATAGGGATAACGTTCATGAAAGCCAGAATGAGAGCAAGAAAAGCGGTGATGCTCCAGAAGGAATACCAGTTCCAATTTTGCGGGAAGAGGCCGCCGAGGGTGCCGAAACCGCCAAGCCCTTTGTAGCCGTCCTTGGTGAAGAGGATGCGGAGAGAGCTGACATAGGTCTTCAGCTGGTTCCATCCATAGGAGATACCGACGGGAAGAGCCTGAAAGAAATTATAGTCGGTATGGACACATACAAAAAGGTTGCGGAAGTCTTCAAGATAGACACCGACCTTGCCGTTATCGTCGATGTTGACGACGGTAGTGTCGAATACACCATTGCGGTAGAAACCCATGGTGACAGGGTTGCTTTTGTTTTCGCTGAGGAGAGCCGAAATTTCGGAAAAACATGCCGCCGGCTGGCCGTTGATGCTCACCACACTGTCGCCAATCTCCATGCCGCCTTTCTTGGCGCGAGAGCCCGGGGCGAAATCCTTAATCACAAAAGGCATACGGACCGTGAAGAGCAGGTTGGTGTCGCGCGGGTCGATCTGTGTGAGGAGGTCGTGCTCCATAGCGATGTCGACAATAGCCAAGCTGTCGCGCGATCCTAATGAATCAGAGACCTCAATGTGACGTTTGACAGTAACCACCTTAGGCTTGTCGAGCAGCAGCTTATGCTGAGCTTTAACAATATCGGTCATCTCCTCGCCATCGATGGCGCAGATAATATCGCCATTCTGAAAGCCCTCGTCCAGAAGCAATTCGTGGTATTCATAACCGAGAGTGGCGTTCTGCAGAGGCAAGTCGTCCTTGCCCCAATGGGCGAAGATACAGGTGTAGATAAGGAGGGCCGAGAGGAAATTGACCAGTACGCCGCCGCTGATGATGCAGAGGCGCTGCCAGGCTTTCTTCGAGCGGTATTCCCAGGGTTGAGGCTCGCTTTCAAGGTCGTCGGCACTTTTCGTCTCGTCGATCATGCCGGCAATGTCGCAGTAGCCTCCCAGGGGAATCCAGCCAATGCCCCAAAGGGTATTGTTCTGGTCTTCGGGAGCCAGATTTTTTTCATCCCATTCCTCCGGAGTTTCGCCATTGAAGAATAAGAAATGCCATTTACCGTTGAACTTCTTGGCCTTTAGGATCGAGAATTTCCAGTTGAAAAAAAGATAGAACCTGCGCACACGGGTTTTGAAAAGACGTGCAAAGCAAAAATGACCCAGCTCGTGGGTGAAGACAAGCAGGGAAAGGCTGAGCAATAAGGCAAGTATTTTCATTAAATAAACAATTTGCTGTAATGACTATAAGAATACTATTATAGAAGAATAATTATTTATTTCTGGGTTTTATTTCTTGTTTCGAGGTCGGTTTGGAAAAGGTCGTCGAGGGTGGGATTGGCTATGAAAGAGGCTTTTGCCATAGCTTCTTCCACCACGTCGCTGATGGCCAGGAATGGAATCTTGCCGTCAATGAATTGTTGCACCGCCACCTCGTTGGCGGCGTTCATCACGCAAGGCATATTACCACCCCGACGGATGGCGTCGTAGGCCAGGGCAAGGGCGTGGAAGGTTTCGGTGTCGGGCTTGAAGAAGGTAAGCTCGGGATGATCCCAAAAGCTGAAACGAGGCAAATGGCTCTCGATGCGGTAAGGATAGCTGAGTGCGTATTGGATGGGGGTCTCCATGGTAGCTGTGCCTATCTGTGCTTTTATGGAGCCGTCCTCGAACTGCACCATGGAATGCACAATGCTCTGAGGGTGCACCAGCACATCGATACGGTCCACCTCGACATCGAACAACCATCGGGCTTCGATAACCTCGAGGCCTTTATTCATCAGCGAGGCGGAATCGATGGTGACCTTCCGCCCCATCTTCCAATTGGGATGATGGAGGACCTCGTCGAGCGACACATGCTCTATTTGCTGGCGTGAACGGCCGAAGAAAGGGCCTCCCGATGCGGTGAGCAAAATCTTGTCGATGCGGTTGTGCTGTTCGCCCTGCAGCACCTGGAATATGGCAGAGTGCTCTGAATCGACAGGAAGGATGGCTGCATGGTGAGCCTTGGCCTCGGCGGTGACGATAGCGCCGGCAACAACCATGGTCTCCTTATTGGCCAGCGCTATGGTCTTGCCGGCCTTGATGGCACGCAGGGTGGGTTGCAAACCTGCAAAACCGACAATGGCAGCCACCACGATATCCACCTGGGGCATCTCTACGGCATCGCATGCCGCCTCGGTGCCGCAAAACACTTTGATATCGCTATGCGAGAGGGCCTCGTTCAATTCAGAATACTTCTGACGGTCGGAGATGACAACGATATTAGGGTTGAACTCCAGAGCCTGCTGGCGAAGAAGCTCGGCATTGCTTCCGGCCACCAGCACCTCGACTTGGAAAAGGTCGGGATGACGGCGGACGACGTTGAGGGTCTGCGTTCCTATAGAGCCTGTGGAACCAAGGATTGCTATATGTTTCATGTTGTTGTCTGCTATTATTTAGTGCGCTTTTCTCTGCGTTCCACCTCCTCGCGCAGCAAGGTGTCGGCCTTAGAGTGGACGTAAGGTGTGGGGCTAACCTTCGCCGAATCGTTCCTGGTGGTGTCGACGTAGCGATGACGCTCGGCAGGGTCCTTGCCCAACATAATATATTGTATGTCGGCAAGGAGCTCCTCCTGATTCTTCAACTCCACTTCGAGCGAATCGATGATGCGGGCGTTCTCGTAGGTCTGCTCCACCATGCCAGTGTTGCTGTAACCCGGTATAAGCTCGCGCAGGGGTGTGAGGGCGAGCAGCAAAGCAGTGAGGGATACCAGCACCAGCCCAGTGATGCCAAGGAAGACAAAAAGATTGATACCCGAGAGCTGAAACGAGATTTTCTCTTTGAACGTATCGGTGTCGAGAACCACGAAACGATGTTTGTGTTTCATCAAGTCGCCAATCACATGACGCCCGCGCCACAGGCGCACGAAGAAGCGCCGCACGCTTGAGAAAAATGCCGTTATGCTTTCTTTTATCTTCACACCGAATAAAACTCTTTTATATTCAAAAGGCGGTGTAGTACCACACCGCCCTTTGTCAGTTTACCAATCTATATGAATCTGTATGATATCTCACGTCGATGAATATGTTGTAGCAAAAAACTGAAGGCTCACCGGCGGATTACATATACGCCAACCTGTTGTCGACAATCTTGACGCGGCTCTGCAGCATAGGCAGGAGGAAGTTGATGCCGTTCATGGCCTGGTTCTCGTAGCGCTGACGCATGCTGTTGGCATCGGCGGCCTCGGCCTGGTTGTTGCTGTCGACGCTGATGACATACACTCCCGAGGCGCCCTGGATGGGGCCGATGATGCCGGTGTCCTTTTTGGCAGCAATGGCGGAGACAGCCTTAGGCTCCATGCCGTTGCGTCCGAGGTAGCCACCGAAGGCGACGCCCGAGACACTGTCGACCGTGGTGTTCATGGCGGCGGCAATGGCATTGATGTCGTTCTTGCCCTTCATGGCCTCTTCGGCCTTAGCCATCAGCTGCTCGCCAATCTTTTCGATACGCAGGCGCTGCTCCATGATGGGGCGAGCCTGTTCGAGGGTGAGGTGGTTGGGCTGATAGATTTCGCGGAGGCCCACGACGATGTAGCTATAATCGGAGTTATAAACCTCGCCGCTGACGCCTCCCTTGGCGGTCTTCTCGTTGAAAGCCCAGCGGACAGCGTCGCGGGTGTTGGCAAAGCCTGTCAGCGAGTCGCTCATGGAGATAAGCAGAGCGCTGCGCATCTGTATGTTCTCCGACTGTGCGCCGTCGATCATGGCCTGGCACGTGGAGTACTGGCTGGCGAAATGGTTGGCACGGTCGCGGACATCCTTCTCGGTGTCGGTGCTGGGGGTGATGACCTTCTGAGCGAGAGCCACGCGATATTTAAGGTTCGGCGTGGTTTTGCCGGTGACCTTGGCGATGAAATAGCCGGCGTTGCCCGGGAGTTCTTTATCGAAGACCTCACCGACATTGTGTTTGATGATGTCTTCGTTGAGGATGCCGTAACCGCCGTCGGCAACCCAATCCTGGTCGCCACCGCGAGTGGTATCAATAGAGAATTGGCGCACGGCCTCTTCGAAAGGCATACCGGCCTTGATCATAGCCATAGCGCTGTCGCGCAGATGTGCGGCCTGCTCGGGGGTGCGGGTGATGCTCTGATGATAGTTTTGCGAGGGGATAAGGATAAGCGAAATGCGCAAGCTGTCGGGGCGCATGGCGGTGTTGAGGACCTTACCCATCACATATTCGCCATAGGCGCTGCGGCGTGTTTCGCGACGCAGGATGGAGGGGACCACCATGGGGGCTATCTCGGCGCCGGCCTTCGAGCCCTTGATGACTGTGTCGAGAGGGGCGGCAAAGATGTCGCTGCTGACGTACATCGAATCGTAGCCACCATGCATGTTGACGAAGTCGATGAGGCTACCCTCTTCCATGGTCTGCATCTCCTGCCACCACTCGCCCACTTCCTGCTCAATCTCCATCATGTCTTTCTGCGACGGCTGGGCGGTGAAGACAGCGAAGGCCACTTCGCGCTGCTCGCGGAGGTCGGTGCGGAACATGTCGTTGTTGAGCTCCTTCTTGTGGGTGTCGAAATATTTCTGATAGTCGGCATCGGTGATGTCCACCTGAACGTCGGTGGCTTGCGAATATAGCATGCCGGCCACGCGGACGTCGCTCTTCTTGGCGCTCATCTCGGCAATCTTGTTGGCAATGGCAGTGGGCATATACATGCCGTTCTGTATCATGGCGAAATATTTGTTGCGTTGACGGTCGACGCGTACCTGTTCCTGATATTTAAGCCACTGTACTTTGGCTGTCATGGTGTCGGGCATCTCCTCGAGCTGACGCACATAGTTGCTTATGCCCTGACGGTCGTACTGGCCGGTTTGGGGGTTGGTGAACTGCTGCTGCAGCGAGGGGTGGATGAAGCGTCCGATATACATATCGCTGACCTCAGCGTCGCTGACCTCTATGCCAAGGGCTTTCATCTCCTTGTCAAGCAGGCGCTCCTGCACAATCTCTTGCCATACGTTCTCCTTGAAACCGTAGGTGCTGTTCTGAAGCTGGTAGTCTTCTTCACGCTGTCTGACGCGGCTGTTGAAGTAATCGTAGGTTATCTCGTCACCGTCGAATTTGGCGAACGTGGGCTGTTTGCGACTCTTCGTAAGGTCGCCAATGATAAAAGCCACAATAGCGACACCCACCACGAGCACCGCTATCCACGAATGTTTTCTGATATTTCCAATAATTCCCATTTGTGATAGTTATTTTTTATATTTTATTTTCAAAACAAGTTTGCAAAAGTACGAAGAAAATTCTGTCCGACAAATTTTTATGAAAAAACTTTTTCCCTCATTTATCTACCTAATTGAAATAAAAAAAGTTACAACAATATCAAAACCTCATCATCACATGCTGAAAGAGAATGGCAGGAGTGTTCCTACCCCCTCAAATATCAGTATTTTGTCGTCAGAATGGTAACATATAACACGCAACGGGCTCTTCTGGCGCATCTCCTGTTCGGCCATCACCTGGCGGCAGGCTCCGCAGGGCGAGGCGGCGGTAAGTGCCTGCTCGGGGTTGCGCCCCACTATGGCAATGGCTTTCACCGCCTTGCCTGGCTGTTGAGCCGATGCAGCGAAGAGTGCTGTGCGTTCGGCACAAAGTCCGCTGGGATAGGCTATATTCTCTTGATTGCTGCCTCGCACTATGGTGCCGTCGGCAAGACGTAGGGCGGCGCCGACATGGAAGTGGGAATAGGGGGCGTAGGCTGTGTCGGTGGCTTCGATGGCGGCATCCAGAAGCTGCTTGTCGTCGGCCGAGAGTTCTGTCAAGTTATATTCCTGAAATTTAATAATATGTGTTTTTTCCATAAAAAATAGTATCTTTGCATTTGGTTTTGTTGTAACGCTACAGACGACAAAATATTGTAAATGGTTAGAATAGGAAATATAGATTTGGGAGATTTCCCACTGATTCTCTCGCCGATGGACGACGTGACGGACCTGCCGTTCCGACAGCTCTGCAAACGGCATGGGGCCGATGTGCTCATCAGCGAGTTCATAGCCTCCGAGGCCCTGATACGCGACGTGGAGAAGAGCCGTCGCAAGATGCTCTTTGCCGACTTTGAACGCCCCATTGGCATTCAGGTGTTCGGCAACAACGAAGAAGCTTTGCTGCAATGCCTTGACGTGGTTGCAGCAGTACAGCCCGACTTCATCGACATCAATTGGGGATGCCCGGTGCGCAAAGTGGCCGGCAAGGGCGCCGGCTCGGGCATGCTGAGGGATATCCCCAAGCTGGTAGGCATCACAGCAGCATTGGTGAAGCATTCACAACTGCCGGTGACGGTGAAGACACGTCTGGGCTACGACGCCAACGACAAGCCGATAGTGTCGCTCGCCGAGCGGCTACAAGACGTTGGCGTGGCGGCAATAAGCATACATGGCCGCACCAAGACACAGATGTATGGCGGCGAGGCTGACTGGACGCTGATTGGCGAAACCAAGGCCAACCCTCGCCTGCATATTCCCGTATTCGGCAACGGCGACATCACCACACCGCAGCAGGCTATGGAGGCACGCAAGAAGTATGGCGTCGACGGCATACTCATTGGTCGCGGAGCAATAGGGAACCCATGGATTTTCGAGCAGACCAAAGCACTGATGAGCAGCAACACCAACCACTCCACTTCCCTGGATTCCATCACCGTGGCAGAAAAGGTTGCAGTATGCCGCGAGCATCTGCTTGCCGAAGTGGATTTCAAGGGCGAGCGTCAAGCCATCTTCGAGATGCGGAAACACTACGGAGCCTATTTCCGCGGTTTATTTGATTTCAAACGTTTCCGCATCCCCTTAGTAACAGCGACAACGCTACCCGAGGTTCTTGACATCCTGGAGCAGATAGCCACTCATTATTCCAAGGAACACAATATTTCAAGCCAAACCTCGTAATAGTCTGGTACGCGGGCGTCACAGCCTGCAAGAAATTATTTCATCCTCTACGACATGGAAGCAAAAAACATAATAGAAATAAAGAATAAAAAAGCAGATTATCAATATTTTCTCTTAGACTCATACACTGCTGGAATGGTGCTGACGGGAACAGAGATCAAGTCTATCCGCGAAGGTCGGGCCAACCTGGCCGACGCCTACTGCGTTTTCATAGGCAACGAGCTCTTCGTGCGCCAGATGCACATCTCCGAATACCGCTTCGGCTCTTGGCTTAACCACTCCGTCAAACGCGACCGCAAACTCCTGCTGAACCGCAAGGAATTGCGCAAACTTCAGAACAAAATCAAGGAACGCGGCTTCACCATCATCCCCACCCTACTCTACGTCAACCCGGAAGGCTATGCCAAGCTCGACATCGCTCTGGCTCGCGGCAAGAAATTCTTCGACAAACGCGAAAGCATCAAAGCCAAAGATAACCGCCGCGACATGGAACGCGAACTGAGATAAATATCGTAATCTGACAGTGGTACACAATAAAATGAAAGTCTTTAAATTCGGTGGGGCTTCGGTCAACAGTGCCAACGCCATCCGCAACATGGCACGCATCCTTCAACATAATCTCGACACCCCATTATTGGTGGTCATCTCGGCCATGGGGAAGACAACGAACCTGCTGGAAAAGGTAATCCCCGGCATCGCTGCCTCCGACGAGGAGCGTCGGCGGTTGTTGAGCCAATGCCGCAAATACCACATGGATATTGCCGAAGAGCTGCTGCAGGAACCACAAAACGACACATTCCGCAAACTGCATTCTCTCTTCGAGGCCCTGGAGAAGACCTCGGCAACAAAGCCATCGTCCTATAACTTCGACTACGACCAGACCGTGTGCTTCGGCGAACTGCTCTCCACCACTCTCATCTCTGGCTACCTCAACAGCATAGGCATCATCAACCAGTGGGTCGACGTCAGAACAATAATACGCACCGACGAGAGCTACCGCGAGGGTAACGTGGATTTCGACACCACACGCCAGCAAGCCTGTTCTCATCTCTCAGCCCTCAACTCTCAACTCATAATAACCCAGGGCTTTATCGCTGGCACTGCGTCAGGCACCACCACAACCCTCGGACGCGAGGGCAGCGACTACAGCGCCTCCATCCTCTCCTACTGCCTCAACGCCGAAAGCATGACGATATGGAAAGACGTGCCAGGGTTCCTCAACGCCGACCCCAAGTTCTTCAACAACACCGTCAAGATTGACCATATCCCCTTCAACGAAGCCATAGAACTGGCCTACTACGGTGCCTCGGTGATTCACCCTAAAACAGTGAAACCCATACAAAATAAAGGCATTCACCTCAACATCAAGTCGTTCGTCGACCCCGACGCAGAAGGCTCGGTGATAGGACCCTTCGACAGCATCCAGCCACTGACGCCCCTCTACATCTTCAAGAACAACCAGGTGCTCATATCCATACAACCCAAGGATTTCTCGTTCATTGCCGAGGACAACCTGCAACGCATCTTCGCCGTTCTCGCCATGCTCAACGTAAGGGTCAACATCATGCAGAACTCCGCCCTCAGCTTCTCGCTCTGCATCGACTACAACGATGTGCTTCTCGGAAAGATAGTGGAGCTCCTCAACTCCCAATTCCGGGTGGTATACAACAAAGGCCTCCAACTCATCACCATACGCTACTACAACCAGCATATAATAGACGAAATAGTGGCTGGCCGCAACATCATTCTCCAACAACGCTCGCGCAACACCGCACAAATCCTGGTCGACAACCAATGAACTACCGACTGACAAAAAGCAAGTTCATCATGGGGCTGCAATGCCGCAGCCCCTACGACTGCCCTTTCCGCCGCTACTGCGAGGGGAAAGTGGAGACCCAGTTAGAGCTTGTGGGCATGTAGCAGCGCATCGCGTACCTCGTTGTCGTCTATGGCCACATCTATCACCGGCGTGCCCACATCCTGAAGCAAAGTGCACAAAATCTGTCCTCCGCGGTTTTTCTTGTCCTGCCGCATAAACGAGAGGATGCCCTCGCTGTCCTTCAGCGTTATACGCGGAACCTTAACCAACGATTTGGTGGCCTTCACATAGTCGGCAAGCACCTGGTCGCTGAGACCCACCTTCTTCACCGATAGGTAAAGCTCGCAAAGCAGACCTATACCTACAGCCACCCCATGGGGTACAGGCTTCCCGGTAGCCATACGGAAACTTTCGTAGCCATGGCCAAAGGTGTGGCCCAGGTTAAGAATCTTGCGTACAGAACGTTCTGAGGGGTCGGCTTTCACCACGTCGCTCTTGAATTCAGCACACCTCCTCACTACCAACTCCCACAGCTTCTCCTCGTCATTAACCAAACTGGCCGAGAGGAACTGCTCGAAGCTCTTCAGCCATGCCGCATCGCTAAGAAGGAAGGTTTTAAGGACCTCGAAACAGCCGGAAATCTTCTGTTCGTCAGTAGTGGTGTCAAAGAACTTGGGGTAGAACACCACAGCCTCAGGATGATGGAAGAAACCCACCTGGTTCTTGCTGCTGCCCAAGTTCACGGCAGTCTTCCCGCCTATGGCAGCATCCACCATCCCCACCAACGTGGTGGGGACGTTGATGTAGCGTATGCCACGTTTAAAGCCGGCAGCCACGAAGCCACCCAGGTCGCTGACACAACCACCACCCAGGTTGATGACCACGCTCCTTCTGTCGGCACCAGCTTCCAAAAGGCTCTGCCACAGCTGCGTGGCAATCTCAATGCTCTTAGCCTCCTCGCCCACCGGCACCTCAAAGAAATCCACTCTCTCTAAAGCCGGCACAGAGGCCATAAACGTTGGGAAACAATGGGCGAAGCTGTTCTCATCTACGAGAATAAAAAAGCGCGCATACTTATAGGCCTTGCCCTTTAGCATACGGTTCAGTTGTGAAAAGGCCGACTGGGTGTCGGAGAATAATAGTTTTGTTGTCATGCAATGATAACGAAGGCAAAACGTTAATATTGTAGTGATGGATTTTTTTAACACCTGTTCATGAAAAGCAAAGAAGAGATAGCAGCAAAGAAGCTGTTTGCCGGAGAAAAGAAACCCTCCATGCACCGCCGAAGCGACTGGAACAACTACTATGACAAGAAGATCTATATGCTGACGTTGGTTGTTGAGGGGCGACGACCGCTATTAGGCACCCTTGAGGGTGATGGCGAAGGAGCATTGGTAAGGCACAGCGAGCTGGGTGACGAAGTGTTCCGTTGCTGGCTCAGCATACCTCAATACCACCCTGAGGTCATGCTGCTTGCGTTCCAGATGATGCCCGACCATCTGCACGGGGTGTTGTTTGTGACGCGCGAGATGGGGCAGCACCTCGGGCAGGTGGTGAGTGGCTTCAAGGCTGGCTGCAACAAAGCCTACCGCCGCCTTTTCGGCGTGCCGGCCATTGGCGAGGCAAAAATCAGCCCCCTTAGCATTAGCGAGGCGGTGCCTCGCCCTACAACAACCGCCCCCCAAAAACAACCTCCCCAACCCTACCAACCCCAACCCTACCAGCCCCAACCCTACCAGCCCCTGCCCCACCAGCCTTCCTCGGTCGGTTGTTTGTACGGAGAGGCACCGCCTCTCCACGAAAAGCCAACCCCGGCACCGCCTCTTCCCGAAAAGCAAACCCCGGCACCGCCTCTCCCCGAAAAGCAAGCCCCGGCACTGCCCCTCCCTTCCCAGCACCGCCTGAAAAAAGACGACAAGCGCCACGGCCTCCTCTTCGAACGCGGCTACAACGACCTCATCTCAAAGAGCTATGACATGCTACCCCGCATAGTGGCCTACCTCCGCGACAACCCTCGCCGTCTGGCCATCAAACGCGCCCATCCCGACTACTTCCGCGTGCGCTTCGGACTGCCGGTAGGCAACAACACCTACTCCGCCATAGGCAACCGTTTCCTGTTGGAAAGGCCCGAGAAAGTCCAGGTGCAACTGTCGCGCAGCCTTACAGACATTGAGATAGAACAGCAAGTGCAGCACTTCATCGCACTGGCAGAGCAAGGTGCCATCCTTGTGTCGCCTGCCATCTCTCCGGCCGAACAAGCGGTGATGCGTGCCGCCCTAAACCGGGGACTGCCCCTCATTTTCCTCACCCCCTGGGGCTTCACAAAATTTTCTAAACCCGGGCACCAGTACTTCGAGGCATGCTCCAAAGGCAACCTCCTGCTGCTTACGCCATGGGAGCACCACAACGAACGTGTCCCATTGACGCGCTCGATGTGCCTGACACTGAACGCACTGGCTAAGCAGATCTGCATGATGTAGAGAAAAAAAGAAACTTTTGCTGTGACTTTTTGCCACTTAAGGGCGTTTAATATAGTTGCAACGTAAAGGGGGCGTTGTCCCCAAAGGCAAAGCCACATAGACTCATGCAGAACGAAGAACATCCATTCCTTACAATGACACAGCAACATGCGGCACTTATCGACAAAATCTGCCGCAGTTTCTGCAATGGCGATGCGGAAGATGCCAACGACCTGCGACAGGATATACTGCTAAACCTTTGGCGCGGATGGAAACGCTGGAAGCCCTACCATAAGCCCATCACGTGGGTGTGGCGCGTGGCAATGAACACAGCCATCTCGTGGCGCAGGGCGCGCCAACGGCGCATTGAAATGGTGCCGATAGAGAACAGCGACATGCCCGAAGACCGTGGCAACCAAGATGCTATAAGCAATCTCTACAGCCTCATCAGCCGGCTGCCGGCACCAGACCAACGCCTGTTGCAACTCTACATCGACGGCTGGACGGGGCAAGAGATAGCAGTGATGCTACAGACCTCAGCGAGCAACATCACCACACGCATAGGCCGTATAAAAGAAAAGCTACGTGACTTAGAGCAACAAGAAAACCATGAATAGCAACGAACTGATAGAACATCTTCATGCCGTTAATGCAGCGAAGCTACGCCAAGAACGACACCGCCTGCCGAAGGGGAAAGCCTGGTGGCTTGCCATCCCCGCCGCTGCCGCTGTGGCTCTGCTGGTGCTGCTGCCACAGCACGGTGCAGCAAAGACCAAGCCGGTGACAGGCCTGCACGTCTACTGCAACAACAACTGCCAGCAGCAGGATGCCATCGACCTCATTGGTCAGAACATCAACGAGATTCGTTCAACAGTCATAGAATAAAGGAATTATGAAAAGGATAGCGACGCTAATTATAGCCCTTTTTGCCATCAGTGTGGCGCACTGCCAGTCGGCTCTGTGCCGACAGTTTATGCCCCAGAAAAGCATACAGACCTACTGTGTGGACAACTACCCCTTAGGCAACGACGACAGCATCAACGTCACCTTCCTCATGGCTTCCGACAGCGACGCCTACAACACCATGTTGCGTTTTCTCATCAGCCTGCCCAATACAAGAGGGGCGTCGTCCATCGAACAACGCTATAAGAGAGAGATGAATCCCAAAAAATATTTCATCATACACCTCTCGGCGACACTGCCGGGCGACAGAGGACGCTACCTGACTTTTTTTTCGCCCCACAATATGTCGGCCATGGTTTTCCATATCCATAACAATGATGATATGGAGAAAGTAGTGGCGCATGTATTGACCAAAGAAACAACTACAGACTAACAATCATGAATTTACCTGTTTTATTATTACCGCTGCTTATAGCAGTGGCCGCCCCCGCTGTGTGCCAAGTCAGCGACACCACCAAAGCGGCCAAGCCAGCCCAAACACTTGGCAAAGTGACCATCAGTGCCAAGCGTCCCGTCTATACCTCCGACGGCGAGAAGAGCATCTACAACGTGTCCGACGACCCTTCCATACAGGACGGCACCACCGAGGACGCCTTGCAGAACACGCCGGGGGTGAGCGTCGACGTGGAGGGCAACATCACCCTGCGCGGTGTAAGCAGCGTAGAGATCTGGATCAACGACAAACCCTCGAAGCTGAGCGCGGAGAACCTGAAGACCTGGCTGCAAACCCTCCCGGCACGAGCCATCGACCACATAGAGACCATCACCAACCCCTCGGCAAAATATGCCACCGAGGCCGAGGCCGTCATCAACATCATCACATCAGCCCACATCAAGAAGAACCACTTCCTCAGCTTCGGCCTCAACGCCGCCTCACAACCCTACCTATCGCCATGGATGAGCTACACTCGGGCCAACGACAAACTGTCTGTCAACATCTTCGGCAGCTACCGCAACAGCAACAGCCATAGCGAGGCACAGAGAAGCACCACCACCTTTGGCGACAACCCGTCGGCACCAGGCATTATCGACTCGCTGCTGCTGCTTATCCACGATACCGCCAGCATTTACAACAGCAACAGCAGCAACACGGCAACGCTCTACATGAGCGTCGACTACATCGTCGACAGCATGAGCAACCTCAATTTCTGGAGCAACCTCAGCCTGTACAACTACGACGTGGATGCCCGGAACTGGGTAACACGTGAACATCTCTCTCCCGTGGCCGCGCTTTACGTCTACGACCAAAGACAGACGCAACAGTTCAACACACTGTTCGGTTTCTTTGGCGGTTACTATACCAAGCGGTTCGACAAAAAAGGACATAACCTGACGCTGAGCATGAACGGTAACATCAACAAGACCGGTCAGCAAATCGTCTACAGCCGTATCTACAGCGTCACCGACGGGTCGGGGAACAACAGCAACAGCAATAAATACAAGGACGTTAGCCAATTGATGCCGAGCATTGCATTGCGGCTGCGCTACAACCGGCCCTACAACGACAATGGCGAGTTCACCTACGGGCTCTCGGCCACCTATGGCACCAGCCACAGCGACCTGCGGCCCTACATCCTCGCTTCGCCATACGACGAACAGTACACGCGCCTCTCCCCTACCCTTTACGACACGCTGCGCCGCTACGTGTACGATGCCTACAACCCGTCGTTCGCGGCCGACATAGGCTGGCAACACCGCTGGGGAGACCTTACCCTTAAACTCGGCATAGGTGCCATGTTAAGCCTCTTTAAATACTCTTTTACCGAAACAATTACGCTGCCCGGCACAGACACATCCATCCAGAATATAACCTTCAACCCCTCCATACACCTCACCTACCGCACCAAGACGATGCACAACTTCAAACTTAACTACACTTTGCGAATGCAAAACCCCTCGGCACAAGAACTTGGGCAATTCCCCATATATGGCGAAGACAGCTACATGATTGGTAACCACAACCTCGCGCAAAGCTATATCCATAGTGCCGAAGCAGGGTGGAGCAAATACATGAGCAAAGGAAGCCTGAGTGCTGAACTCTACGGCAAACTCTCTACAGGCGAGATAGAATGGCTATCGGATGTCACCGCCGAGGCCGACCCCTATATAGGCAGAGTGATAAACTTCAGTACTCCATACAATTTAGGTTCCTCGTGGCGATACGGACTGAGTACTAACGGAACCTGGCGTCCCAATGCTTTCTTCAACCTGCGTTTCGACGCCAACATCTACAACTACGGTTACAAGATCGCTTATGAAAAATTAGGCAAAGAACCCCTTAGCGAGCACAACCTGCAATACAGCATGTCGCTCAGCCTATGGGCCAAAGTGTGGGGGCGATACCATGTCAACGCGTCGGCCAACTACACATCGCCCACCATAGGGCTTCTATCGTTGAGAGGGGCTATGTACCGGTTGAATGGCGGTGTACGTGCCGACTTCTTCAAGCGCAAGCTAAGCGTCTTCATCAACGTGCAGGACATCTTCAATTGGGGCAAACGGTATGGTAACAAGAGCACTAACACCAATCCGTATTATAAAACCGAAGAGCTGATGCAGCAGCTCAACAGCCGCTATATTTCCGCCGGACTGACGTTGCGTTTCGGGAAGATGGAGCTGGAAAACAAGAGCAAAAGCGGCAGTGAATAGAACTGATGCACAATAAAGGGGAGCTTTCAGCGTTTCAGGAAGTACGAATGACTATGGGCATAACGCATTATGCGTTGCTTTACGAATCAATAGTATGGAATGAAGAAACTGGAATTATTATCACCCGCCAAGAATCTGGAGCAGGGGAAGGCAGCCATCAACCATGGTGCCGATGCCCTCTATATCGGAGCACCCCTTTTCGGTGCACGTCAGGCCGCCAGCAACAGCATGGCCGATATCGAGGAACTGGTGCGCTACGCCCATCTCTATGGTTCCAAGGTATTTGCAACAGTGAACACGTTGCTCTACGACAACGAGCTGGAAGAGGCCCAACGCATGATGTGGCAGCTCTACAATGCCGGTGTTGATGCCGCCATAGTGCAGGACATGGGCCTGCTGGAGATGGACCTTCCCCCCATCGAGCTCCATGCCTCCACCCAGACCCACAACTACGACCTGCGGCGCGTAAAGTTTTTGGAACAAGTAGGTTTCAAACGCATCATCTTGGCTCGCGAGACCTCGTTGGAACAGATGTCGGCATTGTGGAGAGAGACCGCCGTCGACCTGGAAGCCTTCGTGCATGGAGCCCTCTGTGTTTGCTTCAGCGGACAATGCTATATGAGCCTCTACCTCAATGGTCGCAGCGGCAATCGCGGAGCCTGCTCACAGCCCTGCCGCTCGGCCTACGACCTGGCCAACAGCAACGGCAAGGTGCTTCGCCACAACGAGCACCTGCTCTCGCTGCGCGACTTCAACGCATCGCAACATCTTGAAAGCATGATAGCTGCCGGCATCACATCGTTCAAGATAGAGGGACGCCTGAAAGACATCAGCTACGTCAAGAACATCACAGCCTACTACCGCCAGCTGCTTGACAAGATCCTCGCCGGCAAGCAGGGGTCAGCGTTGTGCGCCGCCTCCTCGGGCACTACCCGTTTCTTCTTCACCCCCGACCCCTACCGCACCTTCAATCGTGGCTATACCGACTATTTCCTTGTCGACCGCCACCCGATGGCATCGCCCGCCACGCAAAAATCCCTTGGCAAACCCATAGGCACAGTTGTATCTTGCAAAGGCAGCACCTTGATAGTAAAGGCTATAGAACCACTTACCTCTGGTGATGGACTTTGTTTCTTCAGCAAAGAAAAGGTCCTTGAAGGCTTTCTTGTAAATGGTACGCAGGCGTCCACGCCTGCGAAAAGTCATGGTACGCAGGCGGGGTCGCCTGCGACAACAATAATTGCAAACAAACCCCTGTCCATACCTCCCGGCACCACCCTGTACCGCAACAACGACTTCGCCTTCGAGAAACAGCTGAAAGGCAACAGTGCCGAACGCAAAATCGCTGTTTCCATGACAGTTGATGAAACCCCCGAGGGACTGCAACTGACGCTGACCGACGTTGATGGCTGCCAAGCCACAGAAAAGCTCAGCTGTGAGAAACAACCCGCCAACGCCCCCGACAAGATGCGTGAAACAATTGAACGACAGCTCTCAAAACTCGGCGACACGCCATTTGAGATCGCGAAATTTGAAAGCAACATCTCAATACCCTTCTTTGTGCCGGCATCCTTGCTCAACGACCTGCGTCGCAAAGCCGTGGCACAGCTGCAAGAAACCCGTATCATACACTTCAGCCCGAAGGCTACCACCTTTGTTCCAAACGACTTACCCTATTTTGAGGAAAGCGTAGGCCCCTTAGCCAACATCATCAACAGTAATTCTGAAGCCTTCTACCGTCGCCACCATACCGAGGTGTCTGGCCTCGGCCCCGACCATAACCCTCAAGACCTGACTAACAATCCGGCATTCAAGACCCCCCTGATGACCTGCAAATACTGCCTGCGTTACGAATTTGGTCAGTGCCTTCAGCTGAAATGCAATACCGACGTCGGTAACGACTGGCGTGGCGACCTTTACCTGCTAAACAACGGACACCGCTTCCGCCTCCATTTCGACTGCACCAACTGCCAGATGCAAATCTTCGCCGACAGCTAAACGTTCCCGTTGAATGGGTTAAATGGTTGATACCTCCTCCTTGGGCTCCGCCTTGCTGGCCACTATGATCGAGAATTCATAGAGCAGCCACAGAGGCAGGGCCACGAGGCACATAGTGAAGACATTCGTGTTCAAATCGCAGGCGAGGACGCCCGCGTACCACGTCGCATAAACACAGTCGTTTTTATTTTTCTTATTATACCCGTCTGATTGTATCAACTTAAGTAACCGGTCATATTTAATTGACATTTATGATAATTCACCTGCATTTACCGGCATTCACGTTCTATAAATGTTATTTATGGTAATTGCTGGTCATTTATGGTAATTGCTGTTCAAGGAAAATGAAAGTTAATTTAGGTCAGCCACTTATTTTTTGATGATTGCAAAATATTGAATTTGGGGATTACACTCACCAAATTTATATTGAATTTGGGGATTACATCAAGAAAAAATTGTAAGTAAACGGTCAAAATTAGCGCTCATATTCATTTAACAGCAATTAACAGCAATTATCCAGATATTATTTATATAACGTGAATGACCATGAATGCCCGTGAATTATCGCAAATGTCAAATAAATTTGACTAATTACTTAGACAATAATATTACAGTTAAGGCGTTATAGACAAAGAATTGCCTATAAGCAACATCTTGCCAACGCAATAATTCTGAATATAAACCTAATAAGCTATTGGCAAATAAAAATAGAGTATGGCACGGGAAAAATTTGGGAACACCTGGTGGGGCGAAGAATGGCTGAAAGCGTTGACCCACATAGACTACGACAACCGCATACCACGTGGAGCAACATACGCCCGTAAGGGGGCAGTGCTGGAGGTGACGATAGAGGGCTGCACCATCAAAGCCAAAGTGCAGGGCAGCAGCCGCACGCCCTACAGCGAGACCATCAGGATACCACGATTCAGCAAAGAGGACACCAACCGCCTGATGGAGGCCTTGACGAAAGAGCCACTGATAGTGTCGAAGCTGCTGAACCATGAGCTGGACCCACAGGTGATGAACATAGCCAAGAAGCTTGGAATAAACCTTTTCCCTACACGGTGGAACGACTTGGAGATGCACTGCTCATGCCCGGACTGGGCGGTGCCCTGCAAACATCTGGCGGCAGTGGTATACATGGTGAGCCGCGAGATAGACAACGACCCCTTCATAGTCTTCGCCATGCATGGTGTTGACCTGCCTGCGGAGCTGAGAAAAAGAGAGTTGGGAAACATCGTCGACGGCACATCGTCGGTGCCAATGCTGAAAACAATGTTGGAAAAGAAAGAGGGGGAAGAGAAAGAGCACATAGAGGCATCAGAAACAGTTGAGACCATAGACTTTACCCACCTGAAAGACATAAGCCAGACACTCACGAGCCTGCTGCCCGAGAGACCCACATTCTACACGTGCGGAGACTTCCGCGCACTGTATGCCGATGAGCTTAAAAGGCTAAGAAAGAAGGCCTGCCGTGTGCTTGAGGGAAGAATTACGCTGGCCGATGCCACAGGGCTAAAAATACCACCTCCTCCCCTGCCCCACGAGAGGATTCAGATAGTGGTGAACAGCAAGTTAGGGTTCGTACCCAGCTTGTCGGAACTGCTTTCTATCAACGCCATAGATGCCGAAGAGCTGGCTGACGCCAGCATATCGATGCGGGCAATGAACCAGGCCTTGCAATGCTGCCTCCACCTGCTTGCCAACGGGGCAGTGTTGCCGCAGGTATTCATGATGGACAACAAATACTACACCACATTATGGCAACCCGCCACGGCCGACAGGGAGACACAAAACGTGGTTGAAGCACTCGAAAAAATCATGCCAGGCGACCTGTTGATGCTGAGAGGGAAAGGAGAAAACCACCCGCTGAAAAACCAAACTCAGATACTGCTGGGCATCATGTTAGGGTCGCTGATTGACGCAATGGCCACGACAAGCCACGACAGCAGCGACGTCTACAACTTCCTCTTCCACCAGGACGACAACACCTTCGACGGCGTAGGCGAGAAAGCCATACCCGCCAGCATACGCACTTGGTTTGAACGCATTACGATAAGCGAGCGGAAATACTGCCCCATGGTGATGGTGAGCATCGACGGCGAGAGGTTCGATATTGACATGGCAGTGAACCACGACGGTCTGCCGCTGACGATGAAAGAGATAATGTGCGACGACAGATATGCGTCGGTACGCTTGGAGGTGCTGCGCGAAACGGCGATGCTGTCGCCCTACATACCCGGACTGGACACCTACATTGGCACCCAAGCCAAGAAAAGCATAGAGATGGATGCCGCCCAACTGGTGGAATTCCTTATGGATATGGTACCCAGTATGCAACTGCTGGGCATCAGGGTGATACTCCCCAAGGAGCTGCAGCAACTGGTAAGGCCACGCATAACCATGTCGATGAAGAAAAGAAGAACAGCTGGCGGCGGCGTGGCGAGCCTCAACATGGCCGAGATGCTCGACTTCGACTGGCGTGTGGCCATGGGAAACACGACAGTGAGCATAGAAGAATTCCGTGAGCTGGCAAGCAAAGCCAACGGACTGATACGCTTCAAGGGGCAATACATATACGTCAACCCGGAGGATCTGACGAGGCTGGACGAGACATTACGAGGGCTGCGGCAGCCTACACCGGGCGAACTGCTGCAGGCATCGCTAAGCGAGAAATACGAGGGAGCGGCAGTGGAGATGACAGCAGAGGTGCGGAAAATGATTGCAGAGCTCACGAAGCAACGCAAACTGGCGGTCCCCAAAGAGATACATGCCACCTTGCGGCCCTACCAGCAACGCGGCTACGAATGGATGTACCGCAACGCCAAGCTGGGCTTCGGCAGCATCATAGCCGACGATATGGGCTTAGGCAAAACCCTGCAAGTGATAACCCTGTTGCAAAAATTCAAGAACGACAAGGCCAAAACGGCTGAGGAACCTCAAGATTCGACGATAAAAACTCTGATTGTAGTCCCGACGACGCTTATCAGCAACTGGCAAGCCGAGCTGGAGCGTTTCGCGCCGGAGCTTACCTGTAGGGTGTATCATGGCAGCGGACGCGACCTAAAGAACATGGAATCAGACATTCTGCTCACCACCTATGGCGTGGTGCGCAGCGATGCTGCAAAGCTGAAAAAAATAGGTTGGCACACGGTGATAATCGACGAGGCACAGAACATAAAGAACGCCGACACAGCGCAAAGCAAGGCGGTGCGCTCCATTGCAGCCAACAACCACATAGCCATGAGCGGCACGCCAATAGAGAACCGTATGTCGGAATTCTGGTCGATAATGGACTTCGCCAACCATGGCATACTGGGCACATTGGCCTCGTTCCAAAAGAAATACGCCGACCCCATACAGAAATGGGGCAACAAAGAGGTGGCGGAAAACTTCCGCAAAGCCACAGCACCGTTCCTGCTGCGACGCCTGAAGACCGACAAGAGCATCATCAGCGACCTGCCCGACAAGATAGAGGAGAACACCTATGCCACCCTCACCGAACAACAAGCAGCCCTCTATCATGAAACCGTGGAGCACGCCATGAAAGTGATTGAAAATGCCGACACCTCAACGCAACAAGGCATCTTCAAACGTCAGGGTCTGGTGCTACAGATGATATTAGCATTGAAGCAGATATGCAATCATCCGGCACTCTTCTTAAAAAACGGCGAGACACGTGCCGAGTTCTCGGGCAAGACAGAAACCCTACTGACCCTGCTCGAGAGCATAGTCAGCAACAAACAAAAAGTGCTGCTATTCACCCAGTTTAAAGAAATGGGCGACCTGCTGCAACAACTCATTAAAGAGCATCTTGGACAGGAAACCTTGTTCCTGCATGGCGGATGCAGCGTGAAGAAGCGTCGCGAGATGGTCGACGACTTCCAGAACCGTCCTGAATGCAAGATCTTTATCCTCTCGATCAAGGCGGCAGGAACGGGACTGAACCTGACGGCGGCGAGCCACGTGATACACTACGACCTCTGGTGGAACCCGGCTGTTGAGGCGCAGGCCACCGACCGCGCCTACCGCATCGGACAGCACCAGAACGTCATCGTGCACCGCTTCATCACCAAGAACACCTTCGAGGAACAGATAGACCGCATGATACAAGAGAAGAAACATCTGGCCGACATGACCGTGGCGACAGGCGAGAACTGGATAGGCAACCTCAGCAACGAAGAACTGAACAGGATATTCAGGTAGGGATTAGTGAATAGTGATTTGTGACATGGAATCAAACTTATAAAAACGCAAGTTTCGCATGTATACGAAATATTTGATATTAAGTCGCCTATGGCGAGAAATCTTACAAATCTACTCAAATCAAACAGATATATATTGAAAGATTTGAAAGGATTGCGAGATTTCTGTCGCGTGCTGCGGCCCGCGAGCTCGACGAGCGAAGCGACACTCATTATCACCAACATAAAACTTGCGAAAATTGAGTATAAACTTATCAACATAAAAGCAAATGCACGTAGAGATTTGTTGTAATTCAGTGCTTTCGGCACGCAATGCAAAACGCGGTGGGGCCTACCGCATCGAACTGTGCCAAGCCCTCGGCGAGGGCGGCACCACACCATCGGCAGCAGCTATCGAATACTGCGCGAAAGAATTGAATTTGCAAACCAGGGTCCTGATACGTCCTCGCGGAGGCAATTTCGTTTACGACAAAGAGGACATGAAGCTCATTCTACGCGACATAGAGATAGCGTACATTTATGGGGCTCATGCCGTCGTTGTGGGTTTTTTGACCCAAGATGGCGATATCGATATGATAAAAACCCGTGAGGCCGTCAGGGCGGCTGCCGGGCTGCAGGTGACATTCCATCGCGCTTTCGACGAATGCCGCAACCCCCTTGACGCTCTGGAACGGATAATAGACTGCGGATGTTCAAAACTATTGACATCAGGCTGTGCACCGACAGCAATGGAGGGACGCCAGATGCTAAGAGATCTTGTCAGACGGGCAGGAGACCGGATAGATATTATTGGCGCCTCAGGAGTGACCGTAGACAATGTCCGCCAACTGGTTATGGACACCGGACTGCACGAAGTACACGGTTCGTTAAAGCATACCATCTACGGACTGACATGTACCGATAGCGACCAAGTGAGGGAGTTCATGACCATCACCAACGATTTCCCAAATAAACCACCTTTCAACATTTAATACAATGAAGAGAATTAATTTATTTATTACCATATTTTTAGTGGCACTGTTGGTTTCTTCATGCCACAAAGAAAAGCACTTCTTGACCAACAAAGATTATCGTGCAGAAGTACATGAAGACTTCCTGAAACGACAAGAAATGGCGGCAGGGCGCAGCGAAGCGCTGTTTGCCGGCATGGACACCTTAGACACCGAGACGCGCGAAGCGTTGGAGTTCCTCTATGCCTATATGCCCTACAGCGACTTGGCCGACTACGACCAAACATTTTACTTGCAGCAGATTAGAGCGGCATTCAAAGCCCGAGAGCAGTTCAGCTGGGGCGAAAAAGTGCCGGAGGACATATTCCGTCATTTCGTGCTGGTGTATCGCGTCAACAACGAAAATCTCGACACCGCACGCCTGTTGATGCAACGTGAGCTGAAGGCACGCGTGGAAGGCCTGTCGATGTACGAAGCGGCATTGGAGGTGAACCATTGGTGCCACGAGCACGTGGCCTACCGGGCCAGCGACGGACGCACCTCGGCGCCACTGGCCACCATGCGCACTTCGCTGGGACGCTGCGGCGAGGAATCGACATTCGCCGTAACGGCTCTGCGTAGCGTGGGAATACCGGCACGACAGTGCTATACACCCCGTTGGGCACACTGCGACGACAACCACGCCTGGGTGGAGGTGTACATAGCAGACAGCAACCAATGGTATTTCCTTGGAGCCTGCGAGCCGGACCCCGAACTCAACATGGGATGGTTTGCAGTGCCCTCCACACGATGCATGATGGTCCACAGCAAAGCCTTCGGACGTTACAACGGCGACGAAGAAGTGGTGAAGCGCACCGACCTCTACAGCGAGCTTAACCTGCTGAGCCACTATGCGCCTACAAAAAAAGTCACCGTTAAGGTTTACGACAGCAGCAACAAACCCCGAGAAGGGGCTGAAGTGAAATTCAAACTATACAACTACAGCGAGTTCTACACCCTCGCCACCATACGTACAGACAGCGACGGCATAGCACAACTGACCACCGGCCTCGGCGACCTCCAGATTTGGGCCTCCGACAAAAAGAACTACAACTATACGATGATGGACATCCGCAAGCAAGACACTGCAACCATATATCTTACGCGAGAAAAGGGTGCTGAATACACAGAAGATGTAGAGGTGGTGCCGCCCGTGGCTGGCGACGCCAAGGTGACACCCACCCAGGAGAAAGCGGAAAACAACGCACGACGCTTGGTTTATGAGGATTCGCTCCGCAGAGCCTACACCGCCACATTCCATAGCGATGCCACGAACCCATTCGTCAGAAAGAGCGAAGGCAACTGGGCCACCATAGAAGAGTTCATTGCCAAGCATCCAGGCTGCGACGATTATCTGGCATCGCTGAGCGACAAAGACCTGCGCGACATAACACCAGAGGTATTGGAATCGCACCTTACGGAGTACGACACTGAGAAGTACGGAGTTGACTACGAAGTGTATAAACGCGGCATCATGCCAGCACGCATCAGCAACGAAATGATACGCCAGTGGCGGAAATTCCTATCCGACAACTTGCAGTCCATAACCGATGCCAACAGCCTGATAACATGGACAAAAGAGAATATCCATGTGGACGGCCAAGGGAATTACTACAACTGCCCCATATCGCCTCGCGGAGTTTTCGAGCTGCGACACAGCGACCCCCACAGCCGCGACATATTCTTTGTGGCCGCATGCCGCTCGTTGGGCATACCCTCCTATCTCGACAATGCCACAAACGTCGTATACATCTGGGAACAAGACCAATGGAAAGCCGTCTCGTTCGACGCCGATAGCAAAGTACAGCCCACAGCAATATTGACCCTCACCTACAAACCCACCAAAGAGCTCGCCAAACCAATCTATTGGCCACATTTCACATTGGCGAAATACGAGAATGGAGACTTCGTGACCTTCGACTTCGAGGAAGACACACGCATGGACAAATTCCCAGCATCAATAGCTTTGGAACCAGGCTATTACTGTCTTCGCACCGGAAACCGTTATCCTGAGGGTGACGTGCTGACGCATGCCGAATACTTCAACATTGAAGAGGGGCAAACCATAAGCAAGGAAATCATCATCAGGCCTTTGGTCAACCGCAGCAGCCAGGCGGCAGCAACGCTTAACCCCGACCAGGAGATAATTGCCGACATGGCCACTCTGGCCGATTTTGCCGGCGAGACAGGCATGCTGTTCGTCTTCGTGGGCGACTACAAAGAGCCCAGCAAGCACCTGATCAAGGAGCTTCAGACGATGTACAAAGAGTACAGCGAATGGGGAGGGATGATCTATGTGGTGGCCCCGGCGTCGGCAAAGCCGCTGTCGTGGAAGCTCCCCAACGCAGAATACATAATACGTGAGGCTAACCAGACGGACACTTTCGAAAAGCAAATCACAGAAGCCCTGAAACTGGACTTGAAGAACGACTATCCTCTCGTGGCTCTGGTGAATAAAAAAGGAGAAATACTATTCCACAGTCATGGCTACTCCATCGGTTTGGCGGAGCAAATTTTAAAGAAATTATAACTCAGACAGTCATTATCAAAAAAATTTGCTACATTTGCAGATTGTTTTGGCGTATTCACAAACGCCTTTCAAGCACCACAAAAAACTCACGAACAATTAAATGCGCGTAAACTAACCCAATTAAACAATTCAGGAAAAATATGTGTGGAATTGTAGGATACATCGGGGAACAGGAAGCCTACCCCATCTTAATCAAAGGGCTTCACCGTCTGGAATACCGCGGCTACGACAGCGCCGGAGTATCGATGATCAACAACAAGGGAGACCTCGCGGTCTATAAAGCAAAAGGCAAAGTGTCGGCCCTGGAAGCCAGCGTCACCGACAAGGATATCAGCGGCACCATAGGCATCGCCCACACCCGCTGGGCCACCCATGGCGAGCCCAATGCCACCAATGCCCACCCCCACTACTCCCAATCAAAGAACCTCTCGCTGGTGCATAACGGCATTATAGAGAACTATAAGCCCCTGCGCACCATGATGGAGAAGGAGGGCATGACATTCTGCAGCGAGACCGACACCGAGGTGCTGGTGCAGTTGGTGGAATACACGCAAAACAAACATCACTGCGACCTCTACACCGCCGTGCAGCTGGCCCTGAAGAGCGTCATCGGAGCCTACGCCATTGCCATCCTCGACAAACGTAACCCCGACCAGCTTATCTGCGCCCGCAAAGGCAGCCCCCTCATCATTGGCGTGGGCAAGAACAACGGCACCGACAAAGGCACTGCCGAATTCTTCCTCGGAAGCGACGCCACACCCATTATTGAGTATACCGACAACGTCATCTATCTTGAGGACGAGCAGGTTGCCGTGATGAACCGTGCCGGCGACATTCTCATCTCCAACCTCAGCAACGTCAAGCAGACCCCCGAGCTTCACAAGCTCCAGATGAGCCTCGACGAGCTGGAGAAAGGCGGCTACGCCCACTTCATGCTCAAAGAGATCCACGAGCAGCCCTCAGCCATGCGCACCTGCACCAAAGGGCGCCTCAATATCGTGGATAAAGACGTTATCCTCAGCGGCATCATAGACCATAAAGACAGGTTTATCAATGCCCGCCGCATTATCATCTGCGCCTGCGGCACCTCGTGGCACAGTGCTTTGATAGGCAAGTATTTCATCGAAGAGGCGGCCCAGATTCCCGTCGAGGTGGAGTATGCGTCGGAATTCCGCTACCGCAATCCCGTCATCTTCCCCGACGATGTGGTGATTGCCGTCTCGCAGTCGGGCGAAACAGCCGACACCCTCGCCGCCATACAGCTTGCCAAGAGCAAGGGGGCATTCCTCTATGGCATCTGCAACGTGATAGGCTCCTCCATACCCCGCGCCACCGACAGCGGCACCTACCTCCACGTAGGCCCTGAAATCGGCGTGGCATCAACAAAAGCCTTCACCGGACAGGTGATAACCCTCATCATGCTCGGCCTGGCCATAGCCAAGGAAAAGAAGACCCTGAGCGACGATATGTTCCACATGCTCGTCGACGAGCTGCAGAAAATCCCCGAGAAGATGCAGTGGACACTGGACCACAACAAAGGCATAGACCAATTCGCCCAGATGTTCACCTATGCACGCAACTTCATCTATCTTGGACGAGGCTACAACTACCCCGTGGCCCTTGAGGGAGCCCTGAAACTGAAAGAGATAAGCTACATCCATGCCGAAGGCTATCCTGCCGCCGAGATGAAGCACGGTCCCATAGCCCTTATCGACGAGGAGATGCCCGTGGTGGTCATAGCCCCAAAACGCGGCATGTACGACAAAATAGTCAGCAACATACAGGAAATCAAATCGCGCAAGGGAAAGATTATAAGCGTCGTGACAGAAGGCGACACAATAGTTAAAGGCATGAGCGACTACTGTTTCGAGATTCCCGACACACGCGACTGCTACGTTCCCCTTTTGGCTATCCTGCCGTTGCAGCTCCTCTCCTACTATGTGGCCGTTGCCAAAGGACGCAACGTGGACCAACCGCGCAACCTCGCTAAGTCCGTCACGGTGGAATAGGTCGACCCTTACCGACATTGCAGCCGTGGGGTTGTACCCTGCCCCACGGCTGCAACTTTCAGCAAAGGATTGTAGGCAGCCTCTTCACTGTCTTGGTCTTGTTCAGCAGGTCGGCATATACAATAGTAAAAAGGGAATGTCGTTAGATTAGAAGCTAACGTGTTGTTGCTGACGGTAGTATTCCCTCACTTCACAGGGAGAACCATTTCCATTTAATACAGCCAACATTAACTCATATAGTTTCAAATGTTCCTTAATAAACAATGTTCTTGGATTTATTTTTTCTAACACACTCTTTGCATAATTGTATTTGTCTTCATGTTCCAGCATGATTATTGTGAGAGCAATCTGCATTTCTGGCATGCCGTATTTACTTGTACTGGCATTGTTGTGTTTAAGCACTTGTTCAAAATGAGACAATGCAGAGTCATATTCACCAATAGAACGATAGTATTTCCCCAGACAAGAATGACCCGCCATGGTGGCGAGATGTTCTTCTGGAAATAACTTGATCATTTTCTCCATCAAAGCCGCCCCTTTTTTTCGTTGAGACTCTTCATCATCATGCATCAACTCATATGCCTCCTTTTTTATGTACTGCGCCTTTTGGAAGTTTCCGTGTCTGCGATTGATTGCCCGTTCCATCTTGAGCAATTCATCTTCAGACCAAAGCGCGATTTCAAATAATCGTTTATCTTCATTCATAGCCCGAGAGTTCTTATTTCGTGTGGAATTAATTGTTTGGGTGGCCTAAAGAATCGTATGTTCCATATGGCGGCCACATCTTAATGTTTCTCATCTCCTCTGTAGGAGGAAAGGCAATCCTCCAATTGAGATTTCGCAGGTTCGATAAACTCAGATCGTAGCGTTGTGTTACATTGTTGTGGTCTTTTACATAGTCCCATCCTCGAGATGATAAGGTATCTGAGTTGAATACGAAGACTATCAGAGTGTCCATACTAATAAATTTGCTTTCGTATGATCCTCTACTTATCAATACTTCATTGTTATAATTATGTGCTCCGACTTCTAAATTCCAACCTAAGGTCATGACATTCTGTGTATGCCAAAGAGATGTATCAGGATAGTCATAACTTTGTGCAACAAATACATTGTAAGCAGATCCGTTGTAAAACGAGATACGATGGTGTTCGTCATCAGTGTCACGCGTACAAGTCATGGCAGTAAAAAACAAACAACTGCCGATTATTAAAAAAAATTTTTTCTTCATTCCATGATTTTCTATAACAATTATTGTTCTTTATGATAGTGGGTGTATAGAAATACTTTTATTATTTCACTTTCACCAGCAATTCATTTACTTTCATCTCCATCTTTGAAAAGGCGAACCATTTCTTGCCGAGGTCTTTCAGTGAGGCACCAATATGATAGACGGTGTTGTCAATGCAGAGGAAACGGTCGTGGACTTTGTCAAACAATTTCACTTCAATAGGCTGGTATTGAGCGTTGTGCTTCGCAAGGTCAAGTGAGAGCTGCTGCTTGATTTTCTGGGTGTAGATGGTAGCAGAGACTTTCACCCCTCGTTTGTCAAGCATCGCCAGCACGGTGTCGTCCACATAGTTGTCGAACAGCACGATGCTCTTCTTTGCCGAGCGGATAAGGTCGGAAACAAAGGTGTAGGCGTCGAAAATCTGCCCGTCGAAGAAGATGCCCTCGACCGGTGGCAGCGAGGTGCGGACAAAGAAGTCAACATTGTTTTGCAATTCGTGGATTTCCATATCTTGTTTGGTGGCGTGTTGCTCGAGTGCTGCAATACGCGAATTGACCGCATATCCACGCAATAGATATTCTTTCAGCACCTTGTTGGCCCATTGACGAAATTTTGTGCCTCGTTGGGACTTCACACGGTAGCCGACAGAGATGATAACATCTAGATTATAAGCCGTATATTCATATTGTTGATCACCTTCAGTACCCATATGTGCAAATTTTGCACATGTGATATCCTTTTCCAGTTCTCCTTCCTTGTAAATGTTGCGAATATGGCGTCCGATGTCTGTTCTGTCTTTGTTAAACAACTCTGCCATTTGTTGCTGTGTCAGCCATACGGTTTCTTCTCCCATCCTCACCTCAATTCTGACATTCTCGGTGGGTTGATAGAAGATGATTTCTCCTTCAAACGGCTGGGCCGTCGACGGATTGTCATTGTAAACAATCAGTTCCTTGTCGCTCATATTCGTCTAATGTTGTTGTTTTTCAATTTGCAAAGATACTCATAATTATTGAATTGACCAAAATTATTGCTAAAAGAAGTAAAAAAACAGTTAATCTGTCCCAACACTAATTAAGATATTTATTTTTATACAAGGAAACAAATTTAACCCAAGTTCAACCTTGATAATTTTTTGGGGGCATTTCTCAACCAATCAGATTTGTAAAGTGTTGATCTATAATAATACCTAGTCTGCAAAATAGCAAAAGTCGGTTTGTACTACCCAGAGCGTATGAAATAATGTTCCTTTTCAAGGGTCGTTTTCTCGCCTCAGCATAGTGCAAACACTTCGTGATTTGCCCTCTGCATTCGGCTTAACGAAAACGTTCTTTACAAGGGCCGTTTTCTCGCCTCAGCATAGTGCAAACACTTCGTGATTTGCCCTCTGCATTCGGCTTAACGAAAACGTTCTCTTCGACTTGACGAATTTTTATTTCGAGGGGCGCAAGGCCGCGAGCCTCAAGGCCAAATTAG
>JAFSQF010000056.1 GCA_017446745.1 Bacteroidales bacterium
CGGCACCATGGGATATTAGTGGAAGTTTCCCTCCGTTATCCCCCTGTCGCGGGCAGGTTGCATACGCGTTACGCACCCGTGCGCCGGTCGTCAGCACAGTATTGCTACCGCCTGTTACCCCTCGACTTGCATGTGTTAAGCCTGCCGCTAGCGTTCATCCTGAGCCAGGATCAAACTCTTCATTGTAAGAATTGCTTCGTAACCTTTGACTCTCCGCGTCCCCCCACCGGCCCTTGGCCGGCAACGGGAACACACGCTATCTCTTGTTTCAACTGTTTCAAATCTCTCTCGCCTTCGACTTCCTCCCTCCGCTCTTCAGCACCGTTCCCCTGTCGAAAGCGAGTGCAAAGATACAACCATTTCCTAAACTACCAAATTTTTTTTTCGCCTTTTTTCGGCACATCGTGGCACATAGTTGAACATCACGACTTTAAAAAACAAAAAAAAATTACTTTTTTTTAGAGCCGAACGTAAATGAGGATGATTTTTGGCGAAAAAAGACGTCGAAAAACAAAAAAAACGGCCTTGAGAACGAAAAAATGAGCAAAAGTGATATTACGAACTATATGACAGTATTTTACATGCTTTTTAGGAGTGAAAAGAGACGCATTTATCAACAAGAGAACATAAAAGAATGTTAATATCTGAAAAAAGTGTATCTTTGCAGCGTAAAAAAGAGAGGATTTGCAGTTGCATAACAGATTTTACACATTAAAAGACAAATATTTGCATATAAATCGAAATCCACCAAACAGCCAAGGGAAATGATGAAAAACAATAAAGTATTACTAATATATACAGGCGGAACGATAGGGATGGTGAAGGACGAGAGCGGGGCGTTGCAGCCCTTTGCGATGGAGAGGATATATGATGCCCTGCCGTTGTTGCACAGGACAGAGTATCAGATAGATTCCTGCCAGTTGGACAAGATCATCGATTCGTCGAACATGACGCCTGAGTTTTGGGAGGACATAGCAGAGATTATAGAGAGGAACTATGAGGCATACGATGGCTTCGTGGTGTTGCACGGGACCGACACGATGGCCTATACGGCGTCGGCGCTGAGTTTCATGTTCAAGAATCTTACGAAGCCCATAGTGCTCACAGGCAGCCAGTTGCCTTTGGGGATGTTGCGGAGCGACGGACGCGAGAACATCATATGTGCATTAGAGATAGCCTCGGGGCGGCAGTTCCTTGTTCCCGAGGTGACGATATTTTTTGAGAGCCACCTGTACCGTGGCAATCGGAGTACCAAGGTGAGTGCAGAGAACTTCGATGCTTTCTCGTCGTTCAACTATCCTTCGCTTGCCAAGGCAGGGATAAAGATTACGAGCAAGCCTCATCTTTTCATGCCAATGCCGACAGGGGAGCTGAAGGTGCGCAAGAAATTCGACCGCAGGGTGGCGATACTGAAGCTGTTTCCCGGCATCACGCCGGGGGTGGTTGAATCGATGGTTAGCATACCCGATTTGCAGGGGTTGATAATAGAGACCTTCGGGTCGGGGAACGCGCCGACAGAGGCCTGGTTCATAGAAGCATTGGGGAGAGCGATGGAGAGAGGGGTGATAGTGCTGAACGTCACCCAGTGCAAGGCCGGGGCGGTGCAGATGCGTCAATATCAGGCCAGCTGCGACATGGACCGCATCGGCGTGATAGGAGGCCACGACATCACCATCGAGGCCGCGGTGACCAAGATGATGTACCTGCTTGGCAACTTTCCGGGCGACAAAGAGAAGGTGCGCGACAGGCTGGCGCGGAACCTGCGCGGGGAGCTATCGATGGAAATGAACAAAAACAACGACGAATAAAGCACAACAGAAATGCCAGAGAACATTTTTGACAGAATAGCAAAGACGAAAGTGATGATAGTGGGCGATGTGATGATAGACTCCTATATGTGGGGTACGGTTACGCGCATCTCGCCCGAGGCGCCAGTGCCAGTGGTGTCGGTCACGAAACGCGAGAAGCGTTTGGGAGGGGCTGCCAACGTGGCACTGAACATACAGGCCATGGGGTCGACGCCGATAATATGCAGCGTGATGGGGAACGACGACAGCAGCAAAGACTTCCTTCAAATAATGTATAAATACGGGATGGACCGTCGCGGGATAGTGACATCGGACAACCGGATGACCACGGTGAAATCGCGCGTCATAGGCAACAATATGCACATAGTGCGCGTAGACGAGGAGAGCACCAACCCCTTGTCGACCTTGGAGGAGGACCAGCTTCTGGACCGCATCACACGCACAATCAAAGCCATGGCCATTGATGCCATAATATTCCAGGACTACGACAAAGGCAACATCACGCCGCGCATAATAGAGGAGGTCAGCGCCATGGCGCGACGGAAAGGCATCCTGACCACGGTGGACCCGAAGCACCGCAATTTCTCGTCATTCCGCGACGTCAGTCTTTTCAAGCCCAACCTTAAGGAGCTGCGCGAGGGTTTGAACATAGAGATTGACGATAGCAGCGACGAGGCGATGGTGCGCGACCTGAGCAAGGCCACGATAGCCCTATGCCAGCAGCAGCAGATAGACATAGCCCTGGTGACGCTGTCGAGCCGTGGGATGTTTGCGTGCGACATGAGGGGCGGAGAGCCGGCCACGGCTCTGATACCGGCCTGTGCGCATGCTGTGGCCGACGTGTCGGGGGCTGGCGACACGGTGATAAGCATCATAACGCTGGCACTTGCCGCCGGCATGCCGTTGCTGGATGCCGTGCGCTGCGCCAACATAGCGGGAGGATTGGTGTGTCAGCAGGTTGGAGTTGTACCAATCGACCGCGAGAAGCTTATCAATCAGATGGCAATGGCGAGCAACGAATAGAGCGAGCGTTTGGCTGTGGTTGTGCAGTCCCTACGGGGTTCTGGAACGAAAAGAATAATGGAACTGATACCGTAGGCTTGCGCCCACAGCTATTATATGTCGCCCTTACAGGGCCATAATAAGCCGTCACGAGAGGACAATCATTGAATGATCTCATAAAAACTATTAATCGTATACAATATAATAACGGGCAGTGCCGTTATGGGAAACGTATGAAACGAGAAAGCGCTGCCACATATTTTATAGCCTTTGTGCTGCTGGTCTTAATGGTCAAGACCGGGAGCGTTGAGGCGCAAGTAAACTATTTAGCAGGTTTCGACAAGAAAAAAATTCATTTTGGTATCCAATTGGGCTACACACAGTCGAAATTCGACTACGCCTACACCGAGGACGACGAGGTACGCACATCGCTTCTTGGCACAGGGTCGTACTATACGCCAGGGTTCCACCTTGCCATCATCTCCGACTTCCGGCTCGGCAACTACTTCAACCTGCGCCTACTGCCCGGGCTGACGCTCATCAACCGAACCATCAACTACAACTGGACCACCGACTATCTTATTGAGCACCACAACCCGGACCAGAAACGCAACGTTGAATCCGTGTACGGCGAGATCCCGGTCGACATCAAATTCCGCGCCTTCCGCTACCACAACTTCCGCCCCTACCTCACCGCCGGACTGAGCTATGGCTTTGATTTCGCCTCGATGCGGAACAACAAAAACAACAACGACCAGTCGATTATAAGGCTCAACACCAGCGACTTCAGATACACATTCGGCATAGGCTTCGACTTTTATATGCGCTACGTGAAATTCGCGATAGAGATGAAAATGACGTTTGGGCTTAGCGACTTGAAGATACCCGACGACGACCTCTTCACACGCTCGATGGACTTTATAAACACCCGCACTTTCATGCTCGGATTCACGTTTGAAGGAAACTGATGAGTGTGTGTTGAATTATTGAACTGCTTATTGTTAAGCCATTAACTGTTTATCTGTTGAATTACTATTTGCAAATTGATAATTTAGGCAACAAAATAAATGTTGTTTAATAATGATTAGATAACCATAAACGCCAGGATTTGAAAACCATAGAGATCAGCCTAACGCCAGAGGAATATTATGTGCCTGAGGAGCTGCGCCGAGTTGTTGCCAGAGCCGTCGGGGTTGAGGATGCAGCGATAAGCCACCTGCAGGTTCGGCGGCGTAGCTTAGACTCGCGCCGGTCGATAAAATACAGGGCCACCATAGATGTTTTTTTCCAGGGAGATAAATATCAGGGAGAAGACCACCGCTCGGAGTATAAAGACTGCCGTGGCGGCGAGGCCGTCGTCATCGTGGGGGCCGGGCCGTCGGGGCTCTTTGCCGCTTTGCATGCTTTAGAGCTGGGGCTGAAACCCTTAATAGTGGAGCGTGGCAAGGCTGTGGACGAGAGGCGGAAAGACATATCGAGGATGGTGCGCAGCGGAGAGGTTGACGAGGACAGCAACTGGTGTTTTGGCGAGGGAGGAGCCGGCACCTACAGCGACGGTAAGCTGTACACGCGGTCGACGAAGCGCGGCGATGTCGGCGCTGTGTTGCGCAAATTCGTGGAGCACGGGGCCTCGCCGGAGATTCTCATCGATACCCACGCCCATATCGGCACCGACCGTCTGCCGGCAATTGTTGCATCGATGCGAAGAACCATAATAGAGCATGGCGGCGAGATTTATTTCAACCAGCGGATAGACGACCTCAAGGAGAGCGGAGGGCGCGTAACGGGAGTGCACTGCTGTGGAGGACATGTTGTTGATGGGCGTGCTGTGCTTCTGGCCACAGGCCATTCCGCCCGCGACATATTCCGGCTCATGCACCGCCGGGGATGGCAGCTACAACCCAAACCTTTCGCCCTTGGGGTGCGCGTGGAGCATCCACAAGAGCTCATCAACGAAATACAGTACCACGGGAAGGGGTATTCATCCTACCTGCCGCCTGCCAGCTACAGCCTGACCACGCAGGTTGGAGGGCATGGGGTGTTCAGCTTTTGCATGTGTCCAGGAGGAGTCATCGTGCCCGCCGCCACTTCCGCCGGGCAGCAGGTGGTCAACGGCATGAGCAACGCCAGCCGGAGCTCGCGCTACGCCAACAGCGGCATAGCGGTCACGGTGTCGGGAGCCGACGTGCCGGGCTACGAGGAGCATGGGGTGTTGTCCATGCTTGCCTTTCAGGAGGATGTGGAGCGGCGAGTGGCGGAGGCCTCCGGGGGCAAGCTGAGGGCTCCGGGGCAGAGGCTTACGGACTTCTGCCGTAGGCGCAGCACCGGCATATTGAACCGCAGCAACTACATGGGTCAGTACGTGCATGCCGAGCTGGATGCTTATCTTCCGACGTTCGTGTGCGAAAGCCTGCGGCAGGCTTTCAAGGATTTCGACAGGAAGATGCACGGATTCCTCACGGAGCAGGCTTCGCTTCTTGCCGTGGAAAGCCGTACCTCCTCCCCTATCCGCATACCGCGGCAGGAAAACGGACAGCACCCCCAGCTCAAAGGACTCTTTCCTTGCGGTGAGGGTGCCGGCTATGCCGGGGGCATCGTATCGTCGGCCCTCGACGGCATCCACCAGATGGACAACATCTGGCGGAGTATCAACGGATGACAATCATAGTCAGCTTGCAATGCCTACGCAACAATTAGGAAAGCAGTTGATACAATCAGATAGGTACACTAAATAGTGAATAGTGATTGGTGATTAGCGATTGGCGATTAGTGATTAGTGATTAAGCGAAATGAATATCCATGAACTTAGTATCATTTCGACAGCACTATTATACCTCATTTTTACCCTTATCTAATAAACAAATACATTATTGGTTTACAACACACTACTCTGTATAAAGCTTCATAATTATTAATGCTATACAAATCTGAAAGGCCGTACACAATATATTCAATTGTTGTTCGTTTAAAGGAAAAAAAGACATGAAAGACGACGATATCATACGTTTTGACTGGGCTGCGAAACGCATATTGCGCGACAAGGCCAACTTTGGTGTGTTCGAGGGGCTAATAACAGTCCTTCTCGGTGAGAAAATCACCATATCACAAATTCTGGAGAGCGAGAGCAACCAGGACGACAATGCCGACAAATTCAACCGGGTGGACATCAAAGCCATCAATACCAAAGGCGAGATTATACTTGTTGAGATACAACAAACTCGACAGTTCTATTTCCTGCAACGGATGCTGTACGGGGTGGCGAAAACCATCACCGAACACATCGGCATAGGAGATGATTATGACAAGGTAAAAAAAGTGTATTCCATCAACATACTCTATTTCGACCTTGGCAAGGGCGCAGATTATCTATACCATGGCAAGAGCACGTTTATCGGCGTTCATACGAAAGACACCCTTCAGGTGAACGTCCGCGAGAAAGACCAGCTCCGCATGGTGACACCAGACACGGTCTTTCCAGAATATTATATCATTCGGGTCAACGAATTCAACCAAGTAGCCAAGACGCCGATAGAAGAATGGATGGACTACCTCAAACGCGGATACATCAAAGACGACACTACCACACCGGGGTTAGCCGAGGCCCGTGAGAAGCTGCAATACATCAAGATGACACCCGAAGAGCGAAGAGCCTATGACCGCCACATTGACAATATCCGGGTCCAGAACGATGTGATGGACACGGCGCATGAGGAAGGTTATGAACTTGGGAAGGTTGAAGGAAGAGCCGAAGGAATGGCCGAAGGAATGGCCGAAGGGAGAGCCGAAGGAAGAGCCGAAGGAATGACTTTGGGCAAGATTGAAATTGCACGAAGCCTGAAAAAAAGTGGCATGCCTCACGAACAAATATCCCTACACACCGGACTGTCAGAAGCCGAAATCGACAGACTCTGATTACGGGATCATAACCCTGTACTTTATTTTCGAAGTCCTATGGAATTCCAACTTGTATCGGATTTTGCCCCGATGGGCGACCAGCCAGAAGCCATCCGGCAACTGGTAGCGGGCATCCGCTCGGGGCAGCGCGCCCAGGTGCTGCTGGGCGTCACGGGCTCGGGTAAGACCTTCACCGTGGCCAACGTCATCGCGCAGCTGGGGAGACCCACACTGGTGATGAGCCACAACAAAACCCTTGCAGCACAGCTGTATGGAGAGTTCAAGCAATTCTTCCCCAACAATGCCGTTGAATACTTCGTTTCATACTACGACTACTACCAGCCCGAAGCCTACATACCGGCCACCAACACCTACATAGAGAAAGACCTGGCCATCAACGACGAGCTCGACAAGCTGCGTCTGCGGGCCTCGTCGGCCCTACTGAGCGGGCGTCGCGACGTGATAGTGGTGTGCTCGGTCAGCTGCATCTACGGCATCGGCAATCCCGACGAGTTCAAGAAAGGCACCATCCACGTGCGTGTGGGAGAGCACATCACGCGCGACGCTCTCCTGCTCCGCCTCCTCGATGCCCAGTACAGCCGCAACGAGATAGAATTCACCAACGGCCGTTTCCGCGTGAAAGGCGACACCATAGATGTCTTCCCCTCCTTTGCCGACTTCTGCTTCCGCATCTCGTTTTGGGACGACGAGATCGAAACCCTGGAGACCTTCGACCCCATATCGGGGCACCGCCTCGAGCAATGCGAAGAGCTCACCATCTATCCGGCCTCGAACTTCCTCACCAACAAGGAAAGCCTCCCCGAGGTGCTCCACAATATCCAGACCGACATGTTCGAGCGGCGCGACTACCTCCAGTCCATCGGCAAGCACTTAGAGGCCAAACGCTTGGAGGAGCGCGTAAACTACGACCTCGAGATGATACAAGAGCTGGGCTACTGCTCGGGCATCGAGAACTACAGCCGCTACTTCGACGGGCGTGCGCCGGGTTCGCGCCCCTTCTGCCTGATAGATTATTTCCCCGACGATTTCCTGCTTGTCGTCGACGAGAGCCACGTCACGATACCGCAGATCGGGGCCATGTATGGCGGCGACCGGAGCCGCAAGACAGCCTTGGTGGAGTACGGCTTCCGCCTGCCTTCGGCGTTGGACAACCGCCCATTGCGCTACGAAGAGTTCTACAACCTCACTGGGCAGACCATCTACATCTCGGCCACGCCGGCCGACTATGAGCTTCGCGAAGCCGAGGGTGTGGTGGTGGAGCAGGTGATACGCCCCACGGGGCTCCTTGACCCCGTTGTCGAAGTGCGCCCCGCCGTCAACCAGGTCGACGACCTCCTGGAGCAGATAGAAGACACCCTGGACCAGGGCGAGCGCGTGCTGGTGACCACCCTCACGAAGCGCATGGCCGAGGAGCTGTCGTCGTATCTTATCAACTTGGGTATCAAGACTGCTTATATACATAGCGATGTCGACACGCTCGAGAGGGTGGAGATTATGCGCGACCTCCGCATGGGAGTCTACGACGTGCTGGTGGGTGTCAACCTGCTTCGCGAGGGGCTGGACCTTCCCGAGGTGTCGCTCGTGGCCATCCTCGACGCCGACAAGGAAGGCTTCCTACGCTCCGACCGCGCCCTCATCCAGACCATCGGACGCGCCGCGCGCAACGTCCATAGCCGCGCCATACTCTATGCCGACCACATCACCGGCTCTATGCAACGCGCCATCGACGAGACCAACCGTCACCGCGACAAGCAGATACGCTACAATATGGAGCATGGCATTGTACCGCGCCAGATAGTGAAATCCACCGAAGCCATCATCGGACAGACGTCGGTCATCGAGCTTGCCGCCGAGACTTCGGAGAGCCCCATGGGTCTTTCCGACAGCCTCCACACCGATGCCGCCAACATCGCCGCCTCGCCCTACGCCCTGAACACGCCGGCCTCGTCGCAGCCCCACCACAAGCCCTACGCCGACCGCCACCAAGCCACGCTCCGTGCCAGCGAAGCCGACGAGGACTGGGAGCAACCGCAGCGGGCCAAACCCACAGAGGAACAAGCCCCACAGATCGAGACCCGCACCAAGGCACAGCTGCGCAAAGAAATTCGCGAGACACAGCGACGCATGCAGCTAGCCGCCAAGGAGATGGACTTCATCACCGCAGCCCGCCTGCGCGACCAAGTGCACGCCCTCCAGTCGGCCCTCGACGAGGCCCGCGGGGAATGAGAGGTGCTGCATAATACTACAAAGACCACGACCGCGGCAAGCTCATCATGGCCTGCGGCACAGGCAAGACCTTCACCTCGCTACGCATTGCAGAAGCCCTCGCCGGAAAGAGCGGCGAATGCTCAAACGATGACATAATAACGCATTTACGCAATCAGAAGGTGCTCTTCCTCGTTCCCAGCATCGCCCTCCTTGGCCAGACCCTTCGAGAATGGTGCTTCGATGCGCAGCAACCTCTCCGTCCTATGTGCATTTGTTCCGACAGCGAGGTGAGCCGCACACACCAAAGACGACGACACCAACCAAATGACCATTGAGGAGCTGGCATTCCCCGCCTCCACCAGTGTGGAGCAGATCAAGCAGCAATACTTAGCCCTGCAACACGACAAGCGCAAGGGCATGCTGGTGGTCTTCTCCACCTACCAGAGCATCGAGCGTATCGCCGCCGCACAGGCAGCCATCGGCGACGAGCTGACCTTCGACCTCATCGTCTGCGACGAGGCCCACCGCACCACCGGTGTCACCCTCAAAGGCATGGACGAGAGTGCCTTCGTGCGGGTGCACGACAACGGCTTCATCCGTGGCCGCAAGCGTATGTATATGACTGCCACGCCGCGCCTGTACAAAGATGCCGACCAGAAGCGTGCCCGCGAACAGGAAGCCTACCTCTGCTCGATGGACGACGCTGAGATCTATGGCGACGAGTTCTACCGCCTGGGCTTCGGCGAGGCGGTAGACAAGAGCCTCCTCTCCGACTACAAGGTGCTTATTCTCAACGTGGAGCCGGGCGATGTCAACACCGAGGTGCAGGCGGCCCTCTCCGGCCTCGATGCCGCGGTTCAAAAGGAGGTTGACACCGACGACATGGCCAAGCTTATCGGCGTCATCAACGCCCTGAGCAAGCGCAGCCGCTACGACAACCGCTTGCTGCGCGAGATCGACCCGCAGCCGATGCACCGCGCGGTGGCTTTCTGCCAAAATATCAAGGTCAGCAAGGCCATCACCGCCGCCTTCAACGCCTGTGCCGAGAGCTATTACAAAAGTCTTACACCCGCCGAACGCGAGGGACTGGTGCGCGTCGAAGCGCGCCACGTGGACGGCAGTATGGGTGCTGCCAGCCGTGAGGAACATACCCCTGCGGGCCTACAACTACGTGGTGAACGGCAAGAGCGCCATCGAATGGATTATGGAGCGCTACTGCGACAAGGTGGACAAAAAAAGCGGTATCCGCAACGATGCCAACCAGTGGGGACTGGAGCACGACCGGCAGGGAATGAACGTCGCTAAAAGCGGAGAGCACGGCAACCCCAAATACCCGTTGGAGTTATTGCAGAGCATCATCACGCTCAGTCTGAAGACACTGGATATTGTGGAGAGGCTGCCGAAGGTGGCGTTTTGAGTGGGGGGATCAACGCTTTGCTTCAAAATCCTGTCCATTACCGTATGGATGCCAAACAGACGTTGCTTGCCAGCCACACCGTGGGACGAACACAAACGAACAGCCGTAGCAAATAGCTATTCTCGATAGACTGCCTTAGAAAGCACAGTATGAAGCGTTCAAAAAGCTCGCAAGCATATGCTATTTCGCAAAACTTTCGGATAGCGAACGCAAACAATATGAGGAATCTGAACGCATCCTCAACGACGACATCGCCATAGCAAACAGGACGCTGGCTGACGGCAGAGCCGAGAGTACATTGCGTTTACAGTTCCACTTCGGCGAAGCGGGTCATCTTGTAGCCGCGGAACTGCATGACGACAGGGTGGAGTGCGGTGCCCTCAGTCATCTGGCGCACCTTGGGGGCGGCGGCATAGCGGCGGATCTGAGCCTCGGCATCACGCCATTGGGCGGCGGCCTCGGCGTCGGTGGCATCGGTCTTCAGATATTTCAGCTCGAGGATGAAGCTGTGCTTCACCATGGGCCACCGCAGCAGGTTGGGCATCAGGAAGAAGTCGCAGTAGCCATGGGCCAGCTCCATCTCGGGGGCCACGAAATAGTAAGGGTTCAGCGACAGGTAGGCGTTCATGAAGCCCTGCAGGTTATGCTCGCCCTCTATCAGCTGGCGCACACTCGTGGTACGGTCGTAGGCGTCGGCAAGGGCTTGGACCATCGGCTCCCAATTGCCACGCAGGGCGGCATCGTTGTAGGTCTTGTTGAGATTGCTTATGTCAATGTAGGCTATCTCCTGGTAGGCCCGTAGCAAATAGTCATAGTACTGCAGGCGGACGTTGTTGTTGGGTATTATCAGGCGAGGCTCGGCACCGTCGGGCTCGCCTATGGTCAGCATGCCGTAGAAGAAGAGGAGGCTGACGAAGTTCTCCTTGTCGGCCATGCGGTAGGCGGGGAACGAGAGGTTGACGTTCTCGCGAATCTCGCCGTCCTGCGCTATCTTGTAGAGTATGCCGCGTCGCACGCCATTAGGGGTCTCCACCTTCTCCAGTTTGTCGAGCTGCAGGAGCTTGTTCATCTTCATGTAGTCGGTGCGGGTGTTGTTGTCGACCATGTTTTTAGGTGCCTTGCCAAAAGCTATGATATTCTGCATATAATAGAGCACCATGTCGCTGTTGAACAGCTTAGGGTCGCTGAAGATGGAGTCTTCCGAGAAGCAGTAGTTGTCGTACCAGGGCTTCATCTCCTGGACGAGAGTCTCCTCGTCGGCGGTGACAGCCCCGACCGACTGGTAGTAGCGTATCATCTCGCGCACCTCGGTCTCCGAAAAGCCCAGCATCATGTTGAAGCGCGGGTCCATGGTGATGTTCAAGGCGATGTTGTAGCCGCTGGTGACGTCGTCGAGGGTCACCGAGCTGACACCCACCATCAGTATGCGGTCGAAATTGCCCTTGAAGAGCTTGAAGACATCGCGGTAGAAGCCCGAGGCATGGGTCAGTGCATGATAGACAGCCTCGCCTTTCTCGTTGAGGACATTGTTGGTGAAGTTGTCGTACTCATCGATGATGAGGTATTTCTTATGCCCTAACCTATTGGATATATCGTTGATATATTTCATCTTTCCACGGTAGTTGTCATACGACTTGACATTATCTACAAAACCCTCAGGATAGAGGTCAGCATAAGACCAAGCAAAAACATCAAGTGCGACAGACATATACTCGTCGAAATCCCTTTCCAATGTCTCCAAATTTCCGCACACCTGCGAGAAATCGAGCCGCAGTACCTCGAACTGACCCTGCAGCGGCGTAGGATTCTCGGCAATCCACAGCCCATCGAACAGCTCACGGAAGTCGTCCTTGCGGTTGATGTCGTAATAGCACTGCATCATGCTCATGAAGAGGCTCTTGCCGAAACGGCGCGGACGAATCAGGAAAAGGAAGTTGCCTGCCATTTCCATACGTGGCAGATACATGGTCTTGTCGGTATAATACTTGTTCTCTCTCCGCAGCTGGGCGAAGTCGGAGATGCCATAAGGGATGAGCTTGTATCCGTTCATAAGAAGAAATGCGTTTATCTCCGTAACGAGTCGCATCGGTTATTATTGTGCAGGGTGCCGAAATAAAGGTTATCCTGTATTAAAGCTTATAGAAATCACATCCTGAGATTTATTCCTGACCCTTGAAGTGACTATCGCGAACCCAACCCAAGTTCAACCCTGAATTTTTTTGGGGGGCATTTTTCAACCAATCAGATTTGTAAAGTGTTGATCTATAATAATACATAGTCCGCAAAATAGCAAAAGTCGGTTTGTACTACCCAGAGCGTATGAAATATTGTTCCTTTTCAAGGGCCGTTTTCTCGCCTCAGCATAGTGCAAACACTTCGTGATTTGCCCTCTGCATTCGGCTTAACGAAAACGTTCTTTTCAAGGGCCGTTTTCTCGCCTCAGCATAGTGCAAACACTTCGTGATTTGCCCTCTGCATTCGGCTTAACGAAAACGTTCTCTTCGACTTGACGAATTTTTATTTCGAGGGGCGCAAGGCCGCGAGCCTCAAGGCCAAATTAG
>JAFSQF010000010.1 GCA_017446745.1 Bacteroidales bacterium
GCGCACGCAGTGCGGCACCACAAGACCCACAAAGCCTATCACTCCGCTGGTGCTGACCGAGAAGGCCACCATCAGGGTGGTGAAGAAAAGCAGGCGGCGGCGCACACGCTCCACGTCGACGCCCAGGCTCTGCGCCGTCTCGCTGCCCACCAACAGCAGGTTGAGCTCGCGGCAGTGGAGCAGCACCACGACGAGCCCCACTACGGCAACGGGGACGAGGAGCCAGACGTCGAACCATGAGGCCGCGGCGAAGCTGCCCATGGTCCAGAAGATGATGCTCTCCATCTTGTCGTGGTGCAGGGCCATGAGGAGCGAGAGGATGGCGGTGATGAGGAAGGTGAGGCATACGCCGGTAAGCAGCAGCGTGGTGGTGTGCATGCGGTTGCCGGTGCTGGCTATCTTGAAGATGAGGAGGATGGTGAGCAGGGCGGTGCAGAGGGCTGCGCCACCCACACCCCATAGGGCGGCCTCGAGGCCGGCAATGATGGCTATGGCGGCCCCCAGCGAGGCCCCGGAAGAGATGCCCAGCACGTAGGGGTCGGTCAGCGGGTTGCGGAACACCGACTGGTAGACGGCTCCACAAACGGAAAGCATCATGCCCACCAGCACGCTGAGAATGACGCGCGGCAGGCGCAACTCCCAGAAGATGGGCGAGCCGAGCAACTCGGCAGGACTGAAGCTGACAACCCCCACCCCCGAGCACAGCAGCATGGCCACAAGCAGCACCACCGCCAGCACGGCAGAGCTTACGATGACTTTCCCCCGGGAAAATAGATGCTCTTTCATTAATTATTTTTCGTTTTTTTTATTCTTTTTATTTCGATGTTTCGATGTTTCGATGCTTCGATATCTCGATGCTTCGATATTTCGATGTTTCGTTATTTCGATGCTTCGATGTTTCGCTGTTTATTGCTTTCCTGAATCAAACAATATTCCCTGCCTTGTGTCGCGCCGCTCCAATTCTTTGTCAATCAGCACAGGAATCTCTTCATTGCGTATCAGGCGCCCGTCGCTGCGGCGCCAGCTGCGTTCGGGAAGAGCCTGGAAACGTGGAGGCACCTCGCCGGCGAAGCGCTCCATCATGATGTCGGGACGCAGCCGCTCCAGCATGTCGCACACCAGGCTCACGTATTCTTCCAATGCGAAGGCATGGTAGCGTTTGGCGGCATCAGGACTGGCGGCAATCTCGTCGGCCATCGCCGAGCCGTGCAATATTTGTAGCTGATGGAATTTCAGACTGTTGAGAGGTAAAGAATTGATAATATCTACTTCGTTCAGAAGCATTTGGCGCGACTCGCCTGGCAGGCCCAGGATGAGGTGGCCGCCACAATGCAGACCACGCTGTGCCGTCGATGTTATGGCACGTCGTGTGGCGGCGAAATCGTGTCCGCGGTTCACGGTGCGTAGCGTGGCGTCGTAGCACGATTCGATGCCGTATTCCACGGCCACGTAGTGGTCGCGGGCCTTCTCGGCCAGCAAGTCCAGCTTCTCGTTGTCAATGCAGTCGGGACGGGTGGCCACAATCAGGCCTCTCACCAAAGGGTGCGCCAGGGCCTCGTCGTAGCGGCTGCGCAGTATGTCGAGCGGGGCAAAGGTGTTGGAATAGGCTTGGAAATAAGCCAGGTAGTAGCCGGCCTTGCGGTAGCGGCGTTGATGGAACTCTATGCCTTCGTCGAGCTGCTGGGTGATGCTCTTCGCGGGCGTGCAGTAGGATGGGTTGAACGAGCGGTTGTTGCAGAACGTGCAGCCTCCGTGTGTGCGGTCGTTGCTGTCGCGGTTGGGACAGCTGAAGCCGGCGTCGATCGAGAGCTTCTGAAGCCGACTGCCATAGGTGAGGCGGAAAAAATCTGAGTATGAGTTATAGCGATGCACAGAGCAGGTCGGCGATATGCATGAATTTGAGTTGTGAGTTGTGCTTGTCGGCGTACGACTTGAGGTGCAGCAGGCAGCGCGGTTCGGAGCTGACTATGTATTCTGCCCCGGCGGCTATGGCATTGTCCAGTTTGCGTGCCGCCAGACTGTCGGAGATGGGTGTGAACTGCGAGGCGAACATCCCGCCGCTGCCACAGCAGACGTCTTGCTGCTGCATCTCGCAGAGCTGCAGCCCCTTCACGGCATGGAGCAGCTGGCGTGGCTCACCACGCAGGCCCGCCTGGTCGGGATGGGCGAGGCAGTGGTAGTCGCGCAGCGTGGTGCAGGGGTCAAGGAAGGTGACCTTGTGCTCGAAGACAACCTCCGGCATCGGATGTTCTGAACCCCTCTCGTGGCAGCGCAGAACATTAACCATGAAGTCGCTGAAATCCATGCAGCGCTCCACGAACTGGCGGTAGCTGTTGTGGAGCGTGGTGTTGTGGAACAATTGCGAGAAATGCTTTTGCATATATACCACGCAGGCACCGGATAGCGAGACAATGTATGTGCAGTCGTCGTAAAGGTTTATAAGTCTTTCGCCCAATGCTTTGGCACCGTCGCGGTCGCCCATGTGGAAGAGGTCCATGCCGCAACAGGTAAGCTCGGCAGGGTAGAAGCACTGAAGCCCCATTCTTTCTAAGAGATGCAGGGCATTATGAGCTGTCTGTGGCGAAAACTGGTCAATACAGCAGGGCACAAAGATTCCGACTTTCATAAAATTAGTGATTAAAAATTAAGAATTAAAAGCGTTTTATGCCTTTAATTTATAGTTTGAAAATCATTTGCAAAAATACTCCTTTTTTGATAAATGGTGAAAATAATTTGATGATTCTTCCGCAGATGAGAATATTAAGTGTAAAAAAATAATGATTATCCGCAAAAGGCTCAAATTTGAAATCGCGTCTCTTCGAGACGCGATAAAGGCTCGGAGAGCCTCACTCTCAATAACCCCTCACGTAGTGTGGGGCTAATGTGAAAGATATAGGCTCGGAGAGCCTCACTCTCAATAACCCCTCACGGAGTGTGGGGCCGTTGAATGATGATAGGAGCGTTTCGGAGAAACGCGTTCTCAATAACCCCTCACGTAGTGTGGGGTTCGGAGAGCCTCACTCTCAATAACCCCTCACGGAGTGTGGGGTTAATTACCTTATTTCCTCATCCCCTCAAAAAACGTACAACAAAAATTATTTTTTCCTAATGAAGAAAAAGATGTATTTTTGCAAAATTTAATAATGACATAAATTAATGTAAAACGATAAAGAATCTTTTCATAAGTAGCCTTTTGCATTCTGCAAAAAAGTTAAATATCAAATTATTCGTGCCACACTCTACCTGTCACTCCTCACTCTTCTTTTCGACAATTCTACAATCATGACCCAAGATATTATACTTCTCTCGCTTGCTATCCTTCCGGTGCTGTTGCTCGCGACCTTTGTCTATAGAAAAGACAGTTATCAGAAAGAGCCTATCGGGATGCTTTTCAAGGCGTTCTTTTTTGGCTGCCTGTCGGTTATCCCGGCAATCATTTTGGAACAGTTTCTCACAGATGCCTACATGGGCCCCAGCCCGTCGTGGATTGAGGGCGCCTATACCGGTTATATCGTGGCTGGATGCTCGGAGGAGTTGAGCAAGTTGTTGCTGCTACTGTTGGCCGTGTGGCGTAGCCGCTATTTCGACGAGTATTTCGACGGCATAGTCTATGCTGCCTTCGTGGGGCTTGGCTTCGCTGGACTGGAGAACATCATGTACGTCTTCAATCAGACCGACTTCTCCACCTCGTTCATGACAGGCTCGATGCGTGCCATTCTTTCCGTGCCGGGGCATTTCCTCTTTGCTGTGGTTATGGGCTATTATTTCGCACGTGCCAAGTTCGAGCCGGAGCATCGCGGCAGTATGCTTTTCAAGGCTTTCTTCTTTCCCATGCTGCTGCATGGCACCTTCGATGCCTTGCTGATGATCCCCGAAGCCATGGGCGAGAGCGGCAGCTGGCTTTCGGTGTTCCTTTTCCCGGTGTTTATCTATTTCGACATCAAGCTTTGGAAAATCGGCATGCGACGTCTGAACCACCTTCAGGAGCTGAGCCGCCAGCAGCAGTTCGAGGGCGGACCCGATGCCTGGCATACAGGCTATGAGAACCGTGATGACGATGATTACAGCGGAAGTGGATACCATGACGGAAGCGCCGGCGACGACCCTTTCAAAGGTTTCAAATGGGACGTGTAGGAGGTCGGGATTCCATCTTGACCAAAATGTATATTTTTTGGGCTCAATTTTCGCCAAAAAACACCATAAAAAAGTGCCTTTTTTCTAAAAATGAAAAAAATATTTCATTGAAAAACAATAAAGAAAAAATTTTTTTTGGTAGTTTCAAAAAAGGTTGTATCTTTGCACCCGATTTCGAGAGAAACAAAGAAGTCACCACGGGGTATTAGCTCAGTAGGCTAGAGCGCTTGCATGGCATGCAAGAGGTCATCGGTTCGACTCCGATATACTCCACACCAAGAGGTTCTGACGAACCTCTTTTTTTTTCAGCCCCCAGACTGCATTTTGCTTGTCCGATTTCAACTTTTGGAGGCTTCCGCCACTACTTTGTCATAGCAGATATTGTTATGTTCAAGAAAATTCGTATTTTTGCATTTTCTTTCGAACGTTTCGCAAGTCAAGAGAAAAGCAAGCTTGCTTGTTTTTCAGAGACGAAGGAACGTCGACTAAGTTAATAGAGCATAATGAATTATTTGCAGTTTAAAGAACAATGGTTTGACGTAGGCTGTTTCTTTCTACGGCCCTGACAATCCTTTTTACGACAAGGGAATAGCCTGGAATAAAGCTCTTGAAATCCTTTTCCTTGTTGACCATATTGAATATGAGCATATTTGCTATCTTCTCGACCACAATATGCTGCCCGATGCAAAGCTTAACAGCATTTTGGGCGACGAACATGGACGAAAACTACTCCACGACAACGCTCAGTATATCGTGGACTATGTCTATGGCTGTCACCGATGACTATTCCTTGGCAGAGATGAAGCCCCAGAGACCTTTTTCACGGACTGCGGCGAGGCCTTCGCTGAACCCCTGCGCATCTTCATATTGCAGCGGCACCACCACCTTGCCGTCGGCGTTGATGTAGCCCCATTTGCCGTCGAGCCCCACGGCGGCAAGGCCCTCGGAGAACTGCTTCACAACGTTGTAGTGCGGCTTGACCACGTAGTCGCCTTTGGCATCGATGACGCCCACAAGGGTTACCATGCCCGATGCGTCGGGTTCGGCATCGCTGGCCACGGCCCTCCCGTCCGAGAAGGGTGCGGCATGGGTGAAACGGCACTCGATGGCAACCTGGCCCATGGTGTCGAGGTAGCCGTACTTGCCGTTCATAAGGAAGACGCTGAGGCCCTCGCTGAAATCGCTCAGATGGTCGTAGACCGTGGCCACCACCAGCTTGCCGCTGGCATCGATGGCCCCGTATTTGCCCTGCTGCATCACCACGGCGCGCCCGCAGTGGAAGCCTCCAACCCGCTCGTAGGGCAGCTCCATGTTGGCTCCGCGCTGGTTGACAAGCATCCAGCGCCCGTTCTGCATCACGGTGGCCACACCATCGGAGAAGCTGTTCACCTGGCTGTAACGCTCGGGCATGAAGGTCTTGCCGTTCTCGTCGACGACGCCGTAGAGGCCTCGGGCTCCGCCCTTGCTCACGGCGGCATAGCCCTCGCAGAAATCGCGCGCCTCGGCATATTCGAAAGGAATCACCGTCTCGCCCTTGATGCTGATGAAGCCCCAACGGTCATCTTTTTTCACCGCGGCGCGTCCGTCGGAAAAGGGCCGTGCATCGTCGAAAGACTGCGAGAAGCAGTGCCTCCCCTCGGTGTCGATATAGAACGGTTTGCTCTTGCCGTCAGGGGCGTAGACCAAAGCAAGCCCGTCGTGGAACCCTCCGTGCACCTCGGCAAACTGTGGCTTGATGACCATGTGGTGGTCGTTGATTCTCTTTGATGCTGAGTTGATTTTAATCTGCGCCTGCAACGAGGCCGTCAGCGTCACCATGGTGGCAACAAGAAGTGTAAAGATACGTTTCATGGTTTGGTATTTTCTATGCTAAACGTAGCAACCGCCGTTTTTATTGTGACGATAGGTAAATATGTTTGACACAACTTTCGCAAGTTCTATGTTGGTGATAATGAGTGTCGCTTCGCTCGTCGGGCTCGCGGGCCGCAGCACGCGACAGAAATCTCGCAAATCCTTTCAAATCTTTCAATATTTATCTGTTTGATTTGAGTAGATTTGAAAGATTTCTCGCCATAGGTGACTTAATATCAAATATTTCGCATACATGCGAATCTTGAATAATTTATAGCGTTCACCGTAAACATACTGTATAATGAATGCTTCGAAAAAAAAGTTACACCTTCGCATTCTGCGAAGGTCTCCTTGGGGAATCCCGACTGTAGGAGGCGAAGCTTCCCAGCTTCGCCAATAAAAGTCACAACCTTCGCATTCTGCGAAGGCCTCCTTGGGAAATCCCGCCTGTAGGAGGCGAAGCTTCCCAGCTTCGCCAATAAAAGTCACAACCTTCGCATTCTGCGAAGGCCTCCTTGGGGAATCCCGCCTGTAGGAGGCGAAGCTTCCCAGCTTCGCCAATAAAAGTTACACCTTCGCAGAATGCGAAGGACTCCTTGCCGTCCGTCGCATTGAAAGGGTGAAGGATGGATACGATAACTGGTAGGCGATAACTGGTAGGCGACCGCATTCTGCGGTCGTATATCATCACCATTCACCATTCACTATTCACCATTCACATAATTTTTGTCATGTCGCAGGAAATGTGTACTTTAGCAGGCGAAAACAATGATTAACCTAAAAGGATTATAACTGATAAGAATACTGAATAATAATTAGATATAATAATACGCGTTTGCTGTTTATTTGAAAACGTTCTAAAGCTTTGCCGCTATTAGGAACTTCTACAACGATAAAGCAAATGCCCGCAATACGTGGGCGTTTATCTTGTAGATGTAGGTCAGGCCAAGCACCTCGGAACGTTGGATAAATGTCCCACGTTTTTTATTGGGGTGCGGTTTTCGCAGGCGGGGACGCCCGCGTACCAACAGGGTCTGGTCTTCACCGTTTTTTTCATCTACTCGGCATCGACGCATACAACAACCCTGTTTGTATGCCGAACGATATTGATATACACGAGAACCATATCCTGCAGCTCTCGGGCGAGGTGCTGGAACGATTGCTTGCCGACCGCACCACCGGGCGGCATATCACGTGGGCCACGCACGACTACGAGCCCCTTGGCGACGGCTACGCCTACGGCGACGAGACTCACACCCAGGACATCTTCGACTACATACCACCGTAGCGCACCAACCAAATCTTCACCCCCAAGTGGGTGGTGAAGAAGATGGTGGACCTGCTGGAGCAGGAGAACCCCCACATCTTTGACGACCCCACGAAGACCTTCGCCGACCTCTACATGAAATCCGGCCTTTACATCACCGAGATTGTGCGCCGCCTCTACAACAACAGCGAGATGCGCCGGCAACTGCCCGACGACCGCGACCGCATACTCCACATCCTGCACCACCAGGTTTACGGCTTCGCCCCCACGCGCATCATCTACCTCATAGCCACCCGCTTCATCCTCGGTTTCGCCCCCTCGCTGCACCCCGAGCAGAGCAATTTCCGCCAGGTGGACACCGTCCCCTATGCCAAGGAAGGCCGCCTCGAAGAGCTTATAGAAGACTGTTTCGGACGTTAGGCCTTTCCGCCTGGTTTGCTGCCCGACGGCATACGCCCCTTGCCCTACAGCACGCATCAAAACCTGCATCTCTGCTTCGCTGGAGTCCCCGCCTTCGATGATTCTGGTACACGGGTATCTACACCGTGATTTTGCCAAAAAAATGACCTTTTTTGCTTTTATTTCTTGAAGAATTACTATATTTGCAGAAGAAAAAAATAACATATATTTATTTCTAATATCAGATATACAATATGTTGTTAAAGAATTCGACTCGTTCATTCAACCTATATATTACGAATTGTTCGTAACGAATTGTTCGTAATGAAAGAATGGAATGATTATTTTAATGCAAAATATTATGATCCAAAATCCTTTTCTGCTATCCGGTTACGTATCGCCCGAATTTTTTTGTGATCGCAAGGAAGAGACCGAAAAACTTATCTCTGCTTTGCACAATGGTCGCAACATAACTCTCGTCAGTCCTCGACGTATGGGAAAGACGGGACTTATACGACACTCGTTTCATTTTATGGAGCAAGAAAGCAAGGAACAGTGTTACCTGGTGGACCTTTATCAAACTGAGTGCCTGGCCGATATGGTAGCAAAAATGGCAAGAGCTGTCATAGGGACTCTTGACACTAAAGGGAAAAGGATGATCAAGACACTTGGCTCTTTCTTCAAATCGTTGAGGCCAGTCCTCTCCTTCGACCCCTATACAGGCATGCCCTCGGTGAATATAGACATTCAACCCGACAGCGAAGAACAATCCCTCGCTGAGATTTTTGCCTACATGGAACAATCAGGGAAGAGATGCTATGTGGCTTTCGACGAATTTCAGAAAGTGGCAGATTATGATGAGCGCAATGTCGAAGCCTTACTAAGATCCCATATACAGCATCTGACAAATGTCCACTTCATATTCTCTGGAAGCCAACGCCATGTGTTGGAAAACATGTTTACTTCGTCTACCCGTCCTTTCTACCAAAGTACTCAGTTGATGACCATTGACGGTATTGACGAGGACGCTTACTACCAATTTGCCTCAACAAAACTGGCACATCATGGGCAGCAGATAGACCGCGAGACTTTTGCATTTGCATATAATCGCTTGTTTGGCCATACATGGTATATGCAAGTTCTGCTCAACAGACTATATGAGAAAAGAACTAATAAAATTGAGATAAAAGACATAGACCTGATTTTTCGGGAGATAGTGGCTGAGAACGAAGCTTCTTTCCAAACATTGCTGAGGATGCTTACTCCTGTGCAACGTAAACTGTTGAGAGCTGTGGCGAGAGAAGGTGAGGCGGCAGAAGTCACAGGCAAAAGTTTTCTCTCAAAACATAAATTAGGTGCTGCCAGCACGGTCAACTCCGCCGTCAAATCGCTTGTAGATAAGGAAATAGTTATTGACCAAAATGGAAAATACAGTGTCTACGACCGTTTCTTGGCACTCTATCTTACAACCGACTGAAATCAATAATGCAATAACAGTTGTTTCGGACGTTAGCTATTGTCATTTCGCATAAAAGCTGTATCTTTGCATAACACATATAATCACATTTGTGAACAGTATTGACATCATAGACAGCGAATTTCAAAAGAAACTGCACCTTCAGTTCGCGCCCGAAATCAGGGCCGGCTTCCCCAGCCCGGCAGAGGAATACCTGCACGAGAGCCTCGACTTCAACCGCGACCTGATAAAGCATCCCGAAGCTACCTTCTACGGTCGCGTTAAAGGCGACTCGATGGTGGATGCCGGCATCAACGACGGCGACATCGCGGTGATCGACAAGTCGCGCGAACCATCCCACGGCTCGGTAGTGGTGGCCTATGTGAACAACGAATTCACCATCAAATACCTCGACCTGACGCACCGCGACGAGGGCTACATAGAACTGCGACCAGCCAACCCCGAATATAAGCCCATACGCATCGACGAGACCGACAACTTCGAGGTGTGGGGCGTGGTGGTCTACACCATCAAGCCCTGGTGAAATGATGAACGGAGAATTGTAACCCACCGGGCTTGTCAGCACCCCTACCATACCGATCTGCTGTGTATGCTTGAACACTTTTGTTGATTAGCACAATTTTTTTCATCTCGGTACGTTTCTCTACAAAAAAATATTATGCCCAACTACAAGCTTATCCCATACGGCGTTTCCGACTTCAGGGCCATTCGCAACGGAAACAAGTACTATTGCGACAAAACCATGTATCTGCCACGCATGGAAGAGACCGCAGATTTCCTCTTCCTTATTCGTCCACGCCGTTTCGGCAAGAGCCTGTTCATGAGCATGATGGAGTACTACTACGACATCAACCGCAAGGATGATTTCGAAAGCCTCTTCGGAGGCCTCTGGATTGCCGACCACCCCACGGAGCTGCGCGGACAATTCGAGGTGCTGAAGCTCGACTTCTCGCAGGTGGGAGGGAACATCGACAACCTGTACGACAATTTCAATCGCTACATGTGTATAGCATTGGATGTATACGCGGAGTCTTATGCTGACCGTTATCCGGAAGGTTTTATAGATAAAGTGAAGTCGTATGGCACCTACGATGGAAAAATCGGCTATATCAATAGGGTCTCCAATCGGTTTGGCCACAAAAAATACCTCATCATCGACGAGTACGACAACTTCACCAACAACGTACTCAACGAGAAGGGCGAAGCCGTCTACCATGCGTTGACCCACGCCTCGGGCTTCTACCGCGACGTCTTCAAGCTCTTCAAGGGCAACTTCGACCGCATACTGATGATGGGCGTCAGCCCGGTGACCCTCGACGACGTCACCAGCGGCTTCAACATAGCCTACAACATCAGCACCGACCCACAGTTCAACATGATTCTCGGCTTCTCGGAAGACGATGTGCGCCAGATGATACGCTACTATCAAAGCGTTGGGGCCATCACCGCCGACGAGGAGGCGCTCGTCGCCGAAATGAAGCCCTGGTACGACAACTACTGCTTCTCGGAGGAGGCTGTATTGACTGACCCCAAGCTTTTCAACAGCGACATGGTGCTGTACTATCTCAAGAGCATCATTGCGCACGGCAAAGCCCCTAAGGACATGATAGACAATAACACTCGAATCAATCTTGACAAGCTTTTGCAACTCGACAAGCTGGAAAAGGTACAGACCCCAAACGGTGTACGGCATGACATACTTTACAAGATAGCGCTTGACGGCGGCATCCTCCAAAACGTCAACCTCTCGTTCCCAGCCTACCGCATGGCCGATAAGGAGAATTTCGTCAGCCTGCTCTACTACTACGGCATGCTCACCTACGGCAAACCCGACGGCGCAAAGAGCAACCTCGTAATCCCCAACAACAACGTGCGACAACAGTATAACCACTACCTGCTGCGAGGCTATCAGGAAATAGCGTCCTTTGATGTGAGATAGCCATGTAACGCCTAAGCTGCACTCTTGGGCAACAGGGATATTCTGGAATTCTGCGCTCCATCAGCAAAAAGCCGGCACGAATTATCGCGCCGGCTTTTTGCTTGGTTAGGATGACATACTATTGCTTTGTCACTTTCCTGACGGCTATGCCGTGCGGAGTGGTGATGCGAAGTATATAGTTGCCATCTGGTAGGGTTGAGATGTCGATGGTGTTGGCATCGTCGAACGATGCGACCTTACGGCCCACCATGTCGAGCACTTCCACGTGCAGCACCTTCTCTGCGACGATTGTAACATTGCCGTTCGTCGGGTTTGGGTATATACTGATAGCGTCGACTGATGTGACATCATCGATACCAACGACGGTCACTTGGACGTTAAGCAATACGGTACTGTCGCAGCCTTCAGTGGTGGTCAGCGCCAGGGTATAGTCGCCAGCACTGTCGATACTCATGCCGCCATAGTTGTATGGCAACAGGTCGCTTCCGACAACCAACGTGTCGTGTGTGGTAGTGCTGTAGTTGATGGTCAGATTCAACGTCACGGTGCTGTCGCATCCCGCAGCGTTGACAGTCTGGTACGTGGGCGTCCCGCCCGCGGTGTACTCAGTACCATGCCAAGTATAGCTATCGCAAGCCGTCATGGTCTCC
>JAFSQF010000057.1 GCA_017446745.1 Bacteroidales bacterium
GACATTTACGATAATTCACGGGCATTCATGGTCATTCACGTTCTATAAATAATTTCTGGATAATTGCTGTTTAATTGCTGTTAATTGCTGTTAATTGCTGTTAAAAGAATATGAGCGCTAATTTTGACCGTTTACTTATCACCAACATAGAACTTGCGAAAGTTGAGTTACTATTACTGCTAAATAACTGTCACGCCTCTGCCAAACTGTCAGCGCGTGTCAGTCTTTGTCAGTTTGGCACAATTGTTGATTGTTGTCATACGTCACAGTTTGTTGCGGCACCTTGTGAGCCACTGTGAAAAACCAAAAAAAGAAAACAAATTAAAAAAATATCAATCATGAACATCAAACCGTTAGCAGACAGAGTTCTCATCGAACCCGCCGAGGCTGAGCAGAAGACCGCCTCGGGCATCATCATCCCCGACACAGCAAAAGAAAAACCGCAGCGCGGCAAGGTCGTCGCCGTGGGCAATGGCACCAAGGATCATGAAATGACCGTCAAGGTCGGCGACCAGGTGCTCTATGGCAAATACAGCGGCACCGAGATCAACATCGACGGCACTGCTTATATGATTATGAAAGAAAGCGACATCTACGCAATTATTTAATGTTGGGTCAGTCGGATTGTTCGGACTGAGCTGAAAAAACTGAAGAAAGGAATAAAATCATGGCAAAACAGATAGTTTTCAATAATGACGCTCGCGAGCAGCTTCGCAAAGGCGTCGACGAATTGGCAAATGCAGTGAAGGTAACCCTCGGTCCCAAAGGCCGCAATGTGGTTATCGATAAGAAATTCGGTGCCCCTCAGGTGACCAAGGACGGCGTGACCGTGGCCAAGGAAATCGAGCTTGAGGACGGCATCCAGAACATGGGTGCACAGATGGTCAAGGAAGTCGCTTCCAAGACCAACGACCAGGCTGGCGACGGCACCACCACCGCCACGGTGCTGGCTCAGGCCATCGTCAATACCGGCTTGAAGAACGTCACCGCCGGTGCCAACCCCATGGACCTCAAGCGCGGCATCGACAAGGCCGTTGCCGAGATCGTGAAGAGCATCAAGGAGCAGAGCCAGGAAGTAGGCGGCGACATCAATAAGATCCGTCAGGTGGCCACCATCAGTGCCAACAACGACACCCATATCGGCGACATCATTGCCGAGGCTATGGAGAAAGTGACCAAGGATGGCGTCATCACCATCGAGGATGCCAAGGGTATCGACACCACCGTCAAGGTCGTCGAGGGTATGCAGTTCGACCGCGGCTACATCAGCCCCTACTTCGTCACCGACACCGAGAAGATGGAATGCAACTACGACAACCCCTTCATCCTGATCTACGACAAGAAGATCAGCACCATGAAGGACCTCCTGCCCGTGCTCGAGAAGGTCGTCAACACCGGCCGTCCGCTCCTCATCATCGCTGAGGATGTCGAGAGCGAGGCTCTTGCCACCCTCGTGGTCAACCGCCTGCGCGGCAGCCTGAAGATCGCCGCCGTCAAGGCCCCCGGCTTCGGCGACCGCCGCAAGGAGATGCTCGAAGATATCGCTATCCTCACCGGTGGCACCGTCATCAGCGAGGAGAAGGGCTACAAGCTCGAGGATGCCGACCTCAGCATGCTGGGCCAGAGCGAGAAAATCAGCATCGACAAGGACAACACCACCATCGTCAGCGGCAAGGGCGACAGCGAGATGATCAAGGCACGCGTGGGTCAGATCAAGGCTCAGATTGAGAAGACCACCAGCGACTACGACCGCGAGAAGCTGCAGGAGCGTCTCGCCAAGCTGGCCGGCGGCGTGGCCGTCATCTACGTCGGCGCCGCCTCGGAGGTCGAGATGAAGGAGAAGAAAGACCGCTTCGACGATGCTCTGCACGCCACCCGCGCAGCCGTCGAAGAGGGTATCATCCCCGGTGGCGGCACCGCTTTCATCCGCGCCGCCCAGAAGCTCGACGCCGTGAAGCCTGAGAACGAGGACGAGAAGCTCGGCATCGAGATTATCCGCCGCGCCGTCGAAGAACCTCTGCGCATGATTGTCGAGAACGCCGGCCTTGAGGGTAGCGTTGTGGTGAATGAGGTCAAAAACGGCAAGGGCGACTATGGCTACAACGCCCGCACCGAGAAGTACGAGAACCTCTTCCAGAGCGGCGTCATCGACCCCGCCAAGGTGACCCGTGTGGCTCTGGAGAACGCCGCCAGCATCGCCGGCATGCTGCTGACCACCGAGTGCGTCCTCTGCGACATCAAGGAACCCGAACCCGCAGCCCCCGCCAACCCCGGCATGGGCGGCATGGGCGGAATGTATTGATGAATGGATACATCCCAATAGAAAAGCCTCGGTTGGCAATGCCAGCCGAGGCTTTATTTATGTCAAAAGGCAATATTGTCACAGCGTCTCCGTTATTAAGAGAAACAACGATTATGGACATCCAACAAATCAACACATACAAAAGCGCCTTTGACGAAATAATGCACAATGTCAATGGCGATGATGGCTCGAATATAGAAGTGTGGTATGCTAGAGAACTGCAACACGTCCTTGGATATGCAAGATGGGAAAATTTTGCCGTGGCTATCGGACGAGCCATGCAATCATGCAAAACGCAGGGTATCAATATCGATGACCATTTTCGTGAGGTCACGAAAATGGTCTCCAAGCGTCGGCTTGTCCGACAACCCGCAGCCCCCGCCAATCCCGGCATGGGCGGCATGTACTAAGCCACAATCCGATAGAAAAGCCGAGGAGAAATTTTTCCTCGGCTTTTCTATTACCCAACACAATAAAAACAGAACGACATCGTTATAACAGCAAAATACAAACGATATGGACACCACGACATTCAATAGCAGTATGGTGAACAACCTATGGAACGTCATTCAAGGGCTTTCCCTCTCGTCGACCGACCAGCGTTGGCTAGCAGACCGCCTTTTTGAGAGTGCCAAGGCTGATGACATCGCGATTCTTGCCCAAGCACGCAAAGCCATAGATGAAATGCGCCAGCAAAGCGAAGATAATGGCAACTCGGAAATGACGCTTGACGAAATCAACGCCGAGATTCTCGCAGCACGTCATGCACGCAAAGAAAAAGTGCAGCAATGAAACAATACTACGCAGTCTTCGACACCAACGTGCTGGTATCCGCCCTGCTCTCGCGCAACGCTGTCTCCCCGACAGTTGCTTTACTTGACCATATCCTTGACCAAACCATCATTCCCGTTTACAACGAGGAGATACTGAACGAGTACAACGAAGTGCTGCATCGCTCCAAGTTCAGTTTTGCATCCGAACAGATTAATGCTGTGCTTGCAGCCATACGCAGTGGTATCTCCGCCGACCGCACCCCTGCCAAGTGGAACTTCCCCGATGAAGAGGACATTGTCTTCTACGAAGTTGCCCTATCTGTCGACAAAGCCTATCTCATCACTGGTAATACCCGTCATTTCCCACCCGTCAACAAGGTTGTCACCCCTGCGGAAATGATGAGGATTATAAAGGGAAATGTCTAACAACCATTTTCTCCATCCTCCGTGCGTAGACGTTCGCGTCCGCCAGCAAGGTGGTGGTGAGAAGTAGCACAATAATCTCAAGCGCATGAAGTTTTGAAATCATGTGCATTTTCGCATCTGCGACATCAAGGAGCCCGTGCTATGGCGTCGGCTTGTCCGACAACCCGCAGCCCCCGCCAATCCCGGCATGGGCGGCATGGGTGGCATGTACTAAGCCGCAAGGATTAGTACATGGTTTGCCCCGCGACCGAAGTGGAGCGAACCCCGTCCCAAGGTGGGCGGCATGTACTAAACTAGTAGACAGTAGGCAGTAGTCAGGAAATACTGCTGCCTTCAACAAACGAGGGAGCATCCAACCGGATGCTCCCTTTCTTCGTTTTATGTCACACTGACATCAGTTCCTCCCCAAGTGTGTGCAAAGCGCGTTTTATTTCCAAACGGCGGTGCTCGCTGGGTGTTTTGATGCCATAGATGTATTTCGACAGCAGGCTCTTGTTGATGCCCATCTGACGTGCCACTTCCGACACATTCAACTGTGGGAAGCGGCGAAATATCTTCGCTATTTCGTTGCTCTCATCAGGTTCTTTTTGTTCGAGGAAACTCGATACGTGAATATCTTCGTCAATTTCCGGCCAACGGACGGCATCGCCCTGTGGGTCAATAACGAAACCAGCCCGCTGTTCATTGTTGGCTTCCATTAGCAACGGGAAAGCCTCCAACGGACGGGTATACACATTGCCTGCGGAATCGCGCATAAAGATGCGCCCCCCATCGAACCAAATGTCCTTGATTATTGTGTTATTCTCCATGATATTCCTCCCATGCTTTGATAAATTCCTTTTGATAAGTAATTAGTCAAAATTATTTGACATTTACGATAATTCACGGGCATTCATGGTCATTCACGTTCTATAAATAATTTCTGGATAATTGCTGTTTAATTGCTGTTAATTGCTGTTAAAAGAATATGAGCGCTAATTTTGACCGTTTACTTACATGCGGGCAATCTCCATCGCCCGTTTGATGTCGTGTGGCTTGATTCCGTGGTTTTCCACAAGCACAACATCGGGATTTAACGCAATCTTCGCCTTGCCATCGGAGTTCTGAATATGCACATGCATGGGCAGATGCTCCTCTGAATAGAAGAAGAAACGCAGTCCGAAAACATTCATTAGTGTTGGCATAATATCGTCGTTTTGATTTTGCAAAGATAGGGATAAAATTTTATCCCCGCAAATATTTTTTTTCAGGGAGGGGAAATGTTGAAGTAATGCGTCCGGTTTTACAGTCGGAAACTATGCAA
>JAFSQF010000058.1 GCA_017446745.1 Bacteroidales bacterium
GATATATTTGTTGAACATCTGGCGGCGGGTGTCAAAATGGAAGCTGTACTTCATGCTGGCCAGCTGATAACGTTTGTAACGGTTAAAGAATTCGTTCTTCGTGTCGGGGGCTTTCTTCGCCACTTCCAACACCAAGCTGTCGAAATACCGTTTCTGCGGGCGGAAACGGGCATCAAAATAAATCCTGTGGGCATCAATATAGTCTGCCACCACGGCCTCGAAGTTCGATATCATACCGTTTAACTCATCGGCTGGCATATTGACAAACTCCAACGGCAGCACCTCAGGTGCCAGATATACATTGCGCTTCTCATTCACATCCCAGTCGAAACGAGGTACATACACCTCGTAGTCGCGCCCTGGCTCCACGAAGAACGACTGGCTATAGTTCTCAATTTGCAACATCATCATGGTGGGGTAATTGGCATAGGCCTTGAGCTCAAAAGTACGATTGCCACCGATAACGGTCTGATCCACTGCCACCTCACTCCGCGTCAGCATGTCACTATAGCGATACAGAAACACCTCCTTGCCCGCCCCGTTCACCACCTCGCCATGGATGGTGATATTGGTTTGAGCACTGGCAGCACTGGCAAGAAGCACTAACAAAGCTACGCTGAACAATTTGATTGAATGACTCATATCCCTAAGTTTATTGTTGTTGATATGTTGATACATTGAAAAAGATTGAGAATTACTATTTCCTTTTCGTTTATTTAACGAACCTTCCGAAAAAATATTGCCCTTGGCACAACTTTTTCTTGCTAATCATTCAAGCCTTCATTACACCTTCGCTCTAATTGATTTTTGCTCACTTTCCTCGATGTCGCGTCTCTACGAGACGCAGCTTAGTTACTTATTGGTTATCACCGCACTACGCCTTACGGCTTGTACGGTGTTATTAATAGTCCCACCTCTTCAAGGTGATTTATAGAAGTCCCCTTAAGCGTTTGCCTCTACAAGTCAACTATAAGAATTCCCTTTTATTGGTTTCTTTAAGTGGCATTGCAACTACAGTTATTATCAAGAATTGGAGAATTTGAGAAAATAATTGTCCGCAAAGAGCCGAAACATTAAAATCGCATCTCTTCAAGACGCTGTGGGGAGACTGTTTTCATGCCCCAGACTGCGAAAATCATTGTTTTTCTTGTCTGGGGTTATCGAAATTAAGCCTCTCCGAAGCTTCTTCGGAATAATGCGGATAGTCATTTTGAGAATGATTGCTTCTCAATAACTTATTGATTCTAAAAGTATATTATTCCGTTAGTATTGAGACGTGGTCATCCATGTGGCTTAAGACTTCATCCATTTCTTGACGTGTGTTAGTCCTCAGAAATAACGTTCCAAGTGAGGTGTTGGCACCCGTGAACGGCTTTACCTTATCTCCTTTTTCCACACTATAGCCTTCATCTTTAACGTATGAATTCTTGAAATGCGGTTCAATTTTTATGGATTTAAAAATTCCTTCTTTATTTGAATGCAGGATATAATTGCACCATACTCCATCATATTTCGGCGCAGATAAACCTTTAACAGCCCCCCCCATCACTTGCCTTACCTCATTGCCTATCAAGTCTTGTCCTGTTGCCAATGATTGTAACTCTGCAATACGGTTTCCACCGCCACGAGGCGACACTTCCATCAGATAGGTCTTTCCGTTGGAGCACAGCCGACTTTCCACATTAAATAGACCTGACCTTATATCAAGAAGTGTAATCAGCCGCTGGAGCTCTTCTGTCAGTTCCTTTTGTGCCCCATAGGGCATTGATGAGGGCCAGATTTCAATTGCAGGGGTGAAGGGATTAGCAGCATTTCTGTCGAACAACTGGTCAGAAAAAGCCGTATACAGTAACTGACCATCTACAACAAACACATCTGCACTGGACTGATAACCCACTATATCCAGATACTCCTCTATAATAAAACGCTTAGAAATGGATGAATCAAGTGCTTTCTCAATAGAGTCTTTCAAATCTTCTTTCTTATCAACCCTTGTCACGCCTTTGCTGCCTGCGGAATCCACTGGTTTTACAATTACTGGCCATCTGAAAGCATCAGACTCTTTTATCGCATCGTCTATATTATCATAACCTTTTGCCTTGGGGCTGTTAAAGCCATGCTCGGAAAGAAATGACCGAAAAAGTGACTTTTCTCGAAGGACGCACGCAGCTTTATATGAACACTGAAAAGGTAATCCCATTTTCTCTGCCACATAGGCGGCACTCACAACACCCGGATCAACACCGAATGACATGATGCCATCAATCTGTTTTTCTCGCGACACCTCCAAAACAGCTTCTTTGTCGATTATACTTACATTGACATATTCGTCACTAAACTTATGGGCGATATTATTGGGTAGATAATCGGCCGTAATGACATAGTATCCCTCTTCATGAGCCGACTCGATAACAGGTAGCAGGTAACGAATACCGCCAAGGAGCATTAATCTTTTCTGCATGAACTAGAGATAATAGTATTGGTCAATGCTATTTATTAAAATGATTGTCCGCAAAGAGCCGAAACATTGAAATCGCGTCTCTTCGAGACGCTGTGAGGAGACTGTTTTCATGCCCCAGACTGCGAAAATCATTGATTTTCTTGTCTGGGGTTATTGAGATTAAGCCTCTCCGAGGCTTCTTTGTGGAAAATACGGTTAAACTTTATTTTTTTACCGTTGCTTAATTGCTGAACAGTTTTATGGTTTAATTGTTGTCTACAAACCAACAAATTAAACGACAAGTTAAATGACATTTAATTATAAAAGCTTACTTATTGTAATACTGAGCCTGTTACTATTGTCTGGAGGGCTGACGAGGGCACAGCAACGTCTATGCTATGGCATCGACCCGAGGCTTGACTCGATAGCCTTCGCCCAGTTCGGGCAGCGTATGGACAGCATACGCCAGCAACGCCCTACAGTGGCCCTGGTGCTCAGCGGTGGCGGGGCCAAAGGAGCGGCGCACATACCAGTGATAGAATATTTAGACAGCATAGGCATGCCTGTGGACCTGGTGATGGGGACCTCGATAGGGGGATTGCTGGGAGGGCTCTATGCCGTGGGTTACAGCGGAAAGGAGCTGGAGAAGATGATGCGGAGCCAGGACTGGAACAACCTGATGCTCGACAGCCATCCGCGGCGCTACGACGCCCTGGCGCAGAAAGACTACGACCGACGGTTCCAATTCAACGGGGCTTTCGGGCGGCGCACATGGGACATCCGCGGGCTTGACCGTCATCACACCAACCTCCGCCGCGGGCTGCTCACCGACGGCATCGTGCAGGGGAGGAACATCGAAGACCTCTTTGCCAGCCTCCTGGTAGGGGTGTGCGACAGCAGCGACTTCCTGAACTTCCCCACCCCTTTCGTGTGCGTGGCCACCGACATGGTCTCGGCCCAACCCAAGCTGTGGCATTCCGGCAGCCTCATCACCGCCCTCCGTTCCACCATGGCCATTCCCGGCATTTTCACCGCCGTGAAGCAGGACGGCATGGTGCTGCTCGACGGCAGTATGCGGAGCAACATGCCATCAGAGATTGCCCACATGCTGGGAGCCGACATCATCATAGCCGTCGACATCTCGTCGCCGGCCCTCAAAGCCACCCAGATCAACAGCCTCGTCGATATCGTCTACCAAGCCACCGACATCATGGGGCGAGAGGCCTACATGGAAAGCATCAAGGCATCGAGCATCTACATCAAACCCGACGTGTCGGACTACAGCCTGCTCAGCTTTGATTCGACGAGCATCTCGGCGCTGATACAACGCGGCAAGGAGGCCGTGGCAAAAGAGGCAGAGCTGCTCGACTCGTTGGCCCAGAGCTTAGGGCGCACCCAGCGCACCCACTCGCGGGTGAGCGACATCAGCATGACGCCCGTGGTGATCGACAGCGTGGTTTTCGACAACCTGAACGACAAAGAGGCCCGCAACGTGAGGAAAATGCTTGACATAAAAAACGTGGTGATGCGCTATCACCTGGACGATGCCGTGTCGACAATGATGGGCACGCGCACCTTTGAGAAGGTCACCTACAGCCTCAGCGGCGACACCACGCCCTACACGCTGCATTTCCGGTGCCATCCGTCGGCGATCAACGAGATTGGAGGCAGTGCGCGCTTCGATGCCATAGAGTTCGCCTCCCTCCTACTCCACATCGGCCTTGGAGCCCACAGACTGACGGGGAGCCGCTACGACTTGACGGTGCGCCTTGGGCTGAACACCAGCGCCGAGGTGGCCTACACCTACCGGTCGGGGCACGCCATCGACTTCGGCGCCTCCCTGTCGTTCCAAGCCCTCCGCCACAGAGGCTGGAACGACAGCAAGAACATCTACAGCATTGATTTCAACCGCTCGCGCCTCGACGCTTTCATGGCGCTGATACCTTTCAAGCAGGTGAGGCTGCATGCCGGGGTGCGCCTCGACTATTTCTATCAGATCTCGATGCTTGCCAACCACAACGACCTCGCGACCACCTTCAAGGATATGCCCAAGTCGGACATCTGGCCCGTGGTCTACAGCCGGCTGCGCACTGACGACTACGACGACGCCTATTTCCCCACACGAGGGCACAGCTCGCGGCTTTTCTATGGCTGGTCGCCCGGGGGCCTGCAGGGCAAAGGGACGAGCTTCCACATCTGGCACGCCAATTTCGATGTGGCGTTCACCAAGGACAACACCACCTTCATGCCTTTCGTTGAGGGACGATACATAAGCGCCACGGTGATTCCATACATCAACATGCTGTCGGTGAGCAATGCCAACAAATGCCTTGACCAGCAGATTACCTTCATGGGCATCACCACGGCCTATGCCGCCGAGAGGTCGCTGCTGACGATAGGGATGAACAATAGGGTGCCCTTGGCACGGCGTCATTTCCTCACGGTAGGGATTCAAGCCCTGCTACAGTCGGACGACTTTAAGGAGCTGTTCTACAATTCGACAACGAATATGGGTTTTTGCATAGAGTATGCCTACAATTCGATATTGGGGCCGCTGCGCTTCAACGTGCATTGGTCGGACTTGTCGAAAAAAATAGGGTTCTACTTAGGCTTCGGGCTTGATTTCTGAGCGAAGAGGAAAGGTTACGACCGTGGCTTGGCGGAGGCTTTGTGTGGCTTGGAAGCCGCAGGCTTGGTTTTATTGTTCTGCTTTGAAGCCCTCCCTTGCCGAGGTTTCTTGGCGGCGGGTTTAGACTGCTGAGCAGGTTTGGCGGCAGCGGGTTTTGCAGCTACGGGCTTCTGAGGGGTGGCCACCGTGTCGTTGCTCTTGAGTTTTATAGTCTCGATGTCGTATTTCTTGTTGAACTTGGAGAAGTCGACAAAGCCGGCAATGCCTTTCTGCTTGCCGTGCTGAGTGTACTGCCAAAGGGTGTAGGCCATAGAAGGCTCGCGTTTGTAGTTGGCGATGAAATAGTGGTAGCTCTTGTATTTCGTGTTGTTGAAATGCGTTTTATAGAGTTTCTCGCTGGTGTAGATCATAGGTTTAACGCCATACTCTTTTTCCATGAGTTCGAGGAGTTTGTCGACGCGTTTCATATAGAGCTTATGGCAATGCACAGCCTCGATGTCGATTACGGGTACGAGGTCCTGTTTGTTCTTGCCTACCATCTTCTTGAAATTGGCGAACTGCTGATAGGCTGTTGTGCGGCTGCTGTAGACATGATAGCTACCCACCAGGAGGCCGGCATCGCGAGCCTTACGGATGTTGTATTTATACATGGGGTCGGCGATGCTTGCACCCTCGGAGGCCTTGACATAGACGAACTCGATACTCTTGTTTTTTGCCACCGCGGTCCAGTTGATGGAGTCCTGAAAACGCGACACATCAATACCTTTCTGTGCCCATACGGAGAGCGGAAAAAGAACGGCGAGAAGTATGAACGCAAGCTTACGCATATAGAAAAAACAAAAAAAAGCGGTTTTTATTATACAAATACCGCCTTTTTTATATCGCATCAGAGAACAATCTGTTCCCCTGACGAGTTAAAGAATTTATATTCAAGCAAGTTAAGGCTTTCGGCAGGTGAAATCTTCAGATGAAGTTTATATTTGTGTTGCCAAAGCCTGCGTTGCGAACGGAGCCATCCCTTGTTGAGATAGGCCTCGATGTAGGGATGGGTCTGGATGGTGATAGACTTCTCGTTTTGAGACGAAGCCAGGTAACGGAGGTTGGATTCAATTTCGTCGACCACTACGAGGCTCGACTTGATGGTGCCCGTGCCGTCGCAGAAGGGGCATTTTTCCTGGACGTCGACCTCGATGGCTGGGCGTACCCGCTGACGCGTTATCTGCATGAGGCCGAACTTGCTTAGAGGGAGGATGGTGTGGCGAGCCTTGTCTTTTTTCATTTCCTCGCACATCACCTCGTAGAGTTTGCGGCGGTGTTCGGCCTTGACCATGTCGACAAAATCGATGATGACGATGCCGCCCATATCGCGCAGACGGAGCTGACGAGCTATTTCCTTTGCCGATTCGATATTGACTTCCAGGGCGGTGTCCTCCTGGCCCGTGCCGGCCTTGATGTGGTTGCCGCTGTTGACGTCGATAACGTGCATGGCCTCTGTATGTTCTACGTAGAGGTAGATGCCAGAGCGAATGGTGACGATGCGACCGAATGCGCGCCGTATTTCGCGTTGCACGCCAAACTGTTCGAAGATTGGCGTGGCCATTTTATAGTGCTTGACGATGTCGATTTTCTCCGGGGCTATGGTTTTAAGATAATTGCGTAGCTCGGAGCATACGGCATCATTGTCGCAATAGATAGTGTTGAAGTCGTCGGTGAGCACGTCGCGCAAGAGTGCCGAAGTGGTGCCGAGTTCAGATTCAATCATCTGAGGGCCCTTGATGGTTTTGAGTTTAGAGGTCATACGGTCCCATTTTTCCATCAGTAGGCGTAGGTCGGCGTCGAGTTCGGCCACCGACTTGCCCTCGGCCACAGTACGGACTATGAGGCCGAAATTGTCGGGGCGGATGCTCTGGATGAGGCGTTTAAGACGGCTGCGTTCTTCGGAGCTTTTAATTTTCTGCGAGATAGAGATTTTGTTGGAGAAAGGGCACAGCACCAGATAACGTCCGGCGAAAGAGATGTCGCCCGACAGCTTGGGGCCCTTGGTAGAGATAGGTTCTTTTGCAATCTGGGTCAGCACATACTGCCCCACTTTAAGGGTATTGGAGAGGTTGCCTGTTTTTTCGAATACAGGTTCGATTTTGAAGTTGGCGAGGGTGCGCATAGAGGCATCGCCATTCATGGCTTGCCGCAGATATTTCTCGAACGAGAGGTACTGAGGGCCGAGGTCGATATAGTGCATGAAGCCATCTTTCTCGTCGTTGATGTCGACGAAAGCGGCATTGAGGCCCGGCATAATCTTCCGGACGCGTCCGATGACGACATCACCCACAGCGAAATGGCTGTTTTTCTTCTCCTTATGGAGCTCCACGAGGAGTTTGTCCTCCAAAAGAGCAATCTGAATTTCCTCGTCGGATACTGATATGATTAGTTCTTTGTCCAAAGTTGATGAAGATGAAAGATAAAAAAAGCTGGATGTGATGATGAGGATAATAGGAGCAAGAGCGAAAATATCCCAGCTGACACATCAGGATTAGAGAAAAACAAAACAAACCACACAACAAAATCCCAAACGGGTTGTTGTGCAGTTTGTTTTGGTAATTGTTAGATGCCCCCTCGGAGTGGGGCACGGGATGCATCAAATAGAACCGACACATTCCGTCAGAGAACATGAAGAAGAGAGGCTCAAAGGCTTATTTCTTCTTATGTCTGTTCTTGCGCAGGCGTTTTTTGCGCTTGTGCGTCGACATTTTGTGTCTTTTGTGCTTCTTACCGTTTGGCATAGTTCAGTAATTTAAAGTTATTTCGTTTTGTTTTTCACGTCGTTCATGAAAGACTTGGCCGGTTTGAAAGCCGGGATATTGTGAGCCGGGATAATCACGGTAGTGTTCTTGGTGATGTTGCGGCCAGTCTTCTCAGCTCTTTTGCGGATGATAAAGCTGCCGAAGCCACGGAGATAAACATTCTCACCATCGGTAAGAGAACCTTTAATAACGTTCATAAGCTCTTCGACAACTGTCAAAACGGCAATTTTCTCGATGCCAGTTTTTTTAGCGATATCGCTAACTACTTCTGCCTTAGTCATTTTTATAACAATTTGAATTATTAATATTGATTTTTCGATGTGCAAAGATAATACTTTATTTTTAAATGATTACGCTTTTTTTGAATATTTTTTTCAGAATTATCAGCAAGTTAGAGATATGAGATTTATTTTCAAATACTTACAAATATTAAAAAATTATATCTCAAATAATGAAAGTGGTTTACTCTAAAACTTTAATTATACGATGTATAACGTCCGAAGAATGGTGGGGCTTTAACGTTTTCCGTGGGCTTGCGCACACGGCTATTAAGTAACTGTTCAAAATTAAATTACCTCTTTTCGTAGCCCCGTAGGGGCTCGGAGTGAACTGTTAGAGTTTGGTTCTGAAGAAGCGGTTCCAGCGGACTTTGTGTTTGTCGGCATCGCGCGAGAAGACTATCATGGAGGCTCTGCCCACCACATGGTTTTCGGGCACAAAGCCCCAGTAGCGGCTGTCGGCGCTGTTGTGGCGGTTGTCGCCCATCATCCAATAGTAGTCCATCTTGAAGGTATAGCTTTGAGCGGGTTGACCGTTGATGAGGATTGTATTGCCATCTACCTCGAGGGTGTTGCCTTCAAACTCTTTGATGATACGCCGGTAGAGGGGCAGGTTCTCGGTGTTGAGAGCCACCGTGGAGCCCTTGGCGGGGATGGTGATGGGGCCGAAATTGTCGACCGACCAGCAGAAGCCATCGGCATGTGGGAAGAGGTCGAGGCCGGAATAGCCGGCCACCTGGGCGAGAGGGATGACCTCGGCGACGAGGGCGTTGGCCTCGAGCTGACGCCTTAGGGAGGCTGTGAGAGGGATGGTATAGAAGCCCTTGGTGGCATTGACCTCATCCTCGCCGAGGCCGAGCAACTCGAGTTCGCCATACATGCGGACCATCTGTTCGCTGGATTCTATTTCGTTGCCCCCTACATACTTGACCACCGGTGCCAGGCGCACCAGCATAGCGCTATCGGCGCGGCGATGTGTCATAACCTCGGCGTGCACATATTTGTCGTAGCGCAGGACGGTGGCCAGCTGCTCTGGGTTGAGGTAGAGATACTGGTAGTAGCCAAAGGAGTTCTCGCAGTCCTCGAGGGAGATGCCCATGGAATGGAAGAAACGCTTGTCTTTATCCACCTTGGCGCGCACCATATCGCCGCCCATGCCACCCATGGTGAGCATGGACTGGATATAGTCGTCGATGCTTTCCGAGAGGCGGACGGCATAGTTGAACTCCAGGTCGTCGGGGTTTTCGATGGCCTGGCCATTGATGAGAACGGTCTGGTTGCGGATTTCAATGGTTTCGCCGGGGAGGCCGATGCAGCGTTTGATGAAATTTTCTTTTTTGTCGACAGGGCGCGCCACAATCTTGCCGAAGACGCCCGGGTTGTCGTAGACCGTCTGGCGACCGTATTCGCGCACCAGGTCGTGGTAGGAGCGGTTGCTTTGGAAAGCGGTGCATACGGTGTCGCCGTCGGGATAGTTGAACACGGTGGGGTCGAAGCGTGAGACCTTGCCGAAGCCCGGGAAGCGGTGGTAGGGCATCTTGATCCATTTCAGATAGGATTCCACCTGGCCATTGGATAGAGGCATAACGTTATGTACCAGAGGGAAAGAGAGAGGCGTCATTGCCGAGCGGGAGCCATAGGCCATCTTGCTGACCATGAGATAGTCGCCAACGAGCAAAGATTTCTCCATCGATGAGGAGGGGATTTTGTAGAACTCGAAGCAGTGGCCACGGATGATGACGGCAGCGACGAGGGCGAAGACAATGGCGTCGCACCATTCGCGTGCCGACGAATATTTCACTTCGGGTTTGCCCGAGGGGTCCTGATACTGAAGCTTGCTGAGGCCCAGGAAAGGGAGATAGATGAAGGGGAAAATGACGGCAAAGGTCTGCTCCCAGAAGTTGTGCCGGTCGAAGACTTTGGCGGTCTCGACAACGAGCATCAGATAGGTGAATATGTTGATGGCAGGGATCAGGAAATAGATGTACCACTTCCAATTTTTGCGGCACACCTGGATCCAGACAACAATGTTATAGACAGGCACCAGGGCTTTCCAGCGGGCTTGGCCTGCTTTATCGAAGATAAACCATAAGCCCACCACGGGGCCGATAATGTAAAGGATTGCAAGGATGTTGTAAAGCATTTTGATGGAGGCTGAAATTAAGTATGTTTATGAGTCGACGAATTAAAACTATTTATTTGTCTACGAATTAGCAAGAATCATTTGTCTACGGTTACATAATATGCCGCCCCTACGGGGCTCAGATAAAATAGAGTATTTCGATTCCGTGGGCTCGCGCCCACGGCTATTATATGCCGCCCCTACGGGGCTCAGAGAGGTTGGTGCATCATTACTCTTTAAGTAATTAGTCAAATTTATTTGACATTTACGATAATTCACGGGCATTCATGGTCATTCACGTTCTATAAATAATTTCTGGATAATTGCTGTTTAATTGCTGTTAATTGCTGTTAATTGCTGTTAAAAGAATATGAGC
>JAFSQF010000059.1 GCA_017446745.1 Bacteroidales bacterium
ACAGCAATTAACAGCAATTAAACAGCAATTATCCAGAAATTATTTATAGAACGTGAATGACCATGAATGCCCGTGAATTATCGTAAATGTCAAATAAATTTGACTATTTACTTAACAGCAATTAACAGCAATTAAACAGCAATTATCCAGAAATTATTTATGGTAATTGCTGGTCATTTATGGTAATTGCTGTTCAAAGAAAATGAAAGTTAATTTAGGTCAGCCACTTATTGCTAAATGCCGCCCCTACGGGGCTCTGAATAAATAAAAAAAAACGATAATGATTCCGTGGGTTTGCACCCACGGCTAATATATGTCGTCCCTACGGGGCTCTGAATAAATAAAAAAAAGATAATGATTCCCGTGGGCTTGCGCCCACGGCTAATATATTTAGTTCTCCGCTTCGCTATCGAAAGCTTCACTGGAGCTTTCTTCACACCTTATTTTTTACCGTTACATACAAGGATTTATTTGTAAATTTGCAGCATGAGAAATGACAATACAAACAGCAACAACGACATGAACGACACAGAGATAATAAGTACCGACATCCTCGAGGGGTTAGGCATAAGCGAGCAGAGCATGCAGGAGATTGAGGACATTTTCGGACGCAAGCCCACGATGGACGAGCTTGGGACGCTGCTGGCCATGTGGCATGCCCAGGGCGGCAGGCAGGGGTTGCTGAGCTGGCTGCGGGGACAGCCGCACAGCGCAGAGCGCCACGACTATTTAGAGAACGCCCTGGAGCCGCAGAGCCGCGAAATCCGTGAGCCACGGGTGCGGGAATGCATAGAGATAGCCCGTCATCTGTTCGCCGACACCTCCACCCTACCCGCCGCAGAGCCGTTAGGTCTGCATCGTGGCGACGCTATTTATATGATTGGCGACGTATCGGTGTTCTTTTCGGCATCGGAATACGGGAGGCGCTTCCTGCACCTTGTTGCCGACCCCATAGTTCTCAACAACGAAGAAGAGACCGAGGCCTACCTCGCCATGATACTGGAGAGCTTGGAGAGCAACGGCATTATCTTCGCCCACAAGCGCATAGAAGCCGGCGGCTTGTTCGGCACCCTGCTGCAGAGTGTGGCGCCGCAGCGCTACGGATTCGACATACTCACCTGCCGCGAGGTACGCCTCGATGCCTTCCTTTTCGGTGAGAGCGGGGTGCGTCATGTGGCCTTCCTCGACGAGCCTCACGAAGACTTCCTGCTCCAGAAACTGGTAGAAGCCCGCGTGAACTGCTGCTTCCTGGGGCGCGTCACCAAAGGGCGCCTGCTGGTGGACGACATGGACTTCGGCCCCGTAGGCCGGTATATGCCAGCAGGGAGTCCCCAGAAAAAAAGCCGTCTCTGATGAGAGAGGCGGCTTTTACATTTCCTGTCTTTCCGGAGAAAGGAGGCCGAACTAACGGCGTTTCTCTTTGATACGAGCTTTCTTACCCGTAAGATTGCGCAGGTAGAAGATACGGGCGCGGCGCACGGCGCCGTGCTTGTTGACGTCGATCTGCTCGATGAACGGCGAAGCGATGGGGAAGATACGTTCCACACCAACGCCGTTGGTTATCTTACGTACAGTAAAGGTCTCAGTAGAACCACTTCCGGAACGCTGAAGAACGACACCCTGGAAATTCTGGATACGCTCTTTGTTGCCTTCCTTGATTTTATAATGGACAGTGATGGTATCTCCGGCTTTAAATTCGGGGAACGCCTTGCGCTCCACCAAATTTTCCACATATTGCATTATTTCTGTTTTTCCCATGACTTAAAAGATTTTAGAGATTATCATTTCTTCACCATGTTGACAACAGCGGCGAAAGCCTCAGGATTGTTCATGGCCAGGTCGGCCAGAACCTTGCGGTTCAGCTCGATATTGTTCTTGTGAAGTTCACCCATAAAGACGGAATAGGAGATGCCATTGATGCGGCAGCCGGCATTGATACGGTTGATCCACAGAGCGCGGAACTCACGTTTCTTGTTCTTGCGGTCGCGATAGGCATAGGTCTGACCTTTTTCCCATTTATTCTTGGCTACTGTCCAAACGTTTTTACCTCTGCCCCAATAGCCCTTGGTGCGGTTGAGGATTTTCTTTCTGCGTGCCCTTGAGGCAACAGCATTGACTGATCTTGGCATAAAATTTTAATTTATTTTCATTTCAGCGACAGGGTTAAGCCCTGCTCTTAGGTGCTGCAAATAATGGTTAATTACTCCTTGGTGAGTGATTAGTGATTAGTGATTAGTGACACGATTACATTCCGTTCACTGTTCACCATTCACTATTCACCAACAAATTACATACCACTGGAAAGGATCATGCGTTTCACGCGTTTCTCGTCGTCACGGCTCACCAGAGTGGTGTGGTCGAGGTTACGCTTCTGCGTGGTCTCTTTCTTTGTCAGGATATGACTGTGGTAAGCATGCTTTCTCTTGATTTTACCGGTGCCGGTGAAAGCGAAGCGCTTCTTGGCACTGGATTTCGATTTTAATGTAGGCATTACTTTACTGTTTTTAGGATTGAATACTTATATATAAAAGACAGAAAATGTTTAATTTTAGTTACTTATTTTCGTAGAAAACGCAGAAAAGATTATTTCTTAGGGGCTATGAGCATAATCATGCGTTTGCCCTCGAGGCGTGGCATCTGCTCCGGCTTACCGTATTCAAGAAGAGCCTCGGCAAATTTCAGCAGCTGCGTCTCGCCCTGCTCCTTGTAAAGGATTGAACGGCCTTTGAAGAAGATGTCCACCTTCACCTTGTTGCCCTCCTTAAGGAAGCGTATGGCATGGTTCAGCTTGAACTCGAAATCGTGGTCGTCGGTTTGCGGACTAAGACGTATCTCTTTGATTACCACCTTGCTCGACTTAGCCTTCATTTCCTTCTGTTTCTTCTTGAGCTCGTAGTTGAACTTCTGATAGTCCACAATCTTGCATACAGGAGGCTGAGCGTTGGGCGAAATCTCCACCAGATCGAGGCCTTGGTCGTAGGCCTTGCGCAGAGCGTCGCGGGTGTCCATAATGGTGGGTTCCATACCGTCGCCCACCACACGCACCGCCGGGGCGGTGATGCGGTCGTTGATGCGATGGTCCGGTTCTTTTTTCACAGGGCCGCGGTTCGGGCGGGGACCCCTGTTGGGTTGAGGTTTTATTGGTGCTGCCAAATTAAATGTGATTATTTATTAATGAGTAGATGTGTTGAATTGTCTTACTGTTGAAAAATGTCGTCTGTTGAATTGATGGGTGTAGGCTTTCCGTGTTGTTGTTCTCACGGCAACAGAAATATATGCCGTTTATTATAAAAGCTTATTTATAACACTTTATTAATCTCGTCGTTGATAAGAGAGGCGAAGGCGTCGGGCGTCATGGTGCCGAGGTCGCCGGCTCCTTGGCGGCGCACCGAGAGGGTGCCGTCGGCAATCTCTTTCTCGCCCATGATGAGCATGAAAGGATACTTACCGAGTTCGGCGTCGCGAATCTTACGTCCGATTTTCTCGCTGCGTTCGTCGATGGTGCCGCGCAGCTCCATATCCTCGAGGCGGCAGAGCATGGCACGAGCCTGGTCGACATATTTCTCGCTGACGGGCAGGATAATGAACTGCTCGGGGGTGAGCCAGAGGGGGAACTTGCCGGCGGTATGCTCTATAAGCACAGCCACAAAGCGTTCCATGGAGCCGAAGGGGGCGCGGTGAATCATCACGGGGCGATGCTTCTGGTTGTCGCTGCCTATATATTCCAGTTCGAAGCGCTCGGGGAGGTTGTAGTCGACCTGGATGGTGCCCAGCTGCCAACGGCGACCGAGGGCGTCCTTCACCATGAAATCGAGCTTGGGGCCGTAGAAGGCAGCCTCACCATATTCCACCTTGGCGGGCAGGTTCTTCTCCTTGCAGGCCTCCACGATGGCAGCCTCAGCCTTGGCCCAGTTCTCGTCGCTGCCTACATATTTGGTCTTGTCGTTGGGGTCGCGGAGCGATATTTGAGCCTCGAAGTTCTCAAAGCTCAAGGCCTTGAAGATAATCTCGATAATCTCCATTACCTTGATGAACTCGTCCTTCACCTGGTCGGGGCGGCAGTAGATGTGGGCGTCGTCCTGCGTGAACGAGCGCACACGCGTGAGGCCGTGGAGCTCGCCGCTCTGCTCGTAGCGGTAGACCGTGCCGAACTCTGCGATGCGCAGGGGGAGGTCCTTGTAGGAGTGGGGCTCGTTCTTGTAAATCATGCAGTGGTGAGGGCAGTTCATAGGTTTGAGCAGGTATTCCTCGCCCTCCTCGGGGGTGGTGATGGGGCGGAACGAATCGGCTCCGTAGTGGTCCCAGTGGCCCGAAGTGACGTAGAGCTGCTTGCCGCCGATATGAGGGGTTATGACCTGCTTGTAGCCATAACGTTTCTGAATCTTGGAGAGGAACGCCTGGAGGCGCAGACGGAGGTCGGTGCCTTTGGGCAGCCAGATGGGCAAGCCCTTGCCCACGGTGTCGCTAAACATAAACAGACCCAGTTCTTTGCCGAGCTTGCGGTGGTCGCGTTTCTTGGCTTCCTCGAGCATGACGAGGTATTCGTCGAGCTCTTTTTTCTTTGGGAAGCTGATGGCGTAGACGCGCGTCAGTTGGGGACGGTGTTCGTCGCCACGCCAGTAGGCTCCGGCGAGGTTGATGAGCTTGACAGCCTTGATGGGGCTGAAGTCCACCAGGTGCGGGCCACGGCAGAGGTCGGTGAAAGTGCCGCTTTCATAGAAGCTTATCTCGCCATCGTTGAGCTCGTTGATGCGCTCCAGCTTATACTGGTCGCCCTTCTTGGTGAAGAAGTCGATGGCCTCGGCCTTGCTCACCTCGCGGCGCGTGATGGGAGTCTTGGCCTGCACCAGCTCCTGCATGCGCTTCTCAATCTTGGGGAAATCCTCGCTGGAGATCTGGTAGTCCATGAAATCGATGTCGTAGTAGAAGCCGTTCTCGATGGCGGGGCCGAAGCCGAACTTGATGCCCGGGTAGAGTTGCTCGAGAGCTGTGGCCAGGAGGTGGGCGGAGGTGTGCCAGAAAGTGTCCTTGCCCTCGGCATCGTTCCATGTCAGCAGCTGCACGGTGGCATCGTTGTCGATATGGCGATAGAGTTCGATGACTTTGTCGTTGACTTTGGCAGATAGCACATTACGTGCCAAACCTTCGGAGATGCTCTTAGCAATGTCCAGTGGGGTTACGCCAGCCTCGTATTGGCGCACAGAACCGTCGGGAAAAGTAATGTTTATCATATTGTTTTTTTGTCGGCCTATGGTGGGTCTTATCGTTTTTTTACGTTTCAGAATAGTTCAAAATAATCTTATAACAAACAGGCACAAAAGAAGATAGGGCATTTTTTTGCACTTCTTTTGCACATATTTGCAAGATGCAAAGATACAAAAGTTTTCTCATTCAGCGTGTTTTTTGAAAAAAATCTTGCCGAATGGCGCCCGATTGCCAAAGATTACGCGGATGTTTTTTTGTCTACGAATTAACACGAATTACACGAATTATAATGTAATTAAAGTTTTCGGTTGCGTCGGATTTGCAATCCGACGCAAAATATTATAAGGATTTTTAATCCGCAAAATAACGGATTAAAAAACCTTATAGTAACGGTAAGAAAATAAGGTGTATCGATAGTGATGTAAAAAAATGCAACTATAATTCGTGTAAATTCATTTCGCCTGCGAAAATATAGTTTTATATTCGGTGTTGCATATCTTGAAAATCATGTAATTCGTGCTAATTCGTGCTAATTCGTAGACCCCCAAAAAACAATCCTTTTCCACTGGAGCATATTTCATTGCGTACAATCAATATCGGATTCGCAATGTGTGACGAAAACAAAAACGGTTGCGACAGATTATTTACAATCCGCCGGTCTACATCTCAACCCATATGACGGAAGTTAACCAATGTTTCATTCTCATATTCACCGTCATATATCACACAAGTCTTTTTGACATCATCACCATAAAGCGACTGAAAATAGTCAAGGTTTTTGAAGAAACTGTTATGAAAAACTGTTGCGGACTTGATTTCGTAAGCCTCTATCGACGTTCCCGTCTCCGTCAAAAGATCGACCTCACGTTTGGATTTGTCCCGATAAAAATACATATTATTGTCCAATCCTGCATTATAGCGGCTTTTCAAACAATCCGCCACAACAAGATTCTCAAACAAAGCGCCCCTCAACGGAGAATTAGCGACATCTTTTTCGTCCCTTATACCCAATAGGTAACAAGCCAATCCTGTATCGTGAAAATAAATCTTTGGGGTTTTCGTCAGACGTTTACCGAGATTGCGATAGTAAGGATACAGTTGGAACACCACATATGAGGCCTCGAGGACACTTAGCCAACCCTGCACCGTTTTCAGCGACACACCGACTTCCGATGCCAATGTGCTGGCCACAAACTCGTTGCCAACTCTCGTCGCACACAGACGCACAAACTTGCGGAACAAATCCATATCGCGAATGTTCATTATCTGTCGCACATCGCGTTGGATATAAGTGCTGAAGTAGCTGTCGTATACCTCGAACACAGGTCTTCCCTTGCCCCATATAGCAGGGTAGAAACCACTATAAATCATCTTGTCTGTGCTGATAGCGTCTGCTGAACCAAGCTCGGCAATCGAAAGAGGCAACAGTCGAATCAAAGCAACCCTCCCTGCAAGCGATTGGCTGATATTCTGCAATATAAGCCAATTACTACTGCCAGAAATGATATACCTGCGGCTTTCGTCTTCGTCACAAACCACCTGAAGTGCCGAGAAAAGTTCGGGCAGATAGTGTGCCTCGTCAATTATCAACCCATTGCCGTGTGCACGCAAAAAGCCCTTTATATCTCGCTGCATTATAGCACGGTTTTCCTCATCCTCAAGGTTCAGATAGGCATACTCACCAAAAGTCATACGGCACAACGTAGTCTTACCCGACTGGCGAGGTCCTGTAACCGAAATAACAGGAAAAGACTTTGACAATTCACGTAACTTGCATTCTAATATTCTTTTATACATAATATAGCCAATTATGGAATTAAACTCCAAATTTGGCCGCAAAAATACACATTTTCTTTTAACCAAATCATATTTTCGAAAAAAAATCACATAATCAATCCTAACAAAGACCACCAATCAGCCAATTCGACAATTGCAACAAATTATTAAACAGCAAGTAAATTTATACTTGGACAAATATGGAATTAAACTCCAAATTTGGCCAGAAAATAATAAAAACCAACTGAATTTATTTTAAGCAGCCTCTAAAATTTTATTTTTGAACGCGAATTGCACGAATATATTTACTCAACTTTCGCAAGTTCTATGTTGGCGATAATGAGTGTCGCTTCGCGACAGAAATCTCGCAAATCCTTTCAAATCTTTCAATATTTATCTGTTACACCTTCGCAGAATGCGAAGGTCTCCTTGAGGAATACCGACTGTAGGAGGCGAAGCTTCCCAGCTTCGCCAATAAAGTTACACCTTCGCAGAATGCGAAGGTCTCCTTGGGATAGGAGGCGAAGCTTCCCAGCTTCGCCAATGCGACGTGGTGGGGTGTCGTTGCATTGGTCGGGATAGGAATCCCGACCTCCTACAGCGAAGCTTCCCAGCTTCGCCAATGCGACATGGTGGGGTGTCGACGCATTGGTCGGGATAGGAATCCCGACCTCCTACAGCGAAGCTTCCCAGCTTCGCCGATGCGACATGGTGGTGTGTCGACGCATTGGTCGGGATAGGAATCACGACCTCCTACAG
>JAFSQF010000011.1 GCA_017446745.1 Bacteroidales bacterium
CGACAACCCACGCACCATAACCATCGTAAGCGACACGGCCTTCACTGCCTTGTTCGCTGCCAATGACGCCGTAAACTCACCCACCGACGGACCACGAATTGCCATAGCCCCAAACCCTACAAACGGCTGTTTCACCATACGGCTTTCCGGCTGTCATGGCACAACGACCATACGACTCAGCGATGCAGGGGGCCGCACTGTGGCAGATGCCAAAGCCGACGGTGATGCCACGCTCACGTTCAACCACGTCCTGCCCCAAGGGGTTTACTTCGTCCACATTTCAAACCCTGATTTCACCAGGACGGAAAAGATAGTAATCCCATAACGATTGCCCTTATCGCGCTGACGGGCAACGAAAGCGTGACACCTAAATCATACAGCTATCGACAGGAAGAACTCTTTCCCACTGGTTGGCGGATTAACCTCTACGGTTGTGATTGTACATCCAGCGTTTATGGCATCGGCTGCCGTTGTTTGCATGTGCTCGAGCAGGATGCCCGTGCCCGTCCATTTGAACCAGGCCTCTTTACGCGTCCACTGCCGTGCGAATTCTTTCTCGGGAATCTCGGCTGAGAGTATAGCTTCGCGCTCCTCGTCGTTGAAGGAACGGCGCACCAATGTCTCGCTGAATTTGCGTCGCCCCTCCACGTCGATGCCTATCTCTCGGCAATATACGCCAATGGCTACGGCCTCCCTGCAGTGGCTGATGTTGAAATAAATTCCTTTATGGTTTATCATCGATGGCTTCCCATGCTCCCCGAATTCGAAAATCGGGAGTTCCATTTTGCCGAGGCCGATGTCGTGGTTCTTTTCTTCAAATTCCTCGATGGAAAGGGTGGGGGAGAGGATTGTCTGTTGCGCTTTTTCTATTGCATAACATAGCATTGTGTAGGCCACGGCTTGTTCTGCTTTGTGGCGCGGCAGTTTCATGGCGCCTATTATTCTTTGCTGCTGCTCAGGCATCCAGCCTACGAGTGCGTTGATTTTCTCTTCGTCAATCCTTTCTATATCATGGAAATAATAAATAATCATTGTCTTAATTATTTTGTGGTATTGTTTATTTGTTTTCTGCTCCATTTGATGATGAAATATATAACCTAATCCCCGTAGGGGATTCCGTTCAATAGACCGACCATATTCATCCTGTAAATCTAATCCCCGTAGGGGATCCCGTTCAATAGAGCGGCCATATCCATCCTGTCAACCTAATCCCCGTAGGGGATTCCGTTCAATAGACCGACCATACTCATCCTGTCAATCTAATCCCCGTAGGGGATTCCGTTCAATAGACCACCCCTAACACACCTCTTCTTCCAATCCCCGTAGGGGATACCGTTCAATAGACCACCCCTAACACTCCTCTTCTCCCAATCCCCGTAGGGGATACCGTTCAATAGACCACCCCTACCTCTCCTCTCCTCCCAATCCCCGTAGGGGATTCCGTTCAATAGACCGACCATATTCATCCTGTCAATTTAATCCCCGTAGGGGATTCCGTTCAATAGACCGACCATATTCATCCTGTCAATCTAATCCCCGTAGGGGATTCCGTTCAATAGACCGAACATATCCATCCTGTCAATCTAATCCCCGTAGGGGATTCCGTTCAATAGACCGACCATATTCATCCTGTCAATCTAATCCCCGTAGGGGATTCCGTTCAATAGACCGACCATATTCATCCTGTCAATCTAATCCCCGTAGGGGATTCCGTTCAATAGACCGAACATATCCATCCTGTCTCAAGATATGCGACACCGAATATAAAACTATATTTTCGCGTCGGATTGCAAATCCGACGTAACCGAATTTGCACGAATTATAGTTGCATTTTTTACATCACTATTGATACACCTTATTTTTTTACCGTCACTTAAATCAATTATATAATGAAAAAAAAGAAATCAAAAAATAGCAAATCAAAACGAACCAACTTTATCGTGGCCCTCATCGCCCTATGCCTCCTGCTGGCGGCCATCGTCGGCCTTATGCTTCTCCGCTCGCAAAAGATGGCCAACGACGACAGCGTAACCCTCTATATCCCCACCGGTTCGGACTACGAGAGCGTTATCGATTCTTTAGAAGCTCATGGCTGCATTGGCAATCATACAGCATTCAACACCATGGCACGGCTGCGCGACTATCCTAATCACGTCAAAGGAGGTTGCTACATCCTCAAGCCACACACCCCTGTATGGAATGCACTCACCAAGCTCTACTGCGGCAACCAAGATGCCATAAGGCTTACTATTGGCAAGTTCCGCACCAAGCAGCAGCTCTGCGAAGCCCTCGGGAAACGTCTGGAACTGAATGGCGACTCTCTGCTTGCCATGCTCAACGACGACACCCTCTGCGGCAGCTATGGCCACACTCCCCAAACCATCATAGCGATGTTCCCTCGCAACACCTACGAAGTGTACTGGAACACCTCGCCACGCAAATTGCTTGACCGTATGGCAAAAGAATCAGACCGCTTCTGGAACAGCTCCCGGCAAGCGAAATGCAAAGCCCTGAAACTTACGCCCGACGAAGTGGTGACCCTGGCATCCATCGTCGACGAAGAGACCAACAAAAACGATGAGAAGCCTCTCATCGCCAGCGTCTACCTCAACAGGCTGCGCAAAGGCATGCTCCTTCAGGCCGACCCCACGCTGAAATACGCCGCAGGCGACTTCACGCTGCGTCGCCTGCTCAACATCCACATGGAGAGCTCAAGTCCATACAACACCTACCGCTTCCCCGGGCTGCCACCAGGACCCATCTGCATCCCGGGAACGGCTTCCATTGATGCCGTGCTGGAGAACAGACAAACAGAGTATCTCTATTTTTGCGCTAAGGCTGACTTCAGCGGTTACCATGCCTTCGCCTCCACCCTGACGCAACACAACGCCAACGCCGCAGCTTTCCACGCCGAACTAAACCGACGTAAAATCTACAAGTAGCGGACTTATTGCAATAGAAAAACAAAATGGCAGGATAAGAAAATGATAAAAATAATGCATTATCACTCTACATCTTACAGTCAAGAAGCAAAAAAAAATTTGTCAGTATAGGAAAAGTTTGTATTTTTGCATTCGGGTAAGTCTTATACGGTCAGCTCCCATTGAATCCCCCAGGGTAGGAATACAGCAAGGGTGTTTGGTTGTAGCGACGCGATATAATCAGCTTACCCTCTTTTTTTTTACGCCTCATGAACGTGCCTCACGAATAGGAAGAGATACTTTTTCTCTCTGGCCATGAACGACAAATAGATCATCATCCTGCTCCATTCACTTTTTTTTAGTATTTTTGCAGTTTCGTTCACACTAAATGAATAGCACTGTAATAATCTCTTATCTCCTGATTTTCGGAGGGATAGTAGCCTGGGGGCTCCTTCTGCCGCGAGGCAAAAAAGTGTCGCCCACCATCACCGAAGCCACAGCAATCTTCGGCGGGGCATTCCTGCTTGCCTCGTGCTTCATCAATTTGGTGCCTCATCTGTTCGCCCATGGCTTCGCCACTCCGCACCACCACATAAAACTCGGGGCCTCCGTCCTGGTGGGTTTCCTTATCCAACTCGTGCTTGAGTATGCCACTCATGGCGTGGAGCACGGTCACGACCACTGCTCTACAGAACACTGCCACGACGACCACGGCCACCAGCATTCACCATCCCACCACCCTATCGTCGGTTTGATGATAGGCCTTTCTATTCATGCCTTTCTGGAAGGCATGCCCCTGTTCGACAACCACGGCGACACCCACCAGAGCCTCCTCTATGGCATCATTCTCCACAACATCCCAATATCAATCGTGCTTGTCGGTCTCTTCATGAGCAATGGGTATAGCAAACTGAAATCCACCATCCTGCTCTCGCTCTTTGCCATAATGACTCCACTTGGCTCGCTCTGCAACATCTTCGTGTTTAGCGGCAACGACACCGTGCAGTCGGCCATTATGGGCATCGTGGTTGGCATATTGCTACACGTAAGCGTCAGCATACTCTTCGACGAAGAGCACAAGCACCTCACCTGGTGGAAATTGGCATTAATCATCATAGCCTTCACAGCGGCCTATTTCACACCGGGCTGCCCAGAAATATATTAACAACCTCATCTCTCTGCCTCCATCATGATCTCGGTCGTCATAGTCAACTATAATGTCAAGTACTTCCTTCAGCAGTGCCTGCGCTCGGTGTTCGACGCTGCCGTCGGGCTCGACGTGGAGGTCTGGGTGGTAGACAACAACTCCTCCGACGGCTCGGTCCAGATGGTCCACGACCATTTCCCTCAGGTGCATCTCATAGCCAATAGCGACAACCCCGGCTTCGCCAAAGCCAACAACCAGGCCTTAAAAGCAATCCTGAACAACCCACCAAGGCAACAGTCCGCCAACATTCAACAATCTATCGCACCACAACCCGACCTCGTCCTACTCCTCAACCCCGACACCCTCGTACAGCGCGACACTTTCCGCACTTGCCTGGATTTCTACTGCGAACACCCTGACTGCGGCGGCCTTACGGTGAAGATGATTAATGGCGATGGAATATTCTTGAAAGAAAGCAAACGCGGATTCCCCTCGCCGGCCACTTCTTTCTTCAAGATTAGCGGCCTCATTAAACTCTTCCCCCACAATAAAAAGGTGGGGGCCTACTATATGGGACATCTCGACGACAACACTGTCAACGAGGTCGATGTGCTGCCGGGTGCCTTTCTGATGATAAGCCGCGAAGCTCTGCAAAAGACTGGCTTTTTGGACGAAAGCTATTTCATGTATGGTGAGGACATTGACTTCTCGTGGCGCATCCATCTGGCAGGCTACAAGAACTATTACCTCCCCACCACCCGCATACTGCACTACAAGGGCGAGAGCACGCGGAAATCGTCGATGAACTACGTCTACACCTTCTACAACGCCATGGCAATCTTCGCTCGCAAATATTTCAGCAAAGGCGGCGCGAAGTTTTACAACATTCTGATACAATGCGCCATCTGGCTACGTGCCTCGATTGATTTCGTGCAACGCATAGCCTCCTATCTCGCTGTGCCCCTGCTCGATTTCGTGGCCGCTCTGGCCGGTTTTCAAGCCATTCGCCACATTTGGGCCACCTACTGGGCCGAAAACGTAAACTATTATTCCGACCTCTACATCTGGTGCATACTACCCATCTATGTCATCATACTCCTACTAACCTCTTGGCTGGCCGGTGGTTACGACAAGCCGCTCCGTCTCGGCCGCATTGTGCAGGGCATGGGCTTCGGAGCCCTGTGCCTGCTTGTTTTCTACTCGCTGTTGGGCGAAGAGCTGCGCTTCTCAAGAGCCATAGTGCTCCTGGGCTCTGTGTGGAGCATATTCTCCACCCTGGCCATCCGCGGCCTTCTGAACTTGGCGGGCGTCAAAGGCTACCGCCAACGCTCCGACACCCGCCGACGCTATCTGATAGTGGGCTCCGAGGCCGAATACCAACGCATCACATCGCTTTTCGACAACCTTGGTATCGAACCTCGCAGTATTGAGCGCGTCCAAGATATTGCCTCCGTGGAGATGGCATCAAAAAATGTTGACGAGATAATCTTCAGCGGCAAAGACGTCTCCATAAGCGACATGCTCGACATAACACAGAAGCAAGGAGCCTGCAACAAGGAGTTCCGCCGCGCCCCAGAGGATATGGAAGTGCTGATAGGAAGCAACTACACCGTCAGCGTCGACGACCTCTACACCCCCGACTTCGGCAACATCACCAACCCTACAAACCGACGGACGAAACGTCTCTTCGACATCACCAGTGCCCTCTTGGTACTGATGCTCTCCCCTCTCCTATTCTGGCCACAACGTCGCAAACGACGCTTTTTCAGCGACTGCCTGTCCGTCCTGCTGGGGCGCAAGAGCTGGATAGGCTATTCTTCGAGGAGCTTTTCTCATTCTGCTAACAATAGCAAGCAAGCAGGAGAGCCCCTGCCTAACATCAAGAGAGGCATCTTCAAGACTTGCGACCGCCTGCCCAACGTCAAAAACCCCGACCTGATGCGCCTCGACCACGACTACGCCACCAACTACCACCTCTCCACCGACATTACCATTCTGATGATTAATATCTTTAAAATATAGTGTAACAAATGACTATCCCCGAAACCATAAAAGACCTGGAGCAGCGCCGCGACGCCCTGCGCAAATACCTCGACATCGACAACCTCAGCACCCAAATAGCTGAGGAAGAGAAAAAAACAGAAGCAGCAGATTTCTGGAACGACCCCAAAGAAGCCAAGAAGGTGATGCTCGAAATAAAAGGCAAGAAAACATGGACCTCAGCATTCAAAGTCGTCAACGATAGCTGCGACGATATGAGCGTACTCTTCGAATTCTTCGAGGCCGGCGACGCCACAGAAGAAGAGATGACAAAACAGCTTGAAACAACCACCAAGCTGGTGGAAGAGCTTGAGTTCAAGAACATGCTACGCAACGAGAGCGACCGTCTTGACGCGGTGCTTAGCATCAACGCCGGCGCCGGCGGCGTGGAGGCTCAGGACTGGTCTGAGATGCTGATGCGAATGTACATACGCTACGCCGAACGCTCCGGCTACAAAGTCGTCATAAGCAACTCGCTCGACGGCGACGGCGCCGGCATCAAGAGCGTGACGATGCAGATTGAGGGCGAGTTCGCCTATGGCTATCTGAAAAGCGAGACCGGCGTGCACCGCCTGGTGCGCGTAAGCCCCTTCAACGCTCAGGGCAAGCGCATGACCAGCTTCGCCTCTGTCAGCGTCACCCCTCTGGTAGACGACACTATCGAGGTTGTCGTCGACCAGTCGCGCCTGTCGTGGGACACCTTCCGCAGCGGTGGCGCCGGCGGGCAGAACGTCAACAAAGTGGAGAGCGGCGTACGACTGCGCTACCAATACAAGGACCCCTATACTGGTGAAGAAGAGGAGATATTGATAGAAAACACCGAAACACGCGACCAACCCAAAAACAAGGAAAACGCCCTGCGCCTCCTCCGCTCGCAACTCTACGACCGCGAGATGAAGCATCGCATGGAAGAGCAGGCCAAAATCAAAGCCAGCCAGAAAAAGATTGAGTGGGGCAGCCAGATACGCAGCTACGTCATGGACGACCGCCGAGTGAAAGACCACCGCACCGGCTACCAGACCGGCGACGTCATGGGCGTGATGGACGGCAAAATCGACGAATTCATCAAGGCCTATTTGATGCAGTTCGGCGCCGAATAATGCAACATACCTATTTTTAGTAAAAGTAAAAAATAACATGGTATCGGCTGGCGGTTTTGTGGAATTCACCAATGGGCAATTTGTATTTCATAACTTAAATTTGGAATTTCCTGGTACTATCGTGAATATTAAGTTTAATTTCAACGACTCCAAGCACTACTGGATGAAATCAGAAACTCCAAATATGGATGACCTTTTATAATTTTAATATATGGATATTCTTAAGATAAAAATTACAGACCACATCTCGCTTAACAAAGGCATTACTCCTGACGAAGCAGAACCTCTCTACGAGATGGAGATGAATGCTTTTCGTGCAGGGCAGAAGGTCGTTCTGGACTTTGAAGGTGTGGAAATGCTGACAACGGCATTCCTCAATGTCATTATTGGCAATCTTTATAAGGATTACACAAGCGAGGAACTAAAGTTAATGCTTGGGCTGGAACATCTTGACGAAGCAACAGCCATTCGTATCAAAAAAGTCACCACTAATGCCAAGTCTTTCTATAATGACGAGAAAGACTATTCTAAAGTAATAGAAGAAGTTATCCATGAAAGTTGATAAATTGAAGGATCACAACGTTAGTCCTATGAATAGCTATCTGTTCGACACTAACGTTTGGATATATATTTATGGTCCTATGGCCGGTAGCGAGAAGAAAAAACAAGGCCAGTATGCAAGCCTATTGCGCGATATTATCGACAGGAAAGCGGGATTGTTTATTACCTCGATGGTTTTGTCAGAATACATTAATAGGGTTCTTCGTATTGAGTTTGGTCAGTGGAAAAATAACAATGGTCTATTTGATGCTGATTACAAACGCGATTATCGACCGACCAAGGACTTCGAAGTAGCATTGGCAGATGTAAAAGCTCAAGTAAAAGACATTTTATACAATGTGACTCAGAAAAGACCTGATGATTTTAACAATATAGACATCAATGGTATAGTTAACTCAATGAGCAATTCCTCTGATTTCAACGATGTTTACCTTGTGCGATGCTGCGAGCGAGGGAATATGTGTTTTGTTTCTGATGACAAGGACATTGTCAATATTCCAAGCACAATTAGATTAGTTCAGGCATAGTCTGTTTCTTCATTTAGTTATAGCCACGGCAAGCGAGAGGGCTTGCCGTGGCTTTTTTATATCCTCTTTAACCCACATTGCAGCAATACTGGCTAATTCGGGAATTTATCAATACGCATAAAGATACTAAGCGCTTAATGATGCTGTAGTTACAGTTTTGAATATTGATAAAAATGGCGGTTTTGGGGTGAAAACCCCTTTTGTGTGGCCCCCATTTTTATTCTGCGAATTGGTTGGATTTGTGTAATTTTGCAGCCGCAATGTTTATCAAACCGACAAAGAAATGGAGAAGCCCCGAGGGGGACACTGGAATCATGGTTCAGTACACGTACTACAGGCTGTACGAGGCGGCTCTCGGGTTCTACGGCAAGTGGCTTGATGAGAAGCGGGAAGCGAAAGAGAGGCAGGACAGGCTGGCCGAGGAGGCTCGCAGGTGCGCCGAGGAGGCCAAGGAGGCACGTGTAAGTCTAAGATTGAAGACGTTGCAGCACGAGACGGCGTGCAGCGTAGGCGCCGAACACGTGTGCAGCCAGACGATTGCGAAGCTTGGGCTCAAGGGTTCGAATACGAGGAGGACGGGGAAGTGCAGACATCCCTCGACGAGAACAGAGAGGAGAACATCTGGCAGTTCTACTTGGTACGCGGGCGTCCCCGCCTGCGATGTTGGTACGCGGGCGTCCTCGCCTGCGATGCGAGGCGGTCTGCAACCGTAGGGAACAAACCATTATAATGGGAAAAAGGCGGCACGAAAAAATACGAGAAAGTGATAGAG